>CAZXWR010000045.1:0-17529 GCA_964644325.1 uncultured bacterium
ACGAGCACCTGGATATGCTCATGGTCTGCCACCACCTCGACCCCAACATCCCCGAGGATGTGGCCTTTGCCGAATCCCGAATTCGCCGTGAAACTATTGCCGCTGAAGATATTCTCCACGACCTAGGGGCTTTCAGCATGATTGCCTCCGACTCCCAGGCCATGGGTCGGGTGGGAGAAGTCATCATTCGCACCTGGCAAACCGCCCATAAAATGAAGGTGCAGCGGGGTCCCCTGCCAGAAGACTCAGAACGTAGCGACAACCACCGCGCCAAGCGCTACGTCGCTAAGTACACCATCAACCCAGCGATCGCCCACGGGATTGCAGACCATGTGGGCTCTGTAGAAGTGGGGAAACTTGCCGATCTGTGCCTCTGGAAACCTGCCCTATTTGGCGTGAAGCCAGAGCTTGTGATCAAGGGGGGCCTCATTGCCTGGGCGCAGATGGGGGATGCCAACGCCAGTATCCCAACCCCACAACCTGTACATATGCAGCCCATGTTTGGCAGCTTTGGCGGGGCGATCGCGGCGACAGCCCTGACCTTTATCTCCCAGGCAGCCCTCAAAGCGGATATTCCGCAGCAGCTGGGCCTGAAGCGGCGGGCCGTAGCCGTCTCTGGCACCCGCAACCTAAGCAAGCAGGCCATGAAGCTGAATGACCTACTGCCCCACATCGAAGTCGATCCCGAGACCTACGAGGTGCGAGCGAATGGTGAACATCTCACCTGTGAACCCGCCACGGTTTTACCCATGGCCCAGCGCTACTTTCTCTTTTAACAGGGCCTGGGGGGAGATCGCGCCCGACACTGGCTGCCACGCTAACAGAAAACATGCTCCACCCATTCAACGAGGGCAAGAGCATCTTACAGAAGAAACAACAATGACCCAACCTTGCAAAGTTTTTTGGCCCCTTTTGCTACTGGGGTTAATCAGCAGTAGCGGCGGAACCTTCGCAGCCGCTCAAATGCGCCTGCCCACAGGTCAGGAAACACCCGTCAACAAAACACCCGTCAGCTATGACATTGCCCTGATTGGTGACTTGCCCTATAACGCCCGTCAGGAACTTCAGTTTCAGACGCTACGCCAGGAAATCAACCAAGCCAATGTTGAGTTTGTAATTCATGATGGCGATTTCAAGGGCGGGGCAACCCCTTGCACCGACGCCAATTTTCAGAAAATCCTCGGAGAATTCAACCAGTTCCGTGCCCCATTTATCTTTATCCCCGGTGACAACGAATGGACAGACTGCCATCGTACGGGCAGCGATCCCCTAGAGCGCCTCGCCAAACTGCGATCGCTCTTCTTTGCAACCCATACCAGCCTGGGGCAGAAAACCCTCCCCCTAGAGCGCCAAAGCGAGAGCGCCGATTTTGCCGACTACCGCGAAAATGTCCGATGGATGTATGGGCAGGTTCTCTATGTAGGGCTGCATATTGTCGGCAGCAACAATAATCTGGGTCGTACCCCTGCCGCCGACCAAGAATATCAAGCCCGCAATGCCGCCAACCTAGACTGGCTCAAGTCTTCCTTCGCGATCGCCCAACGTCAGCAGATGAAAGGGGTCATGGTCGTCATCCAGGCCAACCCTGGCTTTGAGCTCTCCCCCCCAGAGCGCACTGGATTCAACGACTTCCTCACACGACTGCGCCAAGAAGTGATCGCCTTCAGCAAACCCGTTGTGTTGGTGCATGGGGATTCCCATAACTTTCAAATCAACAAACCCCTGTTTGATGAGCGCAACAATCGCCTCATGAACTTTACGCGTCTAGAAACCTTTGGCTCACCTGACGCCCATTGGGTCAAAGCCTCTATCCAACCTGATGATCCCAACGTATTTCACTTCAAACCCATGATCATTCCTGCTAACGTCAACCGCTAATCTATGGAGATGCCTGCTTTTGACTCCCGAGAGCAGTGACAGCCCTAAAGCCCTAAACTGGAGAACGATAAATCGACAGCTGGCGGTTGCCTTTGCCCGATCAACTCCCCACAAAACCAGATGCAAAAGGGCACATGACCCCTTAAACTGAGTAAATCGAGAAGCAGAGCTGCTTTAGGGATTGTGAGCAAGTCACCGAATGACCTCCCCTCCCCAGAGCACGCCAATCCTTCATGACTGTGGCGTATTTTGAAACGAACTGTGCGGAAAGTAGCGATCGCTGGCAACTGGAAAATGCATAAAACCCAGGAAGAAGCCCTGGAGTTCCTGCAAGATTTTCTACCCACCCTAGAAAACACCCCTGAAGATCGGGACATTATCCTATGCGTTCCCTTTACCACCCTGCAGGCACTGTCTAAAAATCTGCATGGTTCTCGGGTACAGGTTGGCGCCCAGAACATCCACTGGGAAGACTGTGGTGCCTATACCGGGGAAATATCTGGCCCTATGCTGACCGAAATAGGCATTCGCTACGTCATTGTTGGCCATAGCGAACGACGGGAATATTTTGGAGAGACCGACGAAACGGTAAACCACCGCTTAAAAGCTGCTCAAAAGCATGGACTCATCCCCATTCTTTGCGTCGGCGAAACGAAACAGCAACGGGATGCTGGCGAAACAGAAGCCCACATCTGCAAGCAGTTAAAGCATGCCCTGGTTGACATTGATCCACAACGGTTAATTATCGCCTACGAGCCAATCTGGGCCATTGGCACAGGAGAGACCTGCGCCGCCACCGAAGCCAATCGCGTCATCGGCCTCATCCGCTCCCAGCTCTTATCCCCGGATGTTTCCATACAGTATGGCGGCTCTGTAAAGCCCGACAATATTGATGAAATTATGGCCCAGCCTGAAATCGATGGCGCCTTAGTGGGTGGCGCCAGCCTGACCGGACAAGGCTTCAGTCGCATCGTCAACTACTTACCCCAGCCTTAAGTTCTTGTAGACTGACAAAACAGGTTTAAAGCCAGCCTCCCCATTACACCGACTTATCGAGTCGCACGGCAGGCATGGCCCCCAAGAACTGGGACACCGCCCTAAACGAATTGAGACCCCATGAGTATCGCTCTTTCCCTCGGTGCCGTGCTCCTCGCGCTCATTCTATTTATCGGCGAATGGTTTCCGGTCGACATGACGGCCCTCAGCATTACCTGCCTCTTGATGGTGTTGGGTCTAGTCACCCCAGAGGAGGGAATTGCGGGCTTTGGCAACCCGGCCACCATCACGGTTTTGGCCATGTTTATTCTCAGTGCCGGGATCTCGAGAACCGGAGCCTTGCAACAGGTGAGCGAATGGCTCCAGAACGCGGGCGGCAAACAGCCTTCACGACAAATTTTTGTAATGGGTGCCCTCATCGCCCCCATTACCGCCTTTATCCCGAACACAGCGGTTGTGGCTCTGTTCTTACCCATTGTGGAAGACTGGTGCCGCAAGCTACGCATTTCTCCGTCCAGACTTCTGATTCCGCTGTCCTACGCCACCATTCTCGGGGGGATGCTAACCGTCATTGGCACCTCAACCAACATTCTGGCCAGCGGTTTATCCGAACAGCTTGGGTATGGCCCTTTTAGTCTGTTTCAGTTCACAAAGCTAACCCTTTTGACCTTTCTGGCAGGACTTCTGTATCTCACCTTTATTGCCCCGAAACTTCTGCCCCACCGACAGCCAAGCGTGGGTGGCTTTGTCGGCGACGAATATGGCATTAAGGACTATGTGAGTGAAGTGGTGATTCCACCAGGGTCTTTTCTAGTCGGTCAAACCCTCCGTTCCAGCGAAATTAACGGAAATTTGACGCTGACATCCTCGAAATCATTCGAGATGACGTCCATTTTGCCCAGCCCCTAGCCGACAAGCCCCTAGCAGCAGGCGATATTTTGCTGGTGCGGGGGGGACGCGAGGATCTGCTGAAAGTTCGGGACCAGCGCGGCATTGAAATCCTGCCTGACGTGCAGTTTGGCGGCACATCCCCCACGGAAGAAATGCGCACCGGGGAAGAAAAAGTGGGTGAGCTGCTCATTCTCTCCAATGCCACCCTCAGAGGCTCCACCTTAAAGGATCTCCGATTCCGACAGCGCTACAATGCCACGGTTTTGGCCATTCGGCGCGGGGAAGAATTAGTCCGCGAACGATTGGGACAGGTACCCTTACGATTTGGAGACCTGCTCCTGGTTCAGGCCCCGAAAGAAAGCTTCCTGGGATTTCAAACCAGTCGTGATCTGCTCGTCCTAGAACAGCGAGATCTTGATAATCAGCGTCGCGAGAAAGCTTGGATCGCCCTCATGATTGGCCTAGGGGTTGTGGCCTGTGCGGGGTTCAACATTCTACCGATTGTGGTCAGCAGCTTAGTCGGCGTCATCTTAATGGTCATCACAGGCTGCCTCAGGCCAGGGGAGGTCTATGGGGCAGTGCGCTGGGACATCATTTTCTTACTGGCGGGCCTGTTCCCGCTGGAGACGGCAATGCGCAATTCCGGCGCCACCGAATGGTTAGCTGACCTCTTGGTACAAACGGGCAACACCTTGGGGCTTTCTGGATTTGGCATTCTAGTGTTTTTCTTTGTCGTTACGGCATTACTCACCGAAACCATCTCTAATAATGCCACTGTCATTGTCATGCTACCGATTGCAGCGGAATCAGCGAAAGCCCTCGGGTTAAACCCTTTTGCCTTTATGCTGGCAGTCACCTTCGCAGCCTCCAATAGTTTTATGACCCCGATCGGCTATCAAACAAACACCATGGTCTATGGCCCTGGGGGCTATCGGTTTCGGGATTTTCTACGGGTCGGCTCACCTTTAGCACTCTTGATGACCATTTTGACCCCGTTCTTGATCAGCTGGCTCTATGGGCTAGAGCTGCGCTAATCCACACCGTGCAGGCAAAAGACCCAGACAGCTGAAAGCCTTGAGTAAAGGGGTTTAGGCTGCTGACACCGCTGACTGGAACAGCTTAACCGTATGATGAAAGGCGGTTAAGGGTTCTGGATGCAGATGAATCAATTTTGGACAAACATACTCCAAAGCGCTACAGCGCTTTCCCAGAGCGTTGGACAGCAACTCCTCCAGGACTTTGGCCAAGTTCAAGCGGATGTCAAACAGGATGGGAGCTTGGTCACCCAGGCCGACCGCTGGGCCGACCAAGCATTGAGCAACTCCCTTGCCACCGCCTTCCCAGATCACGGTGTTTTAAGCGAAGAACAGGCGCACATCTTGCCTAATACAGACTGGTGCTGGGTGATTGACCCCATTGACGGCACCACGAATTTTGCCCGAGGTATTCCGCTATGGGCAATTTCTTTGGGCTTACTGTATCGCGGCACGCCTGTTTTTGGAGCGGTCTACTTACCCACGCTCAACCAGCAATTTTACGGATTCTGGAATGCACCAGACCAAGAAAATGGCGCTTTTCTGAATCATCAATCCATCCATGCGCGATTGGATGCCCCTGGCTCTAATCAGTTTTTTAGCTTTTGTGCCCGGAGTATCCCAGCGTTTGAGCATCCCTTTCCCTGCAAAGTCAGGATGTTAGGCGTCGCGAGTTACAACTTGCTGACGGTTGCGGCTGGTATTACGATTGGGGCCGTTGAGGCAACGCCCAAAATCTGGGATATCGCTGGGGTATGGCCCATCCTCCAGGCAGCTGGTGCCACCTGGATTGCCCTAGATGGGGTAAACCGCTTTCCATTAGAAACGATGCAGGACTATAGCCAACAGTCTTTCCCCTGTCTGGTCGTGAGTCAGGCCCAGTGGGCTGAATGTTTCCTGCCCTACTTGCAGAAACTCAGGCTTGGGGTACCTACACCGTAATTGGCACAGTCTGTCGATGCAGTCTTCCAGGAGCAGGATAAGATATGGGGTTAGATCAAGAGACAGGGCCAGCAACCCATCGCAGCAATCATCTTGAGCCAGATCTGCCGCCCAACTCTGGCATTTTGAGAGGACTCACGAAGGAACATCTATGACTGCACCAACCCCGCTCTACGAAGGTAAAGCGAAGGTCATTTACCCAACCGATGACCCAGATATTTTACTGGCGTACTTTAAGGACGATGCCACGGCATTCAATGCCCAAAAACGCGGTGAAATTAGCGGCAAAGGCCGGATGAACTGTACGATTGCCAGTCATTTATTTCGACGGCTTCAGGCGGCTGGTATTCCCACCCACTTCATTGATCAGCCGAACCCCAATGAAATGAGGGTTTACAAAGTTTCAATCATTCCTCTAGAAGTGGTGGTCAGGAACATTGCCGCTGGGAGTCTCTGTCAACAAACTGGGCTAGCCCTCGGCACCCCCCTCAAGACACCGCTGGTTGATTTTTACCACAAAAGCGATGCGCTTGGGGATCCCCTGCTGACCTTTGACCGGATTCTGATGCTTGAATTGGCCACAGCTGCCCAAATTAATGCCTTGAAGGAATTAGCCCTAGAGATCAATCAAATTCTCATTGAGTTTTTCCAATCCTGTGGCATCACACTGGTCGATTTCAAGCTAGAATTTGGCCTGAATCAGGATCGGCAGCTGCTGCTCGCCGATGAAATTAGTCCAGACTCCTGTCGCCTATGGGATCAGTCCGCCACTGACCCTGACCAGCGAGTTTTGGATAAGGATCGGTTTCGCCGAGACTTAGGTAATGTCGAGGAGGCTTATGCACAGGTTTTGGAGCGGGTCTTGGCACAAGTCGATTGAGGCAGCAATGGGTGCTCAATTTTTCCGAATAGTGTATGGCTGAGTCCCTTGATTCCCAGGGTCGGTTTCACGTCTTGATCAAGGTGCAGTCTGTTTTTATGTGGTGTCTGAAGTGTCCCGAAAGATTTATCAACCTATGTCCTATTCTCCAAGTTTACTGCGTTCGCTCCTTGCCCTAGCAGCCTTTGCTACGCCCATGGCCGCGACGCTGGCACTTCAGCCTGCCAGGGCTGCCGAACTGGATGGATCCGCAAGCTTGCCTGCGATCGCTGGCATCAGCGATCGCCCATCCCAGATTACCCCTCTCAGCCCCACGATTTTCGCCCAGGCCACAACGGATCCAGCCCCAGCACCCGATGCTTTGAGTCCTCTCCCGGATAGTTCATTCCCGGACGATGCAGCGCCCGCCACCGACCCAGTCCTTGCACCAGATGCCCCCAGCCCCGCCAATCCAACGGTGGATGAAACCGAGGCGGATCCCCCTGGCGATTTGCCGCCAGCCGAGCCAGCGGTTCCACCGCCCGCTGCGGACGAAGCCGAATCTGATGAAGCTCAGCCGCCCGACGCATTGCCGACCCTGAATGATGCAGAAACCCAGACTGCACCACCAGAGACGGGAGAAGATGCACTGCCCCCCTCTCCCCCCAACGAGACAGACACCCCTGGGCAGGAAACGACTGACGCGCCGCCCGAACGAGAAGTTTTAGTGGCTGAGGTGGTGGTCGATGGGGCGGATGATGATCTCACCAATACCGTTTACGAAGCCATTTCAACGCGCCCAGGCCAAACCACAACGCGATCGCAGCTCCAGGTCGATATCAATGCCATCTTTGCCACCGGATTTTTTAGTGCGGTGCGGGCCGTGCCCTCCGATACGCCATTGGGGGTGCGCGTTACCTTCTTGGTTAGGCCCAATCCCGTTTTACGCTCAGTACAGGTGGCGGGCAGCGAGGTGCTCCCCGAAGAGAAGGTCACCGAAATTTTCTCGCCCCAGTACGGCAAGACCTTGAACCTGCGGGACTTGCAAACCGGCATTAAAGCCGTCAATCAGTACTACCAGGATAGTGGCTTTGTCCTAGGTCAAGTGGTTGGGTCGCCGCAAATTGATGCCGATGGCACCGTCACCCTCCAGGTCGCAGAAGGGGTGATCGAGGATATTGAGGTGCGCCACAAAAATGAGGAGGGTGAACCGAAAAAAGGCCGCACGCGCAAATTTATCATTACGCGCGAAATGCGCACAAAACCAGGGGACGTGCTGAACCGCGATCGCCTGCAAAACGACCTGCAAACCGTCTTTGGTCTTGGGTTATTTGAAGATATTCAGGTAGCCCTAGAACCTGGAGAAGACCCTCGCAAAGTTGTGGTCAACCTGGACGTCCAGGAAAAGAGTACGGGCAACTTCTCGGCAGGGGCTGGCTTTAGCTCCAATAGCGGCCTGTTCGGGACGGCTTCCTACACCCAGAATAACCTGGGCGGTAACAACCAGAAGCTGAACACCCAAATTCAGATCGGAACCCGTGAGATCCTGTTTGACGCTAGCTTTACCGATCCGTGGATTGCCACTGACCCCTACCGCACCTCCTACACCGTTAATATTTTCAACCGCTTAACCCGCCCCCTCGTCTTCGACGGCGGGGAAACCGATATCAACTTGGGTGACGCTGTTCCAATCAACCAAGACGGGATTCTAGGCACAGATGACGATGATGGGTTCGTTGACTCAGACGAAACTCCCCGGGTGAACCGATTGGGGGGTGGCGTTGTCTTTTCCCGACCGCTGACCAAAGACCCAGACAAAATTGCGACCGCTTGGCGGGCCTCCGCCGGGATTCAATATCAGCGGGTGTCCATTCGCGATGTAGACTTCGATGTCGTCAGATTTGATGAATTGGGCAACGACCTCAGCTTCAGTGGCACTGGTCAAGACGATTTACTGATGGTGCAGCTGGGTCTCTCGAAGGACTTACGCAATGACCCCTTGACGCCCACCAAGGGTTCTGTTTTACGTTTAGGACTAGATCAGTCGATTCCCGTAGGGCTGGGCAGTATTACGATGACCCGTCTGCGGGCCAGCTACAGCTATTTTGTGCCGGTGAAGCTGATTAACTTTACTCCAGGGCCGCAAGCTTTGGCCTTTAACGTTCAGGGGGGAACGGTCATTGGTGACCTGCCGCCCTACGAGGCCTTTACCCTGGGGGGTGGGTCTTCGGTGCGGGGCTACGATGAGGGAGATGTTGGCAGTGGCCGCAGCTTTATTCAGGCAACCGCCGAGTATCGATTTCCCCTGTTGAAATTCCTGGGCGGCATTGGCGGGGTCTTGTTTGTCGATTACGGCAGCCTCCTCGGGACTCAGGATGATGTGCCAGGGAATCCAGGGATTGTGCGAGGTAAGCCCGGTCAGGGGTTTGGGTACGGCGTCGGTGTGCGCGTTAAAACACCGATTGGGCCAGTCCGACTGGACTACGGTTGGAACGATCAAGGCGATAGCCGCTTCCAGTTTGGATTTGGCGAACGCTTCTAACCATGGGTCGTTCTCCCCATGAACAAGTCAGCAGCCCAGGGGCTATCGATCAAACAGCGGCCGTTCAGGCTATTTTGCGATCGCCCTACCAACACACTCTAGGATCTCCCGTAACTGTGGCGGGCATTGGCTTGCATACAGGCCATCCTGTCACGGTAACCCTGCACCCTGCCCCGCCAGACACCGGGCGCTACTTCCTGCGCACGGATGTGCCCCAGGCTCCCGTTAAAATTCCAGCCAACCTGACCGCTCTCGGCCAGACCATCCTCTCGACCGAGCTGAAGTCTGGAGAAGTAGCTGTGCGCACCGTCGAGCATTTACTGGCCGCCCTGGTGGGACTGGGCCTTGACAATGTCTGTATTGAAGTCAATGGGCCTGAACTGCCGCTGTTAGATGGTTCTGCCCAACCCTGGATTGAGCACCTCTGGGGAAACTGGGAACCGCAATCACAGCGTCGGGCGATCGCCACCCTGCGCTGCCCCGTCTGGGTTCAGCAAGCCGAGGCCTTTGTCCTCGCCCTACCCGCCCCACAGACATGTTTGACCTACGGCATTCAGTTTGCCAACCAGACGATTGGTTGCCAATGGCAAAGTATTTACCTGGCGGACTTTACGACCCAAATCGCCCCAGCCCGTACCTTTGCCCTAGCCGCAGATATTGAGAAATTACGTGAGAGGGGGCTAATCAAAGGTGGTAGTCTAGAAAATGCCCTTGTTTGTGATGCAGAGGGTTGGCTCAATCCACCTCTCAGGTTCACCAACGAACCCGTTCGGCATAAGCTGCTGGATTTAGTCGGGGATCTCAGTTTGTTAGGAACAATTCCCCAGGCTCGTTTTTTTGCTTATAGAGCAAGTCACTCTCTCCACACGCAACTGGCACAGCGCCTTGCCCAACACCTGGTCTTCAGCCCAGTTGGTTAAGTCTGTGCTTCTTCACCCCTTGCCGCCTGTTTGTTTTCGCAATATTTGCCCCCCAGATTATGCCCACGCTGACAAACTCCACTCCATCTAGTGCTGCCGCCATCGCCGAGGGTCAAGGTCATGCGGCTACCAGTCCCTTGACCATTGAACAAATTCAGGCGTTATTACCCCATCGCTATCCCTTTCTCTTGGTCGATCGCCTGATTGAGAATGTGCCGGGGGAACGGGCCGTTGGCATTAAGAACGTCACGGTTAATGAACCGTTCTTTCAGGGGCATTTCCCTGGTCGACCGATTATGCCAGGGGTTCTGATTGTTGAAGCCATGGCCCAAGTCGGGGGGCTAGTGCTGCTGCAAATGGCAGACCTCAAGGATAAGCTGTCTCTGTTTGCTGGCATTGATAAAGTCCGCTTTCGCCGCCCCGTTGTGCCGGGAGACCAGCTCGTGATGACGGTGGAACTCCTGTGCATTAAGCAAAAGCGATTTGGCAAAATGCAGGCCCGGGCAGAAGTTGACGGCCAGCTGGTTTCGGAAGGGGAACTGATGTTTTCGTTGGTTGACTAGGCTGATGGTAGTTAGCCCCAGGTCTCGTTCAGCCCAACCAGTTCTCAATGACGGCGCGCAATGACTGAGATGACGAGGATTCACCCGACGGCGGTGATTCACCCTCGCGCTGAATTGGCCCCAGGGGTTCAGGTCGGCCCCTACGCCATCATTGGCGATCGCGTTAAAATTGGCGCTGACACCTGTATTGGCGCCCATGTAGTCATTGAGGGATCGGTGACGATTGGGGCAGAAAACCAGATTTTCCCAGGGGTCATCATTGGCATGGCACCCCAGGATGTGTCTTATCAAGGGGCTGATTCTGCGGTTGAAATTGGCGATCGCAACCAGCTGCGCGAGTATGTCACGATTCATCGCGCCACCCAGGCCAACGCCGTCACCCGCATTGGCTCTGATAATTTTTTAATGGCCTATGTCCATGTGGCCCATAACTGCGAGATTGCCGATGAAGTCACCATTGCCAATGCCGTGAGTTTGGGCGGCTATACCCATGTCGCCGCCAAAGCCGTGATTGGGGGCATGGTAGGGGTGCATCAACGGGTTCACATTGGACAGTGTGCGATGATTGGCGGCATGAGCCGGATTAACAGAGATGTGCCCCCCTACTTTTTGGTGGAGGGCAGTCCCGCACGGGTGCGCGGCTTAAACGTGGTAGGTCTGAGGCGACATGGGATTGTCCCCAGCAGTCGCGCATTCATGTTACTCAAGCAGGCCTATCGTTCCCTCTACCAGTCTGAGCAGCCCTTCGCGGCTGCCCTCCTGGCCCTCGGCACAGTTGCCCATGAGGAACCCCTCCAGACCCTCTATGATTTTTTGCAGCAGTCTCAGTCTCCCGGTCGCCGGGGCGCTGTTTCAGGCCGCGGCTAGACGAACATGGGCAACCCTAAGCGCATTTTTATCAGCACCGGGGAAGTCTCCGGGGACTTACAGGGCAGTTTGCTCATCCAGGCCCTGAACCAATTGGCCCAAGAGCGGGGTATGCCCCTAGCCATTGATGCCCTGGGGGGCGATCGCATGGCAGCGGCCGGGGCCAATCTGCTGGCAAACACCAGTGAACTGGGGGCCATTGGCCTCTTTGAAGCCCTGCCCTATGTCGGGGCAACCCTGAAAATTCAGCGGCGCGTACGCCAATATCTAAAACAAAAGCCACCCGACCTCAGCCTTTTAATTGACTACGTGGGGGCTAACTTACCCCTGGCGGGCTATCTCAAGCAGCAGGGCCTCGGGCCAGTGATTTACTATATTGCCCCCCACGAGTGGGTCTGGGCATTGGGACAGGGCACAACCCGGAAACTCGTCGAGCGCATTGATCACATTCTGGCCATCTTCCCCGGAGAGGCTGACTACTACCGACAGCACGGTGCCAGAGTCACTTGGGTAGGCCATCCTTTCCTGGATACCCTCGCGGCAGTCCCCGATCGGGCAACCGCCCGACAGCGACTCGGCGTCTCGCCAGACCAGCTTCTCATTGCGCTACTCCCCGCCTCCCGCCAGCAGGAACTCCGCCATATTCTGCCCGCGATCGCCGCCGCCGCCCGCCTGATTCAGACAGAGTTACCCGCCGCTCAATTTTGCCTGCCCATCGCCTTACCCAGCTTCCGGCAACCGCTGCTGGATGCGATCGCCGACTATGGCTTAACCGCCACCCCAACTGACCAGCCTCAACTGGCCCTCGCCGCTGCCGACCTCGCCATTGGCAAATCAGGAACCGCAAATCTAGAGGCTGCACTCCTCAATGTGCCCCAAGTCGTGGTGTACCGCGTGCATCCCTGGAGCGGCTGGCTATACAAAACCATCCTCCAGTTCAAGGTTCCCTATATTTCCCCCGTCAACCTGGTACAGCAGCAGGCCGTCGTCCCCGAGCTGCTCCAGCAAGCAGCCACCCCCCAGGCGATCGCCGCTCAAGCCCTCAACCTCCTCCAACACCCTGAAGCACGGGAAGCAATGCTCAACCAGTATCAAGCCCTTCGCGATACCCTAGGCCAACCTGGCGTCATCCGCCAAGCAGCCCAGCTGATCCTCAATCACCTCGCGGGAAGATCTCTGGCGTAATCATCGTATCTTGGCTTCTGGTTTCGCTCGCCACCAGCGTACTGGCAAGGGACTGCGGCGAAATCGGCTCAGCCCCCAAAACATCTAACACCTTCCGCACCTTTTCCACCACAGTCCCGATGTTGGCAAACAGATTCCCCTCGGGGAAAGCCGATAAGAGGTCAATAGCGCCCTGGTAAACCGCCCATTGGCGTTCAGAAGCCGGAACATCGATCCGCACCCCGCTCGTGAGAATAATTTTGAGCTGGGGATAGGTACTACTGCACCATCGACAAAAACTATAGGGATTGGGCCGGAGGGTCGTCATATCCAACAGCAACAAATCGGGCATTGGATCGCCAGAGCGGTCAATCTGCTCAATAAACTGTTTGAGGTCCAGTTCCGCCGTCAAGGGAATCACAGAAATTTCCTGAGCCACTAAGGCTTTTTGCCAAATCTCTGCCTGACGCTGGGCCGCCTGCATCAAAAGCACAATCTTTTGGGTTTCGCCCTGGAGCTGAGTAGGGGTTTCCAGAGATGCCTGCTGAAACTGCATTTCCGTGTGACCAATCATCAGAACGTCACCATCATGGAGCTTCACGGGCATCGTCACCCGTTGACCATTCACAAAGGAGCCGTTCCCACTCGCGAGATCGACCAGGTAGTAGTCCCCCGTTTCTAAGCGCTGTACCTCCGCGTGGTGGCGAGAAACCCAACGATCGGCGAGCGGAATAGTATTGTCGGGATGGCGACCCATGCTCCAGGCATTTTTATCCCGACTCAGCGACACCTGGGTTGTTTTTTCCTCTGCCCGAATGACCAGAGACGGAGGAGAATCGGAGACACTGGAACTCATGGAAAGATGGGTAAGTGGAATGGGTTGATGAAGCAAATTGCCCACAGTCTCGGGCAATACCGCATCGGATAGAAACTGACCCTGACCATAATCACACCTCAAACCTTTGAGTTGAGCAAGCTGCGGTTCCGTTTCTATGCCTTCCGCGATCACACGCAGGTCGAGCTTATGCCCCAACGCAATAATAGATCGAACAATTTCTAAATTGTTCTCTAGGCCCATTTCGGTCACGAAGGAGCGATCGATTTTGAGGGCATTTAAGGGCAGTCGGTTCAGATCTCCAAAGGAGGAAAAGCGGCGACCAAACCCATCTAAACACAGCTGCAATCCTAGATTTCTCAGCTGCTTGAGCTTGGCAATAGCGTCTTCTGGATCGTCTAGGAAGGCCGCTTCACTGACTTCCAACATGAGCCGATGCGGCATCAGTCGATGCTCGTCAAGACATTGCTGCACCCGCTGCGTAAAGTTCATGGCACCCACTTGCTTGGCCGCCAAATTCACCGAGACAAAGACATCGGTTGACAGGTCAAAATCGGCTTTCCACTGATTGAGCTGTTGACAGGCGGATTGGAGCACCCACCAGCCAATCGAGACAATCAGCCCCGTCTCTTCAGCGATCGCCAGGAAGTCCTCTGGGGCCAGTACCCCTTGGCTGGGATGATTCCAGCGCAGCAACGCTTCAAAGCCGACCAGGTGCCCATCAGTCACCGCATAGATCGGCTGGTAGTAAAGCACCAGTTCACCCTGATCGAAAGCACGGCGCAAATCCGTTTCTCGCTCAAGCTGATTGAGGGCCTGGTTGTGCATGATCAGCGAATAGACGGCATACTGACCTTTCCCATTCGATTTGGCTTGATAGAGGGCGGTGTCGGCATTGCGCAAGACATCTTCTGGCGGCTGATCCGGATTATCGATCAGGGCCACCCCAATACTGCTTGATGTGTAAACGTTTTGGTCAGCTAGAATGAAGGGCAAACTCAGCTGGTTCAGAATTCTCTCACTGACCAAGATTGCATCCTGCTGCAAGGATACATTGGGCAGCAGCAGCACAAACTCATCCCCACCAAAACGGGCGACGGTATCCCCAGGACGCAGGCAACTCTGGATCCGGTCTGCAACGGCAATCAGCAACCGATCGCCCACGATATGGCCCAGACTATCGTTAATGACCTTGAATCGATCTAAGTCCAGAAACAGAACCGCAAAACAGCCCTTGGGGCTGCGCTGATAGCTTTGATGGGCATGATGCAAGCGGTCTAAAAACAGGGCGCGGTTGGGCAGTCCCGTCAAGCTGTCGTGCAATACATCATGGACGAGCTGGGCCTCTGCGGCTTTTTTGGCCGTGATGTCATGGAGCGTACCCGTCGCCCCTAAGGGTTCCCCCTGTTCGCCAACCAGGGCACAGCTATGTACTTCAACCCAAAGCTTGCTGCCCTGCTGCGTACACTGACAAATTTGCACAGCTGGGTCAGCTTGTCCCTGGGCCAAGGCGGTGAGGGTTTCTTGTTGGCCCTCAATTGCCTCAGGATCCATAAAGTCTGTCCAGAGTCGTCCCACCGATTCGGCCACAGGATACCCCATGAGGGTTTCCCAGGCTCGGTTTAAGTAGACCCAACGCCCTTCACCATCAATTTGAAACGCAACATCAGGAAGCTGGTCGAGGAGCGGGTTCCCGCTGGATGCGAGCGCTGCTGAAGGCTGCTCTGCGGCTGCCAAACTAAGGTCAGGCTGGGGCACAACGCTCCCGATCACCCGGCTGGGTTCCCCTTGCCGATTGCGAAGGATGGCACCGCGATCGCAAACCGCCACGTAGACTTCGTCTTGTCGCTGCACCCGGTAAGTTAGGTTAAATTCGCGGTGCTGGCTGAGGTCATCATCAAAAAATTGCCGGATTTCTGCTTGTTCATCCGGATGAATCAGCTGTAGCCACTGGTCTAAGCTGGCACCCAGCTGGGCTGACTCGTACCCCAGCAAGCTGAGTAACCCCTCAGATCGCTGGATCGTCTGTTGCGTCAGATCTAGATCATAGATAATGCCCTGCATGGAAACTGCCGCCAAGTCCAGACGCTCTTGGGCCAAGAGCAAGGTCTGATCTTGCTGCATGGCCTCAAGGGGCATCGCCAAGTGCACCGCAAGTCCCTGCAGCCAGTAGGTGAAGTAGTCTGGAATCGGTCGATGATCGGGATGGGCCAGGGTCAGGACACCCACCACCGCTTGACGCACCGTGAGGGGCAGATACACGACCGTTTGATAAGTCGAGCTAAAAAGTTCAACCTCGACCAATTGCGGTAAAGCAATCGGGTCGGCAGAGACAGCCCAAACCATGGGCTGCTTACGGGCGATCGCCGTACCCGCCAGAGTCTGGTCAAGGGGGGTAAAAATAGGTCGATCGAGGGGAAAGTGAGCCTGCGTACTATAAACGGCCACAACTTCGAGACTTGCTTCGATGTCATCGTGGCGCTCGACCATCACCAGCGGGAAATCTGTGGCCTCACTAATGGCAGCGGCGATCGCCTGCATGCGGTCAGCGAGCCGCGACTCTGTCGCGCAAATATCAGCAATCTTTTGGAAGGCCAAGAGGATGCGGCTACTCAGCAACAGCTCATCCGGAGGGATTTCGTCAGGTTCTCCAACGAGAGCTGGGGTTGACAAGGGAGGCAGCAAGGTTTGAAGCAGCTTCGCCCAAAGGGCAAAAAATCGGCTTCTCGAATGTTTCACGTTTGTTCCACAACCCTAATGACAAACCAGAAAACGCAAAAAGTGGGGCTCAAGATATTAAGGGCTAGATTAACCCGCGATCAGGGGTCTTGAACACCCCAAATAGCCAAAATACCCCTCATGGCTCATATTTTTAGACAACTAACCGACGTTATGGGTCACAGCTGGGGGAACGTGGGAAATCAATGACGACCTGCCCCTATCGGCAAGCTATCGCTCAAAATACAAACGCAAAACCTATACTGAGTTTACCCATAGAATCGGCGAAATATTCATTGACAGACCCCAATTCAGTCGGTCTGACACCCCCTCCCCTACATCCCATGGTAGAAAAAGCTGACTCTCGTGTCATTGGGCTGACAGGCGGCATCGGAACGGGTAAAACCACCGCCTCTCAATACTTGACCAAACGCTATGGGCTGCCCGTTCTGGATGCCGATCTCTATGCTCGCGAAGCCGTACAGCCCGGTAGTAACATTCTGGCTGAAATATACAATCGCTATGGCACCCAAATTCAGAGGGCCGATGGCACCCTGGATCGACAAGCGCTGGGACGCATTGTGTTTGGAGACGCTGCCGAGCGGCAGTGGCTAGAAACCCGCATTCATCCTTCTGTGCGACAAAGACTGCTGGAAGAGCGTACAATCCTGGCCCATGAACCGCTGCTGGTGATGGCTGTGCCGCTGCTGTTTGAAGCCAATCTGACTGATTTGGTCACGGAGATTTGGGTGGTTGCCTGTTCTGCAATGCACCAGCGCCAGCGCCTGACCCAGCGCGATCGCCTATCCCAGGCAGAGGCAGAGGCCCGCATTGCGGCCCAGATGCCCCTAGCTGAAAAATGCCAGCGGGCTGATCGGGTCCTCTGGAATGACCAAGACCCTCCAGCCCTTTACCAACAGATTGATCAGGCCATGGCTACCCTGGCGCCCTAGCCCCCTCCTTACCGTTGCAGTCGGAAGCGTCAAGACGCGGCTGGCGTTGATTTGGGCTGGGAAGCTTTGCGGCGCTGCGTTCGCTTTTTCTGGGCTTTCGGGGAATTTGCGGGCTGCTGGCGCAGCTCAGCCGCTTGGCACAGCAAGGATGCCGCAAAGGCCAGGAGCTGTTCACTCGATTGGCCCCCAGCCAACTGGGCAATCTCGATCTGACGCTGTGGCTCAGTCAAGCGCTCCAGTCGCACAACCGTACGCTCTGGGATCGGGGCATTGGATGATACTGCGGCTGTCGCCTCAATGACCGTTTTTTCCACGTGGTAGTGCTGATCGGCCATCGCCGCCACAATGGGCTGGTGGGTGACACAGA
>CAZXWR010000046.1:0-17421 GCA_964644325.1 uncultured bacterium
TCAGAGAACCTTTCTTGCATATCTGGTGTCCTAACTGAGTTTCCAAATATCCTCTAAGGGAGAGCACCCACAAGGTGGTTTTCCACTTCACTCCCAAGCACTGTTCTTGGCTGAATCAAATCGAGATTTGGTTTTCTATTTGGGTGTGAAAGTTACTGCGAAGGGCGAGTTTCTGTAGTAACGCCGACCTGAAGGCCAGGATCTTGGATTTCATTGCCTACTTCAATGACACGATGGCAAAGCCGTTCAAATGGACTTACCAAGGAAAGGCTTTGAAGGCTTAAAAATGGTAGGGGTATTCCCGCCAGGGAGTACTAGGGAAAGCTATAACCGAAGCTTGATAATGCCGTGATGAGCACCCTGACCTATGAACATCACCGAAAAGGTCTTTGAGTCTCATATTTTGAACCATTTCTGGCAGTCAACTAGCCCCCTAAACACCCAGCAACTCAGGCCGATGTAGTTGACTGGAACCCCTCTCAATCTTGGTCACACCTAAATTCGCAACTCAACCCAATCAGATTGGGATTGATAGGATCGTTTCAGTTTGGCAAGCTAGGTGTAAGAAGATGGACAGCAGAAGATACCGCAAGTGCTGGAGTTGTTTTGAGTGACGGTAGAGACCTGGTTCAGCACTATTCCTAATGCCTCTCTGGCACAGCTACGGGCCGCTGATGCCCGCTGGCAGCAGCTACGCACGCCTCCGGCAGGGCTAACCCCAGCGACAGTGGTGAAGACAGCTGATTCTTACTTGGGCCAAGTGACGTGGGATGTCCTGATCTGCGGCGGTACCCTAGGCATTTTTATCGGTGCAGCCCTGGCTCAACAAGGCTTCCGGGTTTCTGTTGTAGAACGGGGGGTGCTACAGGGGCGATCGCAGGAGTGGAATACCTCGCGTCAGGAGCTACAGACGCTGGTCAATCTGGGGTTACTGACACCCGCGCAACTCGACACCGCGATCGTCAGCGATTTTAACCCCAACCGGATTGCTTTCAAGGGGGGGCCAGAATTTTGGGTAGAAGATGTTCTGAATGTTGGCGTCGATCCGATCTATCTGCTGGATTGCTTGAAGCAAAAATTCTTAGCCCTAGGGGGCCAGCTACTCGAACACACTGCCTTTACGCAAGCCGTGGTACATCCTGACGGCGTGCAGATTAACGGACAGGCTGAACTGACGGCACGACTGTTGATTGATGGGATGGGGCATGGGTCACCTCTCGTCGCGCAGGCGCGTCAGGGACAGCGGCCTCAGTCAGTTTGTTTGGTCGTAGGCACCTGTGCCCAAGGTATTCCCAAGGGCACTTCTGGCGATTTAATGGTGTCGTTGACGGGAATTGAAAACGGCTATCAGGGGTTTTGGGAAGCTTTTCCGGCACGCGATGGGCGTACGACTTACCTCTTCACCTATGCGGACTTACACCCTAACCAGCCTTCCCTGGAGCAGCTCTTTGAACTGTACCTGCGAGAACTACCGGACTATCAGCAGGTGGCGATCGCCGATCTTGATGTGCAGCGAGTCTTGTTTGGCTTATTTCCGAGCTATACCGAGAGTCCGCTGGCGTTCCCCTGGCCCCGCACCTTAGCAATTGGCGATAGCAGTGGTTGCCAGTCGCCCTTGAGCTTTGGTGGCTTTGGCGCAATGCTACGGCATTTATCGCGGCTGTCCACTGCAATCCAGGAAGCCTTGCAGGCCGATTGTTTAGGTGCAGCCGACTTGGCCCTGGTGCAGCCCTACCAGCCTAATTTATCGGTGACCTGGCTCTTTCAAAAATCCATGAGCGTAGGTGGCACCCAGACGCTGCCCTCCCAGCAAATTAATACCCTGCTGTCGGTGGTGTTTCAGGCCATGAGTGAGCTAGGGGATGACGTTCTGCGGCCTTTCCTACAGGATGTGGTACAGTTTGGGCCGCTTTACCAAACCCTGGTGCAGGTTTCACTGCGGGCGCCGGGGTTAATTCCCCAGATTTTGCAGCAGGTGGGGCCAGGGGCACTGGTGGCCTGGATGGGACATTTCGCAGCCCTGGGCACCTATCGAGGACTCCATCAGCTCCAGCCGCTGCTCGCCAATTGGAGCGATCGCCTGCCCCCCCCATCGCGTTACCGTTGGCACCGTCGTCTAGAAGCCTGGGCCTATGGCACTGGTTTGGACGCGGAATAAGAGTGACGGTTGTGCAGGAATTTGAGGCGGATCGTCAACGGTCTTCACACCCCTGACTACACAGATTTACGGCCACTGCCTCCCAGGTAAAGCTCACCGCAGCAGGCCTTTGCCTGTTGTAGGGGAAGCCGCCTGAGTGATGATCCGATTTAAAGTCCTGAGGGCCGTCAGGTACTGCGGATCCGTTGCTGCAGTCGATTGATCTGTTCCAGTTGCATTGACCGGAACATCTGGCTGAATCCCCGTTTGATGAATGGTCTGGCCCCTTGGGGTCAAGTAACGAGCAATCGTAACCAAAACCCCAGCTCCCTCAGCCAAGGGTTCAAAGGACTGCACCAGCCCTTTGCCAAAGGTCTGGGTGCCCACGATCGCGGCCCGGTGGTTGTCTTGCAGGGCCGCTGCCAGCACCTCACTGGCACTGGCAGAGTCCTGGTCAACTAAAACGACGAGGGGCCGCTGTGTCAAAGCCCGACCATTGGCTTGCAGCTTCTCCTGCGGGCGATCGCGCTCCTGAATCAGCACAATCGTGCCCGTATTTAACAGTTGCTCCGCAATCTGCACACTGGCTTCTAAAACGCCCCCTGGATTGCCCCGCAGGTCGAGCAGATAGCCACCAACCCCCTGGGCCTCTAAGTCCGTGAGGGCCGTTTGCATTGCCGCCGCTGATTTCGTGGTGAAGACCGGCAACCGGATATAGCCGATAGTCCCCGTGGTCGTTTTGATGGCTCGATAGGTCAAGGGGTTCAAGTTGATTTGTTCCCGCACCAGTTCATGGGTGATCTGCTGCTGTTGACGGCGCACCTGCACGGTCAGTTTACTGCCCACTGGCCCCACTAGGTAAGGCGTGGCTTCTTCTGGCCGAATCGTGGCAGTGGGTTTGTTATTGAGTGAAACAATGATGTCCTGGGCCTGAATGCCAGCATTGGCTGCGGGAGACTCCGGGAATGCTTCTTCGACGATCCACTCCCGCGTTTGCGGATCAATCGTGACCGTCAGCCCAACGCCAATGAACCCCCCTGAGACATTCTGGGTCAAGTCCTTGAGTTCAGCAGGCGATAAAAACCGCGTGTAGGGGTCTTGCAAACTGGTCAACATGCGTTGGATCGCAGTAAACGCTGCTGCCTTCGAAGGGTAGGCTGCATCTAGATATTGCTGACGCACTGCTGTCCAGTCTTGCTGATTAAAGGTGCGATCCACATAGTTGCGCTGCACAATTTGCCAAGCCTGATCGACCAGCATCTTGGGACTGTCTGTGAGGGCGGCCTGGGCGGGCATGGCAGGCCATGGAGCCAATAGCAATCCGAGCCAGAGGGCTGAAGCTTTACGCCAGTTAGAGCACTGCACCAAATTTTCGTTCCTCCCATGCAACAATGCAGGTCATTGCACCCAGACGTTGACTGAACTCGCAGGTTTGATACGGCTCCATTCACTGGCCCATTCACTGGCCCATTCGTTTCCCCAGGAAGGAGGCAAGCCACCCTAGCATCTGAGTTTTGTAGACTTCAACCCTCTAGGGGCGCGATCGCAATTTCGTGAATTCGAGCGACCCAGATATACTAGCTCTCACTAGCAGTTCATGACGGATAATAGATCAACGATGACGCCCCAGCAGCCAACGATTGAATTTTTTGCAGGCGTTCCAGAAGTCTTGAGCGCAGTTCAGTTTAAGCGCGATCGCGCCACCGGGGTGCAGAAGATTGTCATGGCGTTTACCCAACTGCGATCCTTGGATCAGCTGCAGAGCTTTACAAAATCTTCGGCGAATGTGGTGCGGTTGACCGATGCCGAAGGCGTCATTGAGATTTCGCCCTCGGCCACCCGAATGGCCTTTGGTGGCCCGGAAGGGGATGATGTCAAAGGGCTTGAAGTGGAGTTTGAGGTCGGCGACCCCGACCATGTCGCGCGATTTAAGCGGTTTATGGAGCGCTATGCGGCGGCAACGAACATGGCCTATGGCGAAAAAGAGCCGGAGTAAAGCGCGTCTTAGCCTCGAATCTGCATGGGTCACGGCTTTCCAGTTCAGACAAGATTGAAAAAATCGCACTATCCTATCAGAGGGGTGGCAACGGTACCTTAACCGCGTGCGCCTGCGGGCGATCGCCCATCCAGCAGCAGAGGCTCACCTTTTTGGGTATGCAGATTGACCACATTCACTTTTATGTCGAAGATGCTGCCGTGCAGCGGGACTGGTTCGTACAGCGCATGGGTTGGCAGTGGCTAGGCAGCGCTCAGACTGCTGACACAACGTCCGAGTTTCTGAGGCTGGGGTCTGCGACAATCATTGTTTCTGCGGCCCTTACCCGCCACAGTCCCGTGGCAACCTATCTGGAACAGCATCCGCCCGGCGTCGCAGATATTGGCCTGGTTGTGGATCAGCTCAATGCCGTTGTGCAGCGCGCTTCCCAGAGACTAGAGCCTATCCAAACCGCCCAGTGCCCGCAGTCAGGATTCTTGCAGTGGGCCAGGGTGGGCGGCTGGGGTTCCCTATGCCATACCCTCATTGCTCGCTCTTCAACCTGCTCCTACAGCACGTTTCTGCTGGGTCAAGGCCAGCCATCTTGGGTTCCGGTTCCGGCGCAATATCCATGGTCACCCCAATCCAGCCTCGGTGAGCCGACGATCGATCATGTGGTGCTGAATGTGGGGGCGGGCGACCTTCCCAGGGCGATCGCCTTCTACCAGCATCTGCTGGGGCTGGAAGTGAAGCAGTCCTTTCGGATTCAAACCCAGCATTCTGGGCTATGTAGTCAGGTGCTGCATGCTGCGCAAGGCAATCTTTACTTCAATATCAACGCACCCACCTCACCGCAATCGCAAATTCAGACCTTCATTGAGGCCAATAACGGTGCTGGCATCCAGCATATTGCCCTGAGAACCCGCAATCTGCGACAGTGGGTGGCTGCTTTGCGGCAGCGGGGCGTTGCGTTCCTCGGGGTGCCCTCATCCTATTACGCCCAGCTCTGGCAGCGGCTACAGGCGATCGCCCCAGTCCCCCTTTCCCTGAGGGAGTGCCAGGATATCGAAGCCCAGCAAATTTTGGTGGACTGGCAGCCCGAGCGGCCTGAAGCACTCCTGCTGCAAATTTTTTCCCAGCCTATCTTTAAAACCCCTACTTTTTTTTTGAGTATATTGAGCGGCGACAGCAGGTGGCAGGCTTTGGAGAAGGCAACTTTCTGGCCCTCTACCAGGCGATTGAAACCGAGCAACGCCAAGCCTCACAGCCTTAACATTCCCCCTGTCTTGGGGAGTAGTTTCTAGCGGAGGGTATCCATGCGTCATCCCCTACAGACCCCCCACAGCGGCTACCACTGGGAGGGTGGCGATCGCCGTTTTTTTGAGGGCTGGTACTATCGCGTCACCCTGCCAGACTGCGGCCATACCTTTGCCTTCATGTACTCGATTGAAGACCCAGCAGGTGGGTCACCCTACAGCGGCGGTGCTGCCCAAATTCTAGGGCCGCACAATGACTATCTCTGCCGCACGTTCCCCGATGTGCAGCAGTTTTGGGCTTGGCCCCAAGCACTGGGTCTGGGTCACTGGCGATCGCCCCCAGAAATGGCCCAGAAACCCGCTCAGTACTTACCGCCAGAACAGTTCATGCAGCAGGTGCGCGAAGGCTACCAGGGCACGGCCACCCTGCACCAAGGTAAATTGCGAGATCCGGCCACGGGCGCCATAACCCGCTGGCACTACGAGATTGAGCCCATTTACGGCTGGGGCAACCCAGAGGCACCGCAACAGTCAACGGCTGGCTGGCTGTCGCAATTCCAAATTTTTGAACCGGGCTGGCAAATTCTCATGGCCCACGGACGGGCAACGGGCTGGATTGAGTGGCAGAGCGATCGCTATGAATTTTCCGAGGCCCCGGCCTACAGTGAAAAAAACTGGGGCGGCGCTTTCCCGCAAAAGTGGTTCTGGGTCAACTGCAATGCCTTTACCGCTGAACCAGACCTAGCCCTGACGGCAGGGGGTGGACGCCGGGGAGTGCTGTGGTGGATGGAGTCTGTGGCGATGGTCGGGCTGCACTATCGCGGTCAGTTTTACGAGTTTGTCCCCTGGAATGCAACGGTACAGTGGGCCGTGCAGCCCTGGGGGGACTGGCAGATGACCGCCGAGAGCGATCGCTTTCGCGTAGAGCTAGCGGCCACCACCCTGGAAGTTGGTACGGTCTTGCGGGCACCCACCCAAACCGGGCTGCAATTTTGCTGTCGGGATGGCACGCGGGGGCACCTCACCCTCAAGCTATGGCGATTGCATCAGGGAACAGCCGAGCTGCTGCTGGCCGCCGAAAGCGACCTCTGCTGCCTGGAGGTAGGCGGTGGCCCTTGGGATGAGCCCTGGATTTCGGAAACGGTGCCTGTGGGTTCGGCAGAACCAAACTTGGCAGAACCAAACTGGATTGATGTAGTCCCAACGATGTCGGGGTGAACCAGACGCCAACATTGCCCCAGCATGATTGAAGGCAGTAGAACGATGAGACGCAGCAGGCTGAACCCCTGTAAACATCCGATGGGCTATATCAACCGTCTCCCGATGGCATAAGCCGCGATCGCCCCGTTTTGCTGGGCAATGACCGTAGAATATGAGGGTAAGTGCCCCCCTGACGGTCATGCAAAGTTTTCGGCGTTAGGGCAACACTTCCCTTGCGGTCGCAGCGCATCACTGTGAACGATGAAAATCCTACATGGCACCTGGATCCCAGAGACACCTAGCGACTTCATCCAGCTGGGGACATTTCACCTGTGGGTCGAAACCGAAACCGTTCCTCCCCCGAAACGCGGCGCCAAAACGGCACCGAATCGGCATCCGTTCCATCTCAAAGAACCAGATCTGCCTGCATTTCTGAGTCAAGATTTGCAAGTTAAGCCGGGCTTGCTTCAGTCCTGGGCTGCCCTCACCAGCGCCCCGTTCTTTCTCCTGCCCACCCTCAATGGCCAGCCCCTGCCGTCCCTAGAGCTATCCCGCTACCTGGAGACCGATCTCCCCGACCCCGATACCCTTGAACTTCACTACTGGCAAATTGACTGTGTGCAGGTCAAAACCGGGGTCAAAACCAACGGTTATCAGGTTGCCCTCGTCACCCCTCTCATTCACTTACTCAACGAACTCCACTTCCTAGCCCGCCATCAAGTGGCAGAAGTACAGTTCGGCGCAGACTTGCTGTTCTGGTACCACTTCACCCAGTTTCTGAAACAGATTCTGCTGCAAGATCAGTATATTCCCGCCCTGCGGTACAGAGAAGGGTCTAGCCCCGCCACCCCCACGAAAACTCAGAAACGCACTGCTAAATCGCAGACCCGTTCCAAACCCTCGGGTAAAAGCAAGTCAGCACGAGCAGCTAAGGCAACGCCAACCTTTGAGTTGTTTCCTGGCTGGGAAATCATCAGTGAGCAGTACGAAGAAGAAATCGCCCGCTTTGCTGAACAGATGCCCCTCGCCTGTGTCGCGGGCTTTGAAACACCCCCCGACACCCCGCAGTTTTACGATCGCGTCACGCTGCTGCGCCACTTCTCAGAATGCATCCTGACCGAACTCGTCACTCACACCCCCCTGACCGCTGGCGTTGAAAAAGACCTTGCCCAAACCCTCCTGGCAGACTGCACCAGCGCCACCGCTGTGTATCAGCCCCTACAGGGCGCTACCCTAGACCAATATCTCCAGTGGCAAACCTGGCGCGATCGCATTCGCCAGACCCAGACTGCGATTCCGTTTCACCTCTGCTTCCAGCTCCAGGATCCGACCAAGCCGGAAGAGCCCTGGCACCTCCAGTTTCTGGTTGCGCCCCGCAGCGACCCCTCCCTCAAGGTTGCCCTGGCCGACTTTTGGAGTCTGCGTCCGACCCAGCAGGAGACCTTGCAGCAGCAGTTTGGTGACGGCTTTGATCAGCATCTGCTGCTGAACTTGGGCTATGCCGCCCGGATCTATCCCAAGTTATGGGCTGGCTTAGAAACCGATCAGCCCGTGGGCATTGGGCTCGATTTCAACGAAGCCCTGGAGTTTTTGCAGAACTCAGCCTGGGTGCTTGAAAGTGCTGGATACAAGGTCATGGTGCCGGCCTGGTGGACGCCCCAGGGTCAAAAGCGGGCCAAGGTGAAGCTGCGCGCCAAAGGCAAGTCTCTGGCGGGTGGTGAAGATAAGGCCAAACGTTACTTTTCCATCGATACCTTGGTGGAGTATCAGTATGAACTATCCATCGGCGGCGAGTCGGTTTCAGAGGCAGAGTGGCAGCAGCTGGTGCAGGCGAAGTCACCCCTGGTGCACTTTCGGGGCCAGTGGCTACACCTCGACCAGGACAAAATGCAGCAGATGCTGGCTTTTTGGCAACAGCAACGGCAAGACCATCCAGACCTGAGCCTCATGGAATTTATGCGGCTGGCCACCGCCAGCGACGAAGACCTAGAGCTTGAGTTTGACCGAGATCAGTCCCTAGCCCAAATGTTGACCCAACTTCAGGACAAGAGCACCTTTAAGGCGATCGCCAACCCCAAGGGCTTCAGTGGGCAGCTGCGACCCTACCAAAAGCGGGGGGTGTCCTGGCTGGTATACCTGGAACAACTTGGCTTCAACGGCTGTCTCGCTGACGACATGGGCCTAGGTAAAACCGTTCAGGTGATTGCCCGCCTGGTGCTGGAACAAGAACAGGCACAAAAAGCACAGGCACCTGTCCTGCCAACCCTACTGGTCGCGCCCACCTCCGTGATTGGCAACTGGCGCAAAGAAATTGAGAAATTTGCCCCCACCCTGCGGGCTATCGTCCACCACGGCCCCGAGCGCGCCCAGGCGACCGCAGACTTCCAGGCAATGGTCGAGCAAAATGACGTTGTGATTACCTCTTTCACCCTCATTCGCAAAGACATCAAGCTCATTGAGTCGGTGAACTGGCAGCGGGTTGTGCTGGATGAAGCCCAAAACATTAAGAATCCGAAAGCGGCTCAGACCAAAGCCATACTGAAGCTCGATGCGCCCCATCGCTTGGCTTTAACGGGTACCCCCGTGGAAAATCGACTGCTCGATTTATGGTCTATTTTTAACTTTCTCAATCCAGGCTATTTGGGCAAAGAAGCCCAGTTCCGCAAGAGCTTTGAGGTGCCAATTCAAAAAAATAACGATCGGCACCAGTCCGTTACGCTGAAAAAACTGGTGGAGCCTTTCATTTTACGCCGCCTCAAAACAGACCAGTCCATCATCAAAGACCTCCCCGATAAACTGGAACAAAAGCTCTACTGCAACCTGACGAAAGAGCAAGCCTCTCTCTATGAAGTGGTGGTCAAAGACATTGCAGGCGAACTAGAAAGCCTAGATGGCATTCAGCGCAAAGGCATGATGCTGGCAACCCTCATGAAGCTCAAGCAAATTTGTAACCACCCTCGTCAGTTTCTCCAAGATGAAAGTGACTTTACCCCAGAGCGATCGCACAAGCTCAGTCGTTTATCCGAAATGGTGGATGAGGTCATGGCAGAGGGGGAAAGTTTGCTGATCTTTACCCAGTTCACTGAGCTGGGAGACGCCCTTGAGAAATACCTGCGTCACACCCAGCACTACAACACCTACTACATCCACGGGGGCACCAGCCGAAACAAGCGCGAAAGAATGATTGCCGAATTCCAAGATCCTGCCACCGAACCTTCGGTCTTTATTCTGTCCTTAAAAGCAGGGGGAGTCGGCATTACCCTCACCAAAGCCAATCATGTATTCCATTTTGATCGCTGGTGGAATCCATCCGTCGAAGATCAGGCCACTGACCGTGCCTTTCGGATCGGCCAACAAAAGACGGTCTTTGTCCATAAGTTTGTGGCCATAGGGACTCTTGAAGAACGCATTGACGCCATGATTGAGGATAAAAAAAAGCTGGCAGGCGCCATCGTCGGCGCCGATGAATCCTGGCTGACCCAGCTGGATAACGATGCCTTTAGACAGCTGATTGCCCTGAATAAAAGCGCCATCTTGGAATAGATCGCAAGGAGTTGTCCGATGGCTGAATTTAGTCGTACTTGGTGGGGTCAGCGATTTATCGCAGCCCTGGAGGAGATGTCCGATCCTGGGCGCCTGGGTCGGGGGCGCTCCTACGCCCGCAACGGCAAAATCAAGTCCTTTGAGCGTCAAGACGGATTAATTACGGCTCAGGTGCGGGGGTCGGTCAACCCTTACTTTGGGGTTTACAAAGAACCGCTCTACCTCACAACCATTGAGTTTAAGCCCATCAGCGCTGCCAACTGGTCAGCTGCGATCGCCTATGTCGCCTCCAAAGCAAGTCTCATTTCCAGGCTCATGCTCAACGAGATGCCAGACACCATCGAAGACGCCTTTGCGAAACTCGACCTGCACCTACTGCCCCACAATAAAACCGACTTTAAAACAACCTGCTCTTGCCCAGACTGGGGCGATCCCTGTAAGCATATAGCCGGAGTTTACTATCTGTTGGCCGCTCAGCTCGACCAGGATCCATTTTTGCTCTTTGAACTCAAGGGGCTCTCGCGACAAGCGCTCCAGACCGAGTTGATGAAGTCCCCACTGGGTCAGGCGCTCTCCGCGGAACTAGCAACAACGGACTCAGCGCCAACTCCTGTCACCAGCTACTACACCGTACCGACCCTTCAGCCCGCTGCGACCCTCACTGACCTCAAGGATTACTGGCAACCCCATAAACCCCTACCCCCCAGTCCAGAACCCACTAGAACAGGGACTGTGCCCGCAATTTTGGTCAAAAAGCAAGGTGACTTTCCTGCTTTTTGGCCCAAAAGCAGCTCATTCATTGCGGCAATGGAGACGATTTACACACGTGTGCGCACCAAGAATTCTCATCTGCTGTAGAAAAACAATCTTGCATTCATGGGGGTGACCCAGCAGTTCACCCATGCCCCATCCCCGTAAAAAACAAAAAAGCGCCGCAGGTCGGCTCCTCCATGAGATTAGGCTACCAAAAACCCTGACATTGGCCCAGAATCTGTTTTTTAGGCTAGCATCAGCTTAAAATCAGCTTCACCTGAACTGGCAGGGGATGTATGAGCCGCACCGCCAATCCACCACAGATCTTAATTGTTGAAGATAATCCGGTGAATGCACAGCTGCTTAGCAGACGGCTCAGCCGCCAGAACTATGCAGTTGTCGTGGCCGAAACGGGAGAAGCTGCCCTTCATCTGGCCCAGACCCAAAGCATCCAGCTCATTTTGATGGATATTAGCCTACCTACCCTAGATGGCTGGGAAACGACCCGCCGCCTGCGGGCTATGCCAGAAACCACCACTATTCCGATCATCGCCTTGACCGCCCACGATAGCGCTGAAGATCGACAAAAGTGTTTAAAGGCTGGCTGTGATGATTACGACACAAAGCCGCTGCAAATACAGCGGCTCCTAGACAAGATTAGTCGTTTGCTCCGCCCTTGAGTTGAGTAGCCAGTTAGGAGCAAGTCTAGGGGGTCACGCTTCCTCTGGTGTAATGTCAGCGGCGGCCGTCGGCTCCTCCGTGGTTGCGGCTAGAGGATTGGCTGGCGCAGCAGTCTCATCTGGGACAGCCTGGGGTGGCGGTGTTTGGGCTGTGGGCGGTGCAGGCGGTTTCTGGGGAGCAGACGCGGGCTGTGGCGACGCTTCAACCACGGGCAGTCCCAGCTGCTGTCGCGCTTGAGTGAGGGCTAAGGCCACACTGTTTTGCCCCGTCTCTAGCAAAAACTGACCGGCATCGGACCAAAGACGCGTCGATTTAGGCTCATCTAGCCCATCAATCCAGGTCTTGAACCGAGCACCCAAGTGGATTGACCCATGCCAAAACCAGTTAAAAAAGACCAAGCCGAGGCAAAGGATCAGCCATAGTAGCTTGCCTGTCTCCTTCAGGATAGACAGGGTCACTTGCAAGGTTTTTTGAAAGGTGTCCAGGGTTTCTGGATCTGAGAGGGTTTGCCACCAGGTTTTGAATTGGTTTTGTAATTGACTGCTCATCCGTAAATGCCTCCTGCCCGTTCTTAAACAATGACGAACTAAGCCATACCCGTTTTTACCATGTCCAGGGCGGCAGGATGCAGTCAATCCAGACTAGAAGCCAGGGTCGCGCACCCTGGCTACCGCGCAACGCACAGGTCAGGCGATCGCCAAGGCCCGACATGAGGTCAGGCCAAGCGCCCTCAAGCTCCAATTAAGCTGCAACCGCCCAGGCTCTAATGACCGGCCTCAGCGACTGTAAATGAATGCCCGCAGCTACAGGTTTGAGTCGCATTGGGATTTGAGAAGCGGAAGCTCCCACCCATTAGATCTTCGGAATAATCTAAGGCAAGTCCATCAATGTAGCCCAGTTTCTGGGATGGAATCACGACATGGATGGGGCCACAGTCAAAGCGCTGCTCATCTGGGGCTGGCGAAGCCGCAAATTCTAGCTGATAGGCTAACCCAGAACAGCCCTGTGACAGCACATCAATCCGCAGCACATGACCCGCAGGATATTTTCGCTGGAGTCGCTGGACTTCCTGAACAGCTGCCGGTGTGAGGGTAATCATCTTGCCGTTGTGGCCCCATGGACGTTGACTTAACGAGCGTAGTCGTCTTCAAAACGCTCGATATCATCTTCGCCTAAATACTCCCCGTTTTGCACCTCAATTAAAACCAGGGGCACCTTGCCAGGATTTTCGAGCCGATGCTGGGTAAACCGAGGCACATAGGTCGATTCATTGGTGGAGAGCATCTGAATTTCGGAATTGCGCTGCACTTTGGCAATCCCAGAAATTACAATCCAATGCTCACTGCGGTGGTGGTGCATTTGCAGGCTTAAGCGATGGCCCGGCTTCACTTCAATGCGCTTAATTTTATAGCCAGCCCCTTCTTCTAAGATTGTGAATGACCCCCAAGGACGGAGTTCGGTCGCCGCAATGATTTGGGGCGCGACAGGAGCAACTGCCGGAACTTCTTTAAGAGTGCTCATAGATCAAGTTTTTTATAATTTTCTGCTCCATGCTAGCCGATGTGTTTCATAACCGCGAGTTTGTCATGAACTATGGGTTAAAAAAAAGTCCAATGCCATTTTGCACGCGGGTTGAGGTGACGGGGTGACGATCGAGGATCTGCCCCCCAAGATAGAGGGCGGTCGAGCTACCGCCATCGAGGTTGAGGGCATTCACTGCTCCGAGTTTCTGCATCAGTTGGGCCCACTCTGGTAGGGTTGGCCCAGCTCCCCCGACCCGATTATGCACAACAACCAGCAGAATTTGACCGGCTGCGGTCTGCGCGATCGCACTGCGGTCTGCGGCTTGGGCGGCAAAGGCCGGGCTAAACTGCTCGGCGATCGCATTGACCACCACGCGGCCATCTTCCACCAAAAGCGGGCCAGCCCCCATCATATTGGGGAAGGCTTCGAAGGCCGCGGGCAGAATCTGAGCCCGATGCTGCACCTGTACCCCTGGGCCAAAACCTGGAATTGGGGGCATGCTGCGCTTCACTAAGAGCGACCCATTACTGGGGATGGGCACGGATTGCCCCGAGGAGACCGTTTGCACCCCAGAAATTTGGTCGTTGATCACGGTCAGCACCTGCTCACTACTGGTGAGGGGCGTATAGCTTGGCCCCCAGATGCGCGTGTAGCGAGCCATACCCTTTTGGGGATAGCCACTATTGCTTGAGACAATCGTCAACTGTTGACCTTGGGAAGTCTGGAGGGTTTCTTGCAGCCGCAAACGACCCACCTTCATCTGTCCCTGAGGGTTCCAGGCCACGACCCCCCGGTTCAGGATCGGGCTGGAAATCCAGTTGCCATCCCGGCGAATCACCCCTAATGGCGTCTCGCGATCGCGGTTAAAAAAGCCAGCATTAATGACTGCGGCTGCCCGGTTGTTCTGGGCCAGGGCCGTAACCGTTCCTTTCCCCACCAAGGCTGCTGAACTACCCCATACTGGCTGCAGTGATACCCCAGGCTGTTTCGGGTTTACCGCGAGCCAAGTCAGGGGAAACTGCTGACTGCCCAAGTTAACGGTTTGTTCGCGCCACTCAACCCCTGGTGCCCAAGCAATTCGACGACTGCGGCGCGGCGTTGCTCGAATATCCACGATCAGTCGCGGCGGGTTGTTGAGCGTCCAAATATAGGGCGCAAAAGCGCCGTCCAGGGTGCCTTTAATTTGCGTTTGCCCCTGGATCGGTGCCACGCTCAATGCCTTCAAACCACTTCCCGATTTGACTGCCCAGTTTTGCAGCGCCGCTGCCTTAAAATCGGCGTCAATTGTCAGGGTAAATTGGCGATCGGTTTTACCGGTGCGGCTATTGGTTAAAGAATCTAGCTGCCACGGAGCAGGCTGACTTAAGTTCAGCACCAGACGCCGGCCCCAAGGCTGCTGCCCAAGCCGGACATCCTGGAGCGTGGCAGGCGAGGTCGTAATGTTGAGCACTGCTCCCGCTGGCTGGAGCTGCCATCCGAGCTGTTGAGCAACCCCGGCAATGTTGAGATAGCGTCGAGTGCCATCTGGACTGAGCCAAGCCCCAACCATCACGGGTGCTGCACTGTACCACTCGACAGGTTGCTGTCCAGGATTCACCGCATCCGCTAAGTCCCCGCCCATCACCTGCATCCAGGCACTGTCGCTGAGGGCTAATCCAGCATCATTCTGACTCCAGTCGCCAACGTGTAAACGGCCATTGACACGAATGCGATTGCCCTGACCAATGGCGGCAGTCTGCTGACCCGTAATTTGGGCTTGGGCTTGGGCAACGCTGCTGGTTGCCACGGGAACTCCGGCCACCATGAAGGTCGCCAGCAGGAAAGAAGCCTGAATTTTCCGCATGCTCACACTCGATAAAACCTGGTGAAATAAAAGTTAGCTGCCCTAATTAACGCAGGTTAGGGGGCGCTGGGTGTCTCTGTTTCGACGGTAGGCAGGGTAGGTTCCGTCGAGTTAATCTTTTCGAGCTGCTTCTGCCGAAAGTCAGAAACGGCGGAGTCAAAGTTTTCGGCTTGCTCTTCCTGAAACTCGCCAGGGCTGCGGCCATTCAATAGCTGTAGCCGATTAATAATGCTGAACAGCGAACCGCCATTCTCATTCCGGTTGTTCCACACATCCTCAAACTGTTGATTTTGCGGGTCGGTTCCTGGAAATGGAGCCGTAGACTGGGCCAGGAGCGGTGAAGCGGCTCCCCCCAAGGTGACGACGGCACCCAGAACAACCCAGAAACGTTGCGGCGATCGCCGATTATTGCCCCTCATCTTTTATCCTCCTTCCTTCGTGCAAAAACCTGTGAAACACTAATGCTGTAATGCTGTGGCATTGGTAGTCAACGAATATCCAACTGAGGTGGAACAGTCCATATCGCATCGGTGCTGTAGACAGAATAGCAACATTGCCCTGGGAAAGCGGCTAGAGCCTCCAGAAGCTTCTGCCAGAGCGAGTCAGATTGCAGGCAGATTGCAAGCTAATACACCTCGACATCACCATCCTCCCCAAACCGAGATCACAGACAAAGAGATTGTGCCTACCCTAGACTAAACAGGGTGTGCAATGGAACCAATCACTTGACCCACCGCACCCATAAGGCACCCCAAAACAAGCGATCATGATTAAAATCGGATCAATTGTCTATCGATCAACAACTTCTCACTTTAACTTCTCACTTTTGTGTCTGCTGAACGGTGTCATTTGTTCCATTACGGTAGTCTAGCCCTGGCATAGTGCAGACCAAAATGCAGAGAAGGGAAGCGTTCAATGAATCCTTAATCTTTTGATACAGCTGTTAGGCTTACCCCCCAAATGGGGAGTGCTAGATACAAGAGAACAATCAGTCACTTATCTTTGGGTCAGAAAATAGAGGGGTTATGCAGTCAAACTACATCCAGCCGCTAACACAGGACAATTGGATATACACACCCGAGGATCCGAGCTTACAGGTTGCAGCCAGCACTGTGGAGGATCAGGATGCGGTCACCCATTTCAAAAGTCATTTTGTCGGCTGTATGTCCTTGAAGGGTGATGCTGATGCGGTCACGGAGTATTTGAACGCGCATCAAGGCTGGTTTTGCCGCTGTGCGCAGCCCATGGCCGCTACCCCCGTCGGCGAGAGTGGTTATTTGTTGACGATCGGCAAGCATGGTTCCTTCGGGTTTGATGTAGAACCCAAAATTGGCCTGCATCTGCTTCCCTCTGATGCACAAGGGGTGTATCGCATTGAGACGATCGATCACCCTGAAGTGGATACCAGCCTGTATCAAGTTGACTTCAAAGCCGCGCTTCAGCTTTTAGAAGACTCCTCTGAACCCCAGCCTGCTGAACCTGACGCCCAGGCAGCTGTGGTAACCCGAGTCGAGTGGACACTAGATTTAGGCGTGAATATCCGATTTCCGCGCTTTATCCAGCGCTTACCGAAATCCATTGTGCAGGGTACAGGCGATCGCCTCTTGCGGCAGATTGTGCGTCAAGTTTCGCGGCGTCTCACGGCCAAAGTTCAAGATGACTTTCACAGCCGCCTCGCCTGAGCTTGTGCCGCTTTTTATGGGTTGGCATTGCTCGACCCGCGCTACCTAGCTCTACCACTCAAGCCAGAAGCCGCCCTACACATAGGGCGGCTTCTTTGCGTCGATGGCTTTTATACAGCTACAGCCCAATATACAGCTACAGCCCAACAAGGCTCACTTTTGGCGACTCGCTAGGGCATCAATCAATTTTTTCTGCTGCTCGGCATCCAAAACTGCAAAGAGCCGCTGGGCCACCAGGAATTGCACCTCATTCATTTTGGTGGTCTGTTCTGGCGTCAAATTCAAAGACTTGAGGGATTCATCATCGGCCTGCCCTGCCTCACTCAGCTCATTGAGTCGCTGGAGCTGTTCTGGCGTCAAGATGGTTTTGATCTGAGCGGCGGCCAGGGATTGAATACTGTCAACCTGCACCTGTTGATCAGGGGTCAAATTTAGACCACTCAAAATCTCTTTCACCGGACCAGGCGTCGGTGTTGACTGGGCGATCGCCTTGGGTGCTACTGGCAACACAGTCAACGCCATGACACTGGCGATCGCCAGCAGCTTTTGTTTCATCATGGAAATTTTCTCCAGCTTCAAGTCAATATCTTCAGGATCTTCAAGTCACTGTCTTCAAGGTTGTACAGCTTTGCTCTTCTCAAGTATGCCTCACGAGTTTTCAGCTCGTGCAGGATGCCCCAGAATTGCCACCCTGATATCTACTACAGAGACATTTCCCAGGAAATAGTTCCAGCACCCGAACGCAAACCAGATCCCCGATCGTTCAAGCCAGCAGTTAGCGGCTATAAGGTCTGGGCTAGGAAGCTGTCGCCAGTGGCAGAAATTGA
>CAZXWR010000047.1:0-17082 GCA_964644325.1 uncultured bacterium
GATCGCCCGCCGTAAAGGCAATGGTTGGCCCCGTAAACAGGTAGTTCATCACCCCATCAAACTGAGTACCGTCGAGCCAAGGACGAGCATCTTCCCAGACTTCGCCGACAATATAGGCCTCAGGGTTAATGGCCTTGATGCGATCGCGGAATTCCTGCCAAAAGCCGCTGGCCTTCACCTCGTAGGGCACATCCAGTCGCCAGCCATCAATGCCCTGGCGCACCCAATGTTCCCCCACCTGCATCAGATACTCCCGCACCACGGGGTTGTCGTGGTTAAACGCAGGCAGTTCGCGGTAGCCCGCCCAGCCTTGATAATTGGCCGGACGATCGCCCTGAAACGCCGCAATCGGCCAGCCCTCAACGCGAAACCAGTCCACCCAGGGGGAATGGGGGCCATTCTCTAACACATCCGTGAATCCAAAGAAGCCCCGTCCACAGTGGTTAAACACCCCGTCTAGCAGCAGCCGGAGGCCCTTGGCCTGACAAGCTTGTAATAACGCCGTAAATGCAACGTTTCCCCCCAGCAAAACATCCACATCGTAATAGCTAGCGGTGTTGTAGCGATGATTACTGGTGCTTTGAAATATCGGATTTAGATAGAGCGCCGTCACCCCTAACTCAACCAGATAATCCAGGCGATCGATCACTCCCCAAAGGTTGCCGCCCTTATAGGCATTGAGGGTGGGGGGGGCCGACCACGATTCTAAAACCTGGGATTGAGGGACGGAGTTGTCGGGTGGATTCCCTTTGGCAAAGCGATCGGGAAAGATTTGGTAGACAACGGCATGCTTGAGCCAGTCAGGGGTTTGGATCGGCATAGGTCAATCGGCAGTAGTGTGCGCAAGCGTTTCCGGATAAAAGTGGCGCAGAACGCGCAGGAAGATTGCTGTTGGGTGGAGTCAGTCTTCAGTTGTGGTCAGCCGCAATCTAGATGATTCACACCGCGAAAAGACGGGTCGTGAACATTTGCAAAAACGTTGAATATGAACAAATGAGTTCGGAATATGGGACCTATGCTAGACAGTATCAGTGTTTGTAAAGTCAGCAAAATGATCGCGGCTTCAGTGTCGGCCTCGGCTGAGCTGGATGGCTTGACCCACGGAGGATGCGGTTTGCGGTGCTAGGGTAAACGCGCAGGGCACTGACCTTGGTTGAGCTGCGCTTGCCGCGATTGGCCTTGTCGCAATTGGCACTGATGCTGAACAATCTGCCCATGATTCTGGCAACACTTCACCATGACAGAACCCGACTCTCAGATCCCGGTGCAATCGCTGGTTGAGCCCGCGAAAAATGGCAAGGGGAAAGCTCGCCTGAAGCGCAAGAAGGGTAAAGAAGCAACGGTTAAGGTTAACAAGAAGGCCTATGAGAAGGCACTCCGTAAGCTCCAAATTGAGCTGGTTAAGCTTCAGGAGTGGGTTAAGCATGAAAAGCTTAAGGTGGCTGTCATCTTTGAAGGACGCGATGCTGCGGGCAAAGGGGGTGCGATCAAGCGCATCTCGGAATGTCTAAACCCCCGCGTTTGTCGTGTGGTGGCCTTGGGTACCCCCACCGAACGCGAAAAAACGCAGTGGTACTTTCAGCGCTATGTCCCCCACTTACCCGCAGGCGGGGAAATTGTGCTCTTTGATCGGAGCTGGTACAACCGCGCTGGGGTGGAGCGGGTCATGGGGTTTTGTACCCATCAGGAATACATTGAGTTTATTCGCTCCTGTCCTGAGTTTGAGCATATGCTACAGCGCTCGGGCATTATTCTGGTCAAATACTGGTTTTCCGTGAGCGATGAGGAGCAGGAACGTCGCTTCCAAGACCGCATTGACGATCCCACGAAGCGGTGGAAGCTCAGCCCCATGGATTTAGAATCTCGGGCGCGCTGGGTGGAATATTCCCAGGCCAAAGACGATATGTTTGCCGCGACTGACACCACGCGATCGCCTTGGCATGTTGTCGAAGCCGACGATAAACGTCGGGCGCGGCTCAACTGCATCAGTCACTTTCTCAATACCATTCCCTATCAAGATTTAACCCCTCCACCCCTGGAACTGCCGCCGCGTCAGACTTCGATCAACTACGTGCGTCCACCCATGTCCATGCAGAGTTTTGTGCCACAACGCTACTAGCTCAGGAGATGGAGAAGGTTCAGTTTGAGGCCAGCCGCTTGCACAAAGCGGCATTTTTTTTCTGGCGATCGCGCGAAATATATTCCTGCTTCAGTTGGCAACGATAGGGAGTTCCGTAATAAACTTTTGGAGAGTCACTAGCTGGCTTCAGCTAGGGTTGGGCAATGCTCTAACTAGGGTTGGGCAATGCTCTAAACAGATGGCAGAGCCGTTGTTTGATTGTCCGATCGTAGTGGTGAACGTTTCAGCAACCAGACTGTGTAGCGCATTTCAATCAATCCATTTATCCCCAGGAACATCAACTATGCCTTTTCCCAGAAGTAGCGGAATACTTTTGCATCCCACGAGTTTTCCGGGTCGATACGGTATGGGTGATTTAGGTGCAGCAGCCCGTCAGTTTGTGGATTTCTTGCAGGAAAGCGGTCAGCATCTCTGGCAAATTTTACCCTTGGGGCCAACGGGATACGGCAATTCGCCCTACATGAGTTTCTCGGCGATCGCGGGCAACCCGCTGTTGATTAGCCTAGATAGCTTACTAGAGCAAAATCTACTCTATGAAGCAGATTTGCTCCAAATCCCTGACTTTGATCTAGATTTTGTGGAGTTTGAGCGAGTCGCTGCCTGGAAGTGGCCCTTACTGCATCGAGCAGCTGAGCGGTTCAAGGCGGCCGATCAGTCTGAGCTGCGCCCCGACTTTGACCGATTTTGCCTAGAGAAAGCCCATTGGCTGGAAGACTACGCCCTGTTTATGTCCCTGCTGGAAGCCAACGGCTACCTGCCCTGGAATGAATGGCCGACTGAGATTCGCGATCGCCAGCCCGATGCCATGGCTCAGGCCAGACTGCAGCTAGCTGAGCCGATTTTTTATCATAAGTTCTTGCAGTTTGAGTTTTTCCGGCAGTGGCAAGACCTGAAAGCCTATGCCAACGAACATCAGGTGCAAATTTTTGGCGATATTCCGATTTACGTGTCCTACAACAGCGTTGATGTTTGGGCCAACTCTCATCTGTTTCAGCTGACGCCAGAAAAAGATCCCATTGTGGTGGCTGGGGTACCCCCCGACTACTTTTCCGTGACGGGTCAGCGCTGGGGGAATCCCCTGTATGCCTGGGACGTGATGGAGCGCAATGGGTTTGAGTGGTGGACGTTTCGCATCCGCGCCTGCTTAGAAATGGTGGATATGCTGCGGATTGACCACTTTCGGGGTCTGGAAGCTTACTGGGCCATCCCGGCGACCGAGGAAACCGCCGTCAATGGGGAATGGGTTCAGGGGCCAAGTGCCAAACTCTTTGAGGCGCTGGATGATGCCCTGGGGACGCTGCCCATCATTGCCGAAGACCTGGGGGATATTGACCAGGCGGTGCTAGACCTGCGAGATCAGTTTGCATTTCCTGGCATGAAGATCCTGCACTTTGCCTTTGGCGATACTGCCGATAACCCCTATCTGCCCTTCAACGTGACGCCCAATAGCGTCATCTATACTGGCACCCACGATAATGACACCACCATCGGATGGTATGAAGATGCACCGGACTACGTGAAGCAGCGCTTCCATGACTACTTAGGCTGCACCGGGCCAGATGGCATTGCCTGGGACATGATTCGTCTGGCCTACAGTTCCGTGGCCAATCAGGCCATCGTACCCTTGCAGGATGTGCTGAATTTAGGCTCGAACGCCCGCATGAATTTGCCGGGAACAGGGGGGGATAACTGGCGCTGGCGCTATCGCCATGAGTCTTTGGCCCCTGAATACCGCGATCGCCTCAAACACATGGCCCTCACCTATGGCCGCTACCGACCGGACGCGTTTCGTGCTAGCTAGCCCGTAATGTCGATCGTGCCGACCATTCCCGCTTCCCGATGGCCGGGAATGGTGCAGCGTAGGTCGTACCGTCCGGCCCGCACTGGCACAAAGACCCACTCGGCTTCAGTGTTAGGCCGCAGCTCCAGCTCATGAATTGCCCCTTTAATTTCAACGTTGCCTGCGTCTACTTTTTGAGACCACACCGCATCGGCAAAATCTTTGGCGGTAAAGTAATGCTTCTGCGGACTTGGGTTTCTGAGTACCAGCCGATAGCGCTTACCCGCTTTGAATTGCAGTTCATTGGGCTCAAATACCAGCTCCCCGGCCTCATTTCCCAACTGCACCATCAGGTTAATGGGGGTCTGCTTGGCCAGGGGAACCGCGAGGGCGGCTGGGCCAATTCCCAGCCAGCTCATCATCCAGAGACTCATGAGCAAAACGCCCCGCAGACTCCAGTGAACCAGTGCCTTGAGCCAGCGATCGGTTGGATGATGCATCGGTTGGATCTCCCCAGACAAGCTAATGTCAGTACCCTCTAGGCTCATCATAGAGCTTGCCTGGAGCTTATTTTCAATGAAAACCGAGCTTAGGGAGCCAGAGCAAACATCTGCACGGCATAAATCTTTTTGGTCACGGGCGAAACCGCAATGCCGTAACCAAAGCGATCGTAGCGGCTATCTAAAAGGTTGCGCCGATGTCCGGGGCTTGCCATCCATTGCTGCTGGAATAAGGCCAGCGTCGATGACTCGACTCGGGTGAGGGCAGGATCTTGCCAAACCAAAATATTCTCAGCAGCCCCGCCTACGCCGCCCACCGCCATGAACCGCTGCGAAGGAGTCATGCCTTCCGGGCTGTTGTGGCTGAGATAGTTGCGCTGGAGCATGTCATTGGCGTGGCGCTGAGCGGCGATGGTCAGCCGCACATCCGGGTCGAGTGGCCTTACTCGGTGCTGACGGCGATCGCGGTTAGCCAAATCAAGGGCTTGCTGCGCTGCGCCACTAATGGGCTGAAACCGTTGGGCGATGAAAATGGGGGGATGCTCAGCCCTGCCAAACGGTACCGTTAGCGGCATCGGCACAGGAACCCCACTCTCAACCGTCTTGGCCTGGACAGCCTGGGTCGGCAGACCCCATGAAACACACAATGCCATGCAAACTGGGAACACACCTAAAAATTCAAACCGCATCAAAAACTATCCCCCGTCAAAATTTTATGTTTTGACGAGGGGATTTAAGATTTGTTTCAGATTCTGGCGGATCCTAAAATGCTGGGTTAAGTCCTATCAGGACATTATTCCGGGATTTAACCCAGGAAGAGTTTATACGCCGGATTTTGGCTTTCGTCCCAATAGCGATATCCCAGTCCTTCTAAGAAGGCCTGCCATTCGGCCATTTCTTGGGGCGGTACCTGGGTACCCACCACAATCCGGCCATAGTCTGCACCATGGTTGCGGTAGTGGAACAGGCTAATGTTCCAGTTGGGGCTCATGCAGTTCAGAAATTGGGTGAGGGCTGCGGGTCGTTCCGGAAACTCAAACCGATAGAGCAGTTCGTTCTCGGCTAAGGGCGATCGCCCGCCGACCATGTGGCGCAGATGCAGCTTGGCTAACTCATCGTCGGTCAGATCAAGGGTCTTGAAGCCCTGGCGCTCAAAGGTGGCGGCAATTTGAGCGGCATCGGCCCGGTTCTGGATTTGAATGCCAACAAAAATATGGGCTTCGGCTGCATCGGCAATCCGGTAGTTAAATTCTGTGATGTTGTGGGCCCCTAAACAGGCACAGAAGCGCCGAAAACTGCCCCGTTCTTCCGGAATCGTCACCACAAAAATGGCTTCACGACGCTCGCCGACTTCGGCCCGTTCGGCCACAAATCGCAGCCGATCAAAATTCATGTTGGCCCCACAGGCAACCGCAACCAGGGTTTGGTCGGTGATCTGTTCCCGCTCGACATAGGCCTTGGCTCCGGCGATCGCCAAGGCCCCCGCTGGCTCCAAAATCGAGCGTGTATCTTCAAAGACATCTTTAATGGCGGCACAAATATCGTCCGTGTTGACCAGCATGACCTCATCCACGTACTGCTGGCACAGGCGGAAGGTTTCCTGCCCCACCTCACGCACCGCGACGCCATCCGCAAACAGCCCCACCTGGGGCAATCGCACCCGCTGTCCGGCCTGCAAAGATAAATACATGGCATTGGAGTCAATCGGCTCTACCCCAATGATTTTGACCTCGGGGTGTAGCCGCTTCACGTAAGCCGCAATCCCGGAAATCAACCCACCCCCACCAATGGCGACAAAAATGGCATGGATCGGTTGCTGATACTGTCGCAGGATTTCCATGCCAATGGTGCCCTGCCCCGCAATCACATCCGGATCATCAAAGGGATGGATAAAGGTGAGCTGTTTGTCAGTGGCTAACCCCTTGGCATAGGTGCAGGCATCATCATAGGTATCGCCCTGTAAAACCACCTGCGCCCCCAGGGCAGCCACCGCCTCAACTTTGACCAGCGGCGTCGTCACGGGCATGACAATAATGGCAGTGGTTCCCAGCCGCTGTGCCCCCAGGGCTACCCCCTGGGCGTGATTTCCGGCAGATGCGGCCACCACCCCCTCGGCGATCGCCGCTGCACTCAGCTGAGCCATTTTGTTATAGGCACCCCGCAGCTTGAATGAAAAGACAGACTGCATATCTTCACGCTTGAGCAGCAGGGTATTGCTGAGACGCCGAGATAAGCGACGGGCCGTGTCTAAAGGGGTTTCCTGGGCAACATCATAAACACGCGCCGTCAGAATGCGCTCAAGGTAATCGGGGTGCATGGTGACCAAGCGGGGCAGGGCAGCGTCAGAGACTTCCCCTACTGTACAATTCTCTGCGGGTTATTTGAGCGAGATGCACTGCCCCTGGTGATTGCCCCTGGTGATTCCCCTTGTGATTGCCCCTTGTGATTCCCCTTGTTTCAGGCACCCCTGCTGGAAGGTGTCGCCCGCTACCTGCAAAAGTATTAAGAAAGATCTGTATCCCGACCGACAAACTGGGGTTTTATGGCACGATCAGAATTGCGCATTTACGACATTCTGCACCACAGGAGTATACGACATGTCTTTGAGACTGGGCGACACTGTGCCCGACTTCACTCAAGAGTCTACAGAGGGCACCATTAACTTTTATGAATGGATTGGCGATCAATGGGCCGTCCTTTTTTCCCACCCGGCAGATTACACCCCAGTTTGCACCACAGAACTGGGTGAGGTAGCTCGACTGAAGCCTGAATTTGACAAGCGCAACGTTAAGGTAATTGCCCTGAGCATTGATGATGTTCAGTCCCACAATGGCTGGATTGGTGACATCAACGAAACCCAGAACACCACCATGAATTTCCCAATTCTGGCGGATGCGGACAAAAAGGTGTCTGATCTCTACGAGATGATCCACCCCAATGCCAACCCCAAGGTGACCATTCGAACCGTCTTTATTATTGATTCGGCCAAAAAACTGCGGGCGAGCATCACCTATCCCCCCAGCACGGGACGGAACTTTGCCGAGATTCTGCGCGTGATTGACTCCCTCCAGCTAACCGACAATTACCAGGTTGCCACGCCCGTGAACTGGCAGGATGGTGAGGACGTGGTGGTTGCCCCCACTATCCCGACCGATGAAGCCCGTCAGCGCTTTCCTAAAGGCGTCACTGAAATCAAGCCCTACTTAAGAATGACACCACAACCCAACAAGTAGCGCTGCATCTTTACGGGGGGAATAGCCTGTGTTTGTCAATGCTCCTATCGTGGTGATGGGGGCATTTTGCGTTTGGGGCTTGGATAGGTAGACTGGGCGGAGCGGTCAGGGAGAATGGGGCAATCTTGTCCGTGACGGGAAATGCTATACCTAACTTGGTTTTGGATCTTGGCGTTATGACCTTTGACCTCTGCTTTGCTGTCCTCAGCGATCTACACATTGGGCTACCCCACACCATCGCCGATCATCCAACCCGTTTTCATCTTGTTGAGGTGAGTATTCCTGCGTTTGAGCAGGTCCTCCAGACCATCGAGCAGCGCGAACTCGATTTCTTGCTCATTCCTGGTGACCTAACGCAGCATGGCGAACCGGAAAATCATCGGTGGTTGGCCCAGCGACTGGGTCAGCTGCCGTTTCCGGTCTATGTGATTCCGGGCAATCACGATGTGCCGGTGCTGGAGGCAGATGGCTATTCAATTCCATGGCAGGCTTTCCCTGACTATTATCGGGAGTTTGGCTATACCAACCCTGAGCAGCTGTACTACACTGCGGTGCTTAGTCCAGGGGTGCGGCTGATTGCCCTTAACTCCAACCAGTTTGATGCCCAAGGGCGGCAGGTGGGACGGCTGGATGCAGCTCAGCTAGCTTGGTTGCGGGACGTGCTGGCTCAGTTTCAAGATGAGCTGGTGCTGGTGATGATTCACCACAATGTGCTGGAGCATCTGCCGAACCAGGCCCAGCATCCGATTGGTCGGCGCTATATGCTGGAAAATGCGCCAGAGCTGCTACAAATTTTGCGGGAGTTTCAGGTGAAGCTGGTGTTGACAGGACATCTCCATGTTCAGGATATTGCCCACCAGCAGGGCCTCTACGATATTACAACTGGCTCCTTGGTGAGCTATCCCCATCCCTATCGGGTGATGCGGCTCACGCAGGATGCAGCGGGGGCTGTCCGTCTGAATGTGGAATCCCATCGCGTCGAAACCTTGCCGAACTGGCCGAACCTAGGGCACTATTCGCGGGAATGGATGGGCGATCGCAGTGTGCCGTTTATGACCCAACTGTTGACCCAAGCGCCCCTTCAACTGTCGCTCCGTGATGCGAGCCGCATTGCCCCCCAGCTCCGCTATTTTTGGGCTGAGATTGCCGCAGGCGATCCTGAGTTTACATTTCCAGCACTACCCGAACCGCTGCGATCGCACTTTGAAGGCTACAGCCATCGGCATTCGGCTGAATATGGGCTGAAGATTACCGATAACCATGTGTCGCTGTGCTGGGTCGCGGCAGGCATTGGCGAGTCGGGACTGTTCTGATGCGACTGCTCTAGGATCAATCTACGATGGAGCGGCGATCGCCGGATGGTGGGATTCGACTTAGCCGTGATTAATCGCTGGATTGGCCTTGCCGCCGACAGCGATTTGAAGCAGGACGTCCAAACCTGTCCCCAGACCATGGGTAGACCCCGTAGCGCATCATAGGCAGATTAGAGACGGATTAAACTGCTCACTCCTGAAAACTGACAAACTGCACGTGATAACAACAGTTGACAATCGACTATCTGTGAACTACGGTTATCACATGATCGAAGTTCGCTAAACGGAAAGATTCAAAAGTTAGTTTATCCATCTGAGAGATCGTAGGGCTAAGGCTCGTGTACAAGCGCGCATCGACCGTATCGAAATTGGTAACTTTGGCGATGTAGCTTCAGTGGGAGAGGGTGTTAGCGAACTTCGTATTCATTATGGCCCTGGCTACAGAGTGTACTTTGTCCAGCGAGGTCAAGTTGTTGTCATTCTCCTCTGTGGCGGGGATAAAAGCTCCCAGGATGCTGATATCAAGAAGGCGAAAGAAATTGCTAGGCAGTTGGAGGACTAAATGTAACCGTCCCTGGAACTCATATTGAGCTTAGTGTTCAACGAGTTTAATAGGGTTTCAGCTTCTACTTTGAGCGGTCTTTAGACCTGAAATGGCTGAAACAACCAATCTTCGTCAGATGCCAGGGACAGTTACGACTAAATCATGGCTATCAGTACAACCCGTTGGGACTCAGCAGAACATCTCAAAACCGACGAAGACATTCAACTGTACCTAGAAGCATGCCTGGAAGCAGCGGGTGACGATCCCAGTTTGATAGTTCATGCGTTAGGGGTAATTGCGCGAGCCAAGAATATGAGTCAGCTATCCCGAGAGACAGGTTTAAGCAGAGAGGGGTTATACAAGGCATTATCGCCTGAGGGTAATCCTAGTTTTACGACCGTTGCAAAAGTGGCTAAGGCACTTGGATTTAAGCTCACAGTTGAACCCACAGTTTAAGTCAACATGAAGCTTCCCCCTGGGTGCTTGGTTAGTTTTAAAGAGTGCTTGAAAAGGAGGCCCGATTTGAGCGGTTGGGTCTGTTCTCCGATATTTGCTCGCGCTCCTGACGGCTATCCATGGGGATTACGACTGAAAAAATTGGGACTCTGCGTTGGAGAATTTAGACCTTTTAATCGATCTGCATCAGTATGGCGACCGTCAGGGGCCGGGTGGCGATTCTGAAACAATCCGCGCGATGCGTCTAGCATCACTTGATGAGTCACAAAGTTTGAGAGTCGCGGATCTCGGTTGTGGGACTGGCGCCTCTGCACTGTGTTTAGCAACCCGGTTAAATGCAGAGGTCATTGCAGTAGACCTGGTGCCTGAGTTCATTGAGAGATTGCAGCGAAAGGTGGCAGCGAGAGGTCTGAGCCAGCACGTCCACCCGACAGTCGGCTCTATGGATGATCTGGCCTTTGCCAGCAATGAACTTGACGTCATCTGGTCAGAAGGGGCTATTTACAATATCGGCTTTGAGCGCGGAATTAAGGATTGGCGACAGTTTCTGAAACCAAACGGGGTTCTAGCCGTATCGGAAATCACTTGGCTCACAGATCGTCGCCCCGATGAAATCCAAGCGTACTGGGATTCTCAGTATCCTGAGATCGATACTGCTTCAGCGAAAATTAGGCTCCTGGAAAAAGCTGGCTACGCTCCATTGGGTTACTTTGTGCTGCCAGAACACTGCTGGCTAGACAATTACTATTATCCGCTGCAACGCAGATTCACCGAATTTCTCAGCCGCCATTCCAATAGCGATGGAGCACAAGCCCTCGTAGAGGCTGAGATGCAGGAAATCAAGATATTTGAACGGTTCAAAGCGTACTTCAGCTATGGTTTCTATATCGCCAGGAAGTGCGCCTAGCCCGAACAGGGCTTGGCAGGCGAGACTGACTGTCACTTGGGGCAAACCCCTAAACTTCCGCTCAGGTAGAGTTATTTTAGGAGACGGCGCTGAAAACACGATCTGGTGCGAAGCCATAGCGACCCTATGCCAACCCGCTATATCACCGATTACGAAAGTCCGCTCCAAACGCTGCGGCTCGTTTCCGATGGGCGATCGCTCTTGGGGCTGTATATGCAATCAGAGAAACACCAGCCATCCTTCCAGGCTGATGGCATCGTAGATGCAGCCGTTGCCCCCTTCCCCGTGGCGAGACAGCAGCTTGCGGCTTATTTTGCTGGGATGTTGACCCAGTTTGACCTGCCCCTACAATTGCACGGGACTATCTTTCAGCAGCAGGTCTGGGCAGCCCTGAACTGCATTCCCTACGGCACGACGCTCACGTATGGCGAGCTGGCCCAGAGGGTGGGGCAACCCCAAGCGGCTCGGGCGGTGGGTTTAGCCAACGGTCGCAATCCAATCTCGATTATTGTGCCCTGTCATCGGGTCATTGGGGCCAACGGCAAGTTGACGGGCTATGGCGGTGGCCTTGACCGAAAGCAGTGGTTACTAAACCATGAACGACTGACGCGCATGAAGCAGGCAGCTAACCCTGATGATTAGCGATCGCTCTTGAGGTAGGGGCGATCGCGACCAATGCAGCGCTCATTTTTGGGCAGTGGGTAACTGCCAGCAAGACATGACCCAGCCCAAGATAAACGGGAGCCACAGCAGCCAACGTTCCCAGGGGGTCAAGAACCAGTCTGGATTACCCAACGCCATCCGATAGGGCAACACAAAATAGACAAAGCCGGACAGGCTCACCCAACGTGTGCCCCAGTTCCGACTTGCCACTGCAAACGGCACCAGCCAGGTTAAATACCAGGCATGGACAATCGGCGACAGCAGCAGCAAGCTGATGAAGTACCCCTCTGTGAACGGCCCAAAGCGGCGCGATCGCCATAACAGCAATAGACCCGCGATCGCCAGGGGGACGAGGTATACCCAATTGTGCCATCGGGAATAGTCCCACACCTGAGCCACCCAGTAAGGCAGAAATTCTGCACTGCGCCCATAGGCGACAAACACCGATCCGGTGGGAATTAACGGGCAGGTATTGACGCGACAAAAGGGAATCGCTGCGAGCCCCAGAGGGATCAGACTGAGTACCCCTCCCAGCAGCGCTCCGCGCCACTGCCAGCGCCGCAGTTTGTGCCACACTAAAAAGCTGGCAATGGGCAAAGACATCCACTTAACAGCAACGCTGACCCCTAAAAAAAATGCGCTCCCAAAATAAGCAGCGGCGCGGTTTCGTGCAGCCCTGGGAGACTGAGGGACGGAGCTGGTTAAAACCAGGCGATCGCCTCGTGGCGATTGTCCCGCCCCCGCATCAAACCAGAGCCAAGCCGCGACCAACGGCAGCAAAAACCAGCTGTCGTAATGACCACCCCCCGCAAAGGAATAGAGCACCATGGGGTTCCAGGCATAAATCAAGGTGGCACTATAGCCAAAGCGACGACTCAGCAGCCCACAAATGCCGACATCAGCTACCACAAAGGCAATTTTGAACAACAGCACAGTGGGCGCAATACTGGCCAGAATTCGGAAGCCCAATTGGGCGACGGGGGGGTAAATTGCCGTCACCTCTGGCCAGTTAATTTGGCCCCACCACTCCGGACGCAGGGTGGCCAGCACCGGGGAATTCGGTGCAAGGTCAAAGGGGCTGTAGCCGAAGGTTTGAATATATCCCTCCCACACATACCGCCAGATATCGTCCCCAGGGTACATGCCCAGTAAGACGAGTCTCGTTATGAGCGTGACGGCCCAAAACCAAATCCCCGAGAGGGCACCCACCTCCCAGGAGGCAATGTAGCCCAGCCCCATCGCCGCAGCTGCGAACCAGAACGGTGCAAAAACCGCAGCATTCCGAAAGTCCCCGTAGGGCTGCATTAAAACACAGCCCATAACCAGCCCCAGGCTGCTCACCCACAGCCACAGCCGCGACCGCGACGGACGACGGCTGTAGAGGACGGCGAGGGTGCGAAGAATCACCCAACCCGCCTGGATGCTGCCCAGAAATGAACCGCTAATTTTAGAGGTGCCCCCCTGCCGCCGTTGATAATTGACCGGGACTTCTCGCACACGCGCCCCAATCTCCAGTGCCCGCACCTGCATTTCTACCGTCCAGCCAAAGCCGCGATCGCCCATCTGAATCTGGTCTAAAACCGAGCGACGAATCAGTCGGAGCGGCCCCAGATCTCGGTAGGCATAGCGCCAGCCCCAGGCAATGAGGGTGGTCGCCAGCCCATTGCCAAACCGCTGGGCCGGGGTCAACACAGCTCGTCCCGCTGCTGTTGCGGTGCGATCGCCCAGAATCAGGTCATGACTGCTGCATTGTGCGAGCAAGAGCGGCAGCTGACTCAGGTCATCGCTACCGTCCCCATCACAGAACAAAATCCACTCAATCTGAGGGGGCATCGCTTGCAGGCCCTGCCAACAGGCCCGACCATAACCTGCAATGGGTTCGCTGCAAACCTCGGCACCTGCGGCGTTTGCACACTCAGCAGTGGCATCAGTACTGCCGTTATCCACCACGCGAATGTACCGGAATCCTTGCGATCGCAGTTCCGCAATGACTGTCCCAATCGTCAAAGCTTCATTGCGGGCCGGGATAGTGACAAGAACAGTATTTAGGTCTGGCAAGGGCAAGGGAATTAGGGTTGAGAATGATGGCTCAGACTTGGGATTCTAGAGGTAGGAGGCAATTGCTAGCTGAGTTTTTCCTGAGAGTTTGAGCCATTAGCGCAGGTGCCAGCGCCGCCGCCAGCTAGAAGTGGATTCAGCTTGGGAACGGGCTTGCTCTTGCTGGTGCCGCTGCAAAATAGTCGCCGCCGGATCCTGTAGTGTGGGGTCGCGCAATGGAATTGCAGCCCTCGTGCCCAGATGTTCCTGCTCCATCGGGGAGAGGGGAGGCAGATCTGAGTCAGACCAGGCCGCAACCGTCCCCCGCGACCATTCTCGAGTTTCAGACCCTGCTGCTGCCGGGATGCTGCCAATCGCCAAACCCACTTCCCGGAGCGCTGCTCGTACCGAAGCCGACCGAGAATAGGTGGCCAGCCGCCCAGTTGGGGCCAGACAAGCCGCCACATTGCGCAGAAACTCCACCGTCCACAGCTGCGGACAGCGTCGGGGCGAAAAGGGATCCAGAAAAATGACGTCTGCCTGGATGCCTGTGTTCACCAACGTTTGGATGGTTTGGCGCGCATCTCCCAGCAGTAACCTCGCCTGGAGGTGAGTGCTCTGGTAGTGCTGCTCAGCCGCCAGTCTGCTTAAAATTGCTTGGGTGGGTGGCTGCCAACTGGAGAGTAGGGCTGGCGCAGTCGCTCCCATCGGGACGGTCGGATCTTGCTCAAGGCCATAGAGTTTAACGCGACAGTCTGGATTAACAGACCAGATTGTTTCTAGGGCTGCGGCAGTATTGTAGCCTAGCCCGTAGCAGACATCGATCGCACAAAGCTGAGGCTGTTGCGCCCGCTGGGAAAGCGCCGTGGCCTGGATAAATTTCTGAAGTGACTCGGCTTTGGCACCTTGGGTACAGTGAAACGTCTCCTGAAATTCCGGAGAGAAAAAGGTGTACGAGCCATCATCGGTCAGTTGCGGAATCCAGGTATTCATGGCCCGATCGCCTATACCATGCCAGGGCATCCCAACAGCATAAGCCCGTTTAGCCGGAGCAAGCTACAGGCGATCGCTTGACTCCTACAAGGCAACATTACTCGTCAGCAAAGCCGCAAACTCAGTATCAGGCAACGGACAGCTAATTAAATAGCCTTGAATCTGATCGCAACCACAGCCCTTCAAAAACGTCAGTTCCGGCAAAGTTTCCACCCCTTCTGCGACTACCGTCAGCCGCAGCTGATGCGCCAGCTCTACAATGGCTTTCACAATCACCGCATTCTCAGGGTTAGCGTCAATCCCGCGGGCAAAACACTGATCAATTTTTAGCGTATTCAAGGGAAAAGACCGCAGGTAGCTCAAGGCAGAGTAACCCACCCCAAAGTCATCAATGGCAATCTGCACGCCAAGGGCCTGAATATCTTGCATAACTGCAATGGTTTGGCCAGTTTGGGGCAGGATATTGCCCTCCGTTAATTCCAGGACTAAGCAAGCCGCCTCAATCCCCGTTGTCGCTAACACCTCTTTCAGGCCGCTGACAAAGTTAGGGTCACTGAGCTGCTGAACCGAAACATTAACTGACATCTTGAACGTTTTACCCAGAGCCTGGTGCCAGAGTTTAGCCTGTTGACAGGCTGTATGTAGAACCCACTGTCCCAGTTCAACAATGAAGCCGGACTCCTCTGCAATGGGGATAAACAGGGCCGGAGACTGTGGCCCATGGGTAGGTGAATGCCATCGGAGTAAAGCTTCACAGCCAACGACCTCATGAGTCAGACAATCTACCTGCGGCTGATAGTAGAGCGAAAACTCATGACAAAGCAGTGCCTGGGGCATACTGGTTTCCAGGAACAGCTGCTGTAGAGGCGTTTCCTTTAAGTCTGGCGAATACCGCTGCATCTTGATTGCCGACTGTCCTCGAATCGCCTGCAGGGCAATTTCTGCCTGACGAAATAGGGTTTCAAAGGAATGGTTGGCCCCGTGGGGACTCGAGAGGCCAGCGCGACCAGTGACGGAAACTTGATGTCCTCGTAGCGAGAAAGGACGCTTTAGATATTGGAGTAACCCTTGCACGACCTCGATCTGTTGCTCGGGAGCAAAAGGGGCCAGCGAAATTACAACCTGGTTGTAGCTGATTGGGGCCAAGCTCGGCTGCTGGGGGGCATGTTCCGACAGCCAAGCCTGGAGCCGCTGACGGATTGCTGTCATAAGTTCATCACTAAAGGTGTGACCAAAGGTCTCACACACTCGCTTAATTTGGTCAATTTCCAGCAAGAGTAGCGGTGCACAGGGTAAACCCTGCTCTTCAGCTTTGCCGGCAAGGGTTGTGCATACTGGATAGGATGCCAGACCTAGAGGCACAGCTTTTTCCTGCTCCGAGGATACAGTACGCCCAGGACGGTCACCTGAAGCGATGCGCGCGAGGGTGTTGTGCAATAACGCCTTCTTGCGCAGACGGGCATGAACGGCCTGAAGCAGCTCTTGAACCGTGAAGGGCTTGGTTAAATAGTCATCCGCACCCAAGACCATGGCTTTCCGTAAATCGCTACGGTCAGCTTTGGCGGAGAGAAAAATCAAAGGGATCAGCCGCGTTGCTTCGTCATTCTGCAAGACATTGATGACGCTGTATCCATCCAGCTCAGGCATGGAGATATCACAAAGAATTAGGTCTGGTAGTGCTTCCAAAGCCATCTGGGTTCCCACCCGACCATTTTCCGCTGCCAGTACATCAAATCCCTCGGCCTGCAAAAGGTCACATACATTAGACCGAATGTCTGCATCATCCTCAACCACTAAGATAACGCTGGTCATTGCTACATCACTTATTTTTGAAATCACCAAACGTTTTTCATCCTGGCAAGAGGTCTGCACCTTCTATTCTGTTCTGTACGCTTTGCAATAAAATCTAGCTTGAGATAGAAATTTGGCCCGGTTTGTCGTTTACTTTAAGACTCAGCACAGTGACGGCAAAGTCTTCAATCAACTTGCTGTAGCATTATGATACAAAGAAGGGTAAGGGCATCTCTAATGAACCAGAGACTATTAGGGGTACTATCGGTGTTCAATGCCTGCATTGCTGATGATGCCGCTTGTCAATAAACTTCGGCGATCGCGACTTTCTCCATAAAACCAGTGTATTAAGCCTGAATTTCAATTAAATTGCGCTATAGCTAAATAATCCCGAGATTTCTGACACAAGAACATATATTCTGGCTATATTTTTACTTCTTATGGCCAAATTTCAGGGTTTTAGAGAATTTCAAACTTGTGAATTTGGCTATAGCTTTGGTGATATTTAATTCAGTGATGTTCCAGGGTGCTGGGTTATCAAACTGTGCCACTCAGGTTCCTGTGAGCCAGGATCGTGACGCTGATACAGCCACCCATTTCCCAGTCCATAGATAGTTTTTTTGTGCATACAGGTATTCATGTATTTTGAGTGTCGCTCAGGGCTAAACCCTAACCCGGATATCTCACGAGTGCAGAGGAATCGGGGTCAAAAACCAGCGAGAATG
>CAZXWR010000048.1:0-17075 GCA_964644325.1 uncultured bacterium
TCTGAAAGTTAGCCGGACGCGATTTATCGCGGCGCGGCTCAACTCCGTTGTTAGGCAGCTACCGTGCATCCGTCCGATATTCGAGCCGTTGTCCGCCAGTATCTTGGCCTTGTCGAAGGGGCTGATTACATCGTTGTGGAAGACGAAACTTTGTTGCCGGTTCTAGACCATCTTGCGTTTGCGCAGCAATTCGTTCGCTTCACTTTCGATCCGACCGAGTATCCTGACTCGCCAAGGCGTGATCAGGTCGCGTTCCGTGAGTCCATCTCTCGGCGCTTTCCTACCTACGGCTACTACAACCTCCCCGAGTTTGTGACAAAGGAAATCGCAACATCAAAGTGCGTCGTGGCTGATGCGATCGACGACATCCTTGACATTGGCAACGATCTCCTCACTGTTGAGTGGTGCTGGACTAACACAAGCGAAGCGGATGCACTTTGGCACTTCCAGGACAGCTATTCGTCTCACTGGCAGGCGCATCTGCGCGGCTTGCAGTTCTATATCCTTTCTCGGGACTGGGAGACCGCTTGACGCTGCCTAACACCTCGCTGGAGCGGACGCGTGAGGAATGAAGAAAAAGGTTCAAAAGTGGGTGTGCGCGCCCCTGAATGGTAGCCGTTAGACGCAAATCCTCTCAAGATCAAATACTATAGAACTCATCAAAATTAATTGTTTGTCTTTTTGTATCCTACGGGATACGATAAGACTATGCTTGAAATCCGTGAAACCCAGGTCTATGCTCGTTGGTTCAGTAGCTTACGAGATAGACGGGCCAAAGCACGCATCAATACTCGGATTCGTCGCTTATCTTTAGGAAATCCAGGGGATGTCAAGCCAGTTGGAGCAGGTGTTTCTGAACTTCGTCTCGATTATGGGCCAGGTTACAGAATCTATTTTATTCAGCGTGGATCAGCCGTGATTGTCTTGCTGGCAGGTGGAGATAAGCGTACTCAAGCACGAGACATTCAACAGGCAATTGAATTAGCCAAAGACTTATAGGAGGGTAACGTGCCTAAAACGAAAACTCAGCTTTGGGATGCAGCGCATCACTTAGAAAGTAAAGAGGATATTGCTGCATATCTCGAAGCAGTACTCGAAGATGGAGATCCGGCTTTAATTGCTGCTGCTCTCGGAGATGTTGCTCGTTCTAAGGGAATGACACAGATCTCGCGTGATACTGGCCTTGGCCGTGAGAGTCTTTATAAAGCACTATCCATTGAAGGTAATCCTGAATTTGCGACTATTCTCAAGGTTTTTCAGGCTTTGGGCCTGCGGCTACAGGTGACAGCAATTGAAAGTGAGAGTTTTGTCTAAACAGCCCATGCAAGGGACGCTTGACGATTTAAGCTCCTTGGTTTCTGTTTAAATATTTTTTGCTCGCGCCCTCGAATGGTAGCCGTTAGACCGCGCCAGCGGTTTCTAGTTTTTTGTCCAGTCCATTTCTGTGTTGGTTGCTGAGTTTAAGTGGTGTGAGTTTTTGAACCGCTGCTATGGTTTTTGTAGTTAGGGTGGTGGGGCAGTCTACAACATAAAGTATCAGCAACATTTCGGCACTGGCGGTACTATATTTCCGGTTGAGTGGCTAAGCTTTCTATGTCTAAGTACTCGCTGCGTCGGACGGGCGATCGCTGTCGGTCTTGGTTAAATGCAACCTGTCTGATCCAGCCCCGCCTAGATTAAGGCATCACAGCAACCCCAGAGACCTTTTCCTGTAAATCTTTCAAGGTCTCTAATTGTGCAGGAGGCAGGGAACGCACAAAGCTGACATCATAGGGACTAGCCTCAGAGAACGCTTTTGCGTAGGCGGCCTGTAGGTAGGGCTCATACTGCATATCTTGGGCAATATGCGCCTTAAAGAAAGCCAGACTAAAGGGATTTAAGGTACTTTTCATGCCTTTGCGCTCCCGCGAGAGGGGCACCGCATCAGTCGCCAGAGCTGCGGATTGATCGATGGGATCTGCGGCAGGCGATTCTGTATAGGTTCGCAAAATAGATTCAATCTCAACGTGGGGAAACCCACTAACCACCCCCAAGTACTTAACGTTCTGGGTCAAACTGTCAAAGGTCGGCAATTGCTCAATGGCTAGGGGCGTAGCAAAATCTTCAACCAGTGCCTGGATAAAAACCGGAATTTGAATCTCGCTCAGTCCGGCCCGCCCAAACAGACTCTGACTAAAGGAAACAAAGATATACACCGCCTTCACCCGGTTATCTCGGAGGGCATAGGGTTCACGGGGTAGAGTGAGCGCCCGACATTGAAACACCAAGGACAAATTCCACAGATTGCGATCGCGGCCACAGTCTTGTTCAAGCTGCTCAAAGTCAAACTGGGCACCAGCTAAGGAAAGCGCAGTGGTGCCCCCTAGGGAATAGCCTAAAACCCCGACTTGCTGTGTGTTGAGTCGCCCTTGAAACTGAATTGGATTAAGGCGCTCTAGTTCGTTGAGGAGAAAGGTCACGTCTAAAGGCCGATCTACAAATTCCTCAGCCAAGAAAATGGTTGGGGCCTCTCGATCGATAAACTTCTGCTGTTGCTGATAGTCACTGCCAGGATGATCGGGAATAGCTACTGCGAAGCCGTGGGAGGCTAAATGAGTGGCTAAATAGTTGAAGTAGTCGCGGCGGCCCCCGTGACCATTCTCAATCACGATTACAGGGATTCCTCCTTTCTGACTGGGTGCCGTGGCATTGGGTGCCGTGGCATTGGGCAGGTAGAAATCGACTGCCAACTGGCGATCGCGCTGAGTATCGGTCAGGTTCAGGGTTTGTTGGGTCTGGCTAAAGGGGCCTGGTTGACTTAACTCTAGTCCTGGAGTCGGTAAGGTTTGGCTAACGGCGGTAGTGGCCGTGGCGGTCTCTAAGTCTTGGACTAATGCACGAGTGGTGGTTCGCAGTACTTTTGCTTCTTCCATCACCTTGAATACCAGCGGCACATTTACCTGTAAGGTGTCGCTAGGAAATTCCTGGATGACCTGTAAAACAGACAAACCATCGTCACCATCCGCCCCAGCCACTGCAGCAGCTTCTAAGGCCGCAGCGCCATTTTCTGAATCGGCGGTTTGGAGCAGTTCACCTAAATAAAGGTTTAGAAAGTCCTGGACGATTGGTTCACGCAGAATATGCTGGGTCAGGGTCGGTGTCAGGGGCAAGCTAACCTTGAGAAACTGACGAATTTGGGTTTGCTGTTCCCCCGACAGAAAATTGAGATAGGGCTTGAGTTCCGAGGTTGCTGTGCCCGTCTGGACGTAGGTTTCGAGCGCCGTCACCGGAATATCAATCTCTAGCGGGCCGTATTTCAGCAATACCCGCTCAGCTGCTAACCCAGGACAGCCCCATCCCGTTAGGATCGCGATCGCAAAGCCCAACCCTGTGAGCCGTAGCTTCGGGCTTTGAGCACCCCAGCGCCATCGGTTGGGGGTGAGTTTTGGCAAAAATTCTAAAAGACGAATCATGATGCAGTATTACAGCGGACAAGCTGTCAGCAATATATATAGGTTGGATTGTATTGTGGCACGGTTCGTTCCCGCTCAAGGCATTCAGGATCTGGGGCACGGAAACTTGAGAATAGGGGACAACCGCTACAGGAGGTCTTTGCGTTTCTGAACCACCATCAGTAGTCCCAGCATTCCGGCTTGGATTGCCATTAGATTGAACCAATGGCCCCTTAAGTTGACGGCAAAACTGCCCCCCTGCGTTTTATGGACGCGTCCCAATAAGGCTTCGCCTGCTGCGATCGCCTTTCCCCGTTTCTCTTTCCACCGACTAAACTCATCTTGCCAGCGATCTAGCGCTTCTCGATAGTCTTTCACCTGTACTTTGTAGGTCGCCAAATCATCCCGTAAGTTAACCGCCGCCGCCCCGATTAAATTTTCCGGGGGGTCTGGGGGATCTGCTAAATCTTTGGGCTTGACTGGCTCCGGCTGATCGACCTCAGGGGTATATTCTTTTTTTAACGCTGGAAAGTAACAGCGTTCAAACAGATGAGGCCCTAAACACTGACAGCTCTCCTTATCGGATTCTTCCCAAGACTCGCGCACTGCCGCTGGCTGCTGCCAACAGGAATCAGCCGCGACATCTTTCCCCATCCCCGACAGGGTGACCATGGCCTCATAGCTCCAGCGGGTTAGGGTAAAGCGACTGATCCATTGCCCTGCTTCCCCCAAATCGGCAAGCGGGAATAAAGCACCCGCGAAGGTTATTTGGGGGACCAAAAACAAGATGGTTAGCAACGGCGCTACATTTTGCGTCGTGGAGAGAGCCGAAACCAGCAGCCCCATCAACATGCCGCCGCAGGTGGATAAGAATAAGGTGAAGTACATGCCCAACTGGGTTTGCCAATCATCGTTGGGAAAATCTAGCAGCCATATTTTGGTACTCAGAAAAATCGCCGCTTGGTAGAGTGCCAACACCCCACATAACCACAGCTTAGAGAACACATAGGGCAGCATTCTCAGCCCAACCATGCGTTCACGACGATAGATTTCTGCCTCTTTGACAATTTCGCGCATGGTGGCCATGCTGCCGACCAGTACGGCAATTAATCCTGCCAAAAACATAAAGGTCAAGGCCTGCCCGGAGTCCCCCTCAACCCAATCAAAGGTATTTCGACGCACCACTAAAAAATCAGACAGGCCGATTAGGGGTGCTACCAGCAACATCAAAATTAAACTGGCCGGATCCTGGAGCAAGATCGTGAGGTTTCGCTGAGACAGCAACCGCAGCTGGCGCCAAGCCAACGGCAAGGACAGTGACCGCAATAGCCACGGCGATCGCTGCTTTTTTTCTGCCTGGAGCGAGAGGTTCATCCCGACCTGGCGGTCTGCAATATATCGCTGATGAGCCTGGGACTGCACATACTGCTGCTGCCAGTCGAGGGGCGATCGCTCCTCCTCGACTTTTAGATAAATTTCATCAAAATCCTGCACCTGAAAATAGGCCAGCGACTCCTGCGGCGGGCCATAAAACACCACTTTCCCTCCCTTGGCCAGAAAAACCACCATGTCACAAAACATGACGTTTTTTGTCGTGTGGGTGTTCAAAATTACCGTACGCCCTTCATCCGCTAACCGCCGCAACAGCAGCATCATCTGGCGTTCTGTACCCGGATCTAAACCAGATGTCGCCTCGTCCAAAAAAAATAGCTTGGGCTTGGTCAAAAGTTCGACGCCAATGGAAGCTCGCTTCCGTTGACCACCGCTCAAATCCTTGACCAGTGCATGTTGGCGGTCTGACAGCTCTAGATCGGATAACACAGCTTGAATCTGCCGCTGCCGCTCTTTGACGGGCAAGGTGGGCGGCAGCCGCAGCCTTGCTGAAAAATCCAGCGCCTGATAGACCGTCAGTTCGCGATGAATAATGTCATCCTGGGGCACAAAGCCGAGATCGGTACGATGAATATCAAAATTGAGATACAGGGACTCCCCATTCACAAATACCTGGCCGCGAGTCGCAGGCCGAAACCCACTGAGGGCATTCATGAGGGTGGTTTTACCAGCACCGCTCACCCCCACAATCGCGACAAACTCACCTGGAAGAATAGATAGAGAAACCCCATCCAAGAGGGTATGTCGCTTGCCAGCCTTGCGAGTCAAGTGGCAGGCATCTAGGCGCAACCTGTCTGGATGCGACATCTGCTCTGGATCAGTGCTGAAAGACATGGCCTTGATCACCCCCCCGCTTTCTGCACCCTATCGTAACCGTTGTGGCTGTCTAAAACTGAGGGCAACCCTCAAACAGCCTCCGATGCCCGTTCGGATTCATCCACAGAGACATAGTGTTTCAGGATATGTTCGTCTGGGGTATCAACGGCCCAGCCCAAACCATGTCGCAAGTGCAGAAACGTAAAGAGCCGATTAGACGCCCAATACGCACGATTTTCTACGTCAATTCGGTTGGCGACGCCAATGGTCAGCTCAGACTCATTGCTGACTGCATGCCACCACCAAGGTGGCACAAATAACACATCTCCAGGTTCAAGGGTAATGTCGATGTGGGGTATTTTTTGGCTAATGTCACTAGGGTCAAACATATCTTGCTCCCCAAAGGCAAACAACCCATATTCATTTAGGTGGGGCTTCATCAAAAATGTATATTTAGGATGGATTAAATACCACCGCTTACGACCCAAAACGTTAACAAAAAGATTACTGCCAATCGCACAATGCAATGCGGAGACTGAGTGGGTGTTTCCCATGAAAATCTGAGAAAACTTGTAGTCGAAGAGAGAAAAACAAGCGTCTTTCTTGATATTCTCTATCAACCCAATAATCCCTAGCTCATCTATCAGCTCAGGATTGTTCTGCAAAAACTCACTGACGTTACTCACATAGTTTTTGCCGCCACATCGAATATTCTCAATGATTTGACTCATTGTTTTGAATCTAGCGCTAATAAATAGCCGTTCTCTAATATGTTTGTTAGAGTTTTCTGCGGTGCTGTCATCAACACATAGAACTTCTTTTTCAGCATATTTTTGCTGAAAATAATCAAAGTCCCATTCCTGAATAGCTTGACTATCTTTTAGTCCCCCACGAATTAGAATCGGCTGACTCAAGCCTTTACTCAAAGCAGCAAAATCCTTTAGTTCATTGGCTCCAATAGCACGTATCTCAAAGGTTGAAGATTTCTGTCGCCAGTGGTACAAGGCAAAGGCTTTTTGCAGCAATGTGGCGCTAAGGTCATGAAGAGAGTCAAATATATTGTCAGAAGCTCGGTTTCTGCTATCATTTCTTTGATTATTTTTTGAGTTAGCACCAAAGTAATAAAACAGCAAAAAAACTATGGGATAATAAGCATAGACAAGAAAAACAGATGTTGCGATCAGCGTTAGAACTGCAGGCCAATGATTTGCCATTAATGATAGAATCCTCAAATTTTAATTGCTAAATGCAGTGGCGATTTTCAATTAATGAAAAAGATTGCGGCAAACTGTAGAATGGTTCACTGAAGGCGCATATTGGTCATGTTTATTTCTTTTCATGCATTGGCTGAGGACAAAATCGCGATCGCAGATCGAAACTGAATGACAAATTCACAGCCAGGGATGTGAATATCGCTGAGTGTTATGGGCTCGGCATAAGCTGGAAAGCAACGCTAGTATAGACCTCCAGATGGGTTCTGACAATGAGAGAAGCCGCTAGCACTGAGCTAATGTCCTAACTGAATCGCCTGCGGGCATCTTTCTGCTGCCGTGATTGTTGTGCTTGATGTGACTGTTGTGATCTCCCCTTGGAAAATGCCTCCGTCCGTGCTCCATCTGGCAGAGAATGAAGTCCATATTTGGAAGGCTGCTTTGCGGTGGGACGAGATTGCACAACTGTCTGAGTTACTGGCTCCAGATGAACTGGCCAGAGCAACACGGTTTCATTTCGCTAAGGACACCCTTGAATACACGATTGCCAGAGGACTACTCAGGCTCATCCTGAGTACCTACTTAGAGGTAAAGCCACAGACGATCGAGTTTGCGTACAATGCCTACGGCAAGCCAAGTCTCGCCTCGGAGAGCAGTAATGGTTTGCAGTTTAATCTTTCCCATTCCCACGGCTTAGCCCTCTATGCGATTACCCGCAGCGGTTCGGTGGGTATCGACCTGGAATACATTCGCCAGGACTTGGCTTGGCAGCAAATTGCTCAACAGTATTTCTCTCCCGCTGAGGTGACTGCCCTCAATCAGGTGGCTGAAGTGGAACGCTGTCAAGCCTTTTTTCATGGCTGGACCCGCAAAGAAGCCTATATTAAGGCCCGTGGGCAGGGACTCTCAATTCCCCTGAATCAGGTTGAGGTATCTCTAGATCCTGAGTCTGCTGCTCTCCTGACCACGCCACACCAGCCCCAAGCCATCGATCATTGGACGCTCCACGCCATCACCCCCGAGGCAAACTATACTGGAGCGATCGCCATTACGGGCAAGGGTCACCCGATCCGGTATTGGCAGGGATCGCCCCAGCTCTGGTTAAGTCCTTGTCCTCACTTCCGACAGCATCGTTGACGAACCCAGGGACTTCAGAGTCAACCAGAATTCCGCGACCGACCAAATTTCGGCATGAATATTCTTTATATTTCCCATTTACATGCGCCCCCCCAGGATCCCCTGAAGAACTTGGGGGGCACCCAAACCGTCAGCCTCCAGATTCTGGATGAACTCCAACAGCAGTCCATGGTTTCTGTCCATCCCATTCTGCTCACCTCATCTCGGGAGGTGGAAGATATTGAGACCTACTGGCAATTATTTCAGCTCTATAGAGCCCTGCCGCAGCTGATCCAGCAACAGCAAATCGACCTGATTTTTTTTACCTCTATGGTGACCGCAGCCTTGGCGGCTTTTTCTCGACGCAGGCTGCCAGTGCCAATGGTGACTCTCAATCATGGTTTGGATGTGATTGATCCGTTCTGGCCCTATCAAAAGTTAGTGGCTCAGATTTTCCAAAATTTGCACGGGGTAATCTCCGTTTCTCAGGCCACGCATCAAGCTAGCCTAGAACGAGGCGCTTCCCCAACCCATAGTATTGTGATTCCCAACGGCATTGCCATTGATCTCAGGCGACCCTTCAGTCCAGACCATTCAAGAACCGTTCTACAAAAAACCTTCAGGATTGATCTAAAGGATAAACATTTGATCTTGAGCGTGGGTCGTCAAGTGAAACGGAAGGGCCATGCCTGGTTTATCGAAACCGTCCTACCCCTGCTAACCCCAGATGTTTTCTACCTCGTCATCGGTGATGGGAGTGAGGCGAAAACTCTACAACAATTGCAACGTCAGTCTCCAGTGGGCGATCGCATATTTCTCGCGGGCAAAGTGCCCCAGAGCATTCTGCAACATGCCTACGATGCTGCGGACTTGTTCATCATGCCCAATATTCCCGTTCCGGGGGATATGGAAGGGTTCGGGGTCGTGATCCTGGAAGCGAACGAGGCCCGCACCCCCGCGATCGCCACGGCCATTGAAGGCATTCAGGATGTCATCTGCGAGGGGATGAACGGCTATACGGTCGCACCCCTCGATCCGGCCGCATTTGCCCGCACGGTTAATCGCACCTTGTCCCAGGGACTGAAATCACTGTCAGAGTCAAGCTATCGTCATGTCTGCCAGCACCACCAATGGTCACAAATTGGCGATCGCTATGTGGACTTTTTCCACCAGATCATCTCTTCTCAGCAGGATGGGCAACGAGGTGCGCCCGTTGCTCAATAAGATCCGTCCATATATCGATCAAATTTTGCACGGTTTCATCCCAGGTATATCGAGCGACGGTGGCCTGGGCATGCTGTCCCATGGCGCGACGCAACTCGCGATCGCCTACCAGCTGCAAAAGCTTTTGGCAAAAGTCTTCTACATTATTGGGCCTAAATAAAAAGCCATTTTTGCCATCTTGGATGTTTTCAATCACCCCCCCCGCATTGGGAGCTAAAACTGGCGTACCCGCAGCAAACGCCTCCAGCACCGTCAAGCCTCTGGTTTCCTTGGTTGAAGTTGTGACATGGAGATCGCAGTTGGCCAGTAACATGGGCACCGCGGTGGGCAATACCCGTCCTAAACAGTGGGCTGAAATCTTAAGCTGGGCTAGCTTCGTGAGTATGTCATCCCGCATCGGGCCATCCCCAGCAATCAAGATAAAAAGTTGGTCACGTTCTGATATTTTCAGCTGCGCGAGTGCCGCCAAGGTAAAGTCCCATCCCTTGTCTGGCGTTAACCGACCCAGGAACAAGAGGGTCACCTTTTGGCCTGGATCGACTTGATAGGTATTCACGAAAAAATCAGCTTGGGGGCTTGAGACTCTAAAAGCTTCGGAGTCAAACCCCAGCAAGTTACCGTAGCGCGTGTTGCGGAAACCCATGTCGTGCAGCTTTTCATGGGTCACCCGACTAGAAACGAGCGTTGTATCGTAGGCGTGGTAGACCGATAGAATCGTTCGGCGGAATATATATTTTAGGATGGCAATAGCCGGAGAAGGTAATGGAACATAGTCTTCTACATAGTCTAAAAAATTGGTTCTAAAAAAACTAACACAGGGAATTTTATTGCGTCTAGCATAGACAACACCTGGCTTGCGAAATAATCCTAAAAATAGCCGCTCTGGTTCATCCACATGGATAATATCGGGCCGAAACTGCTTCAGGGCAGACATAATTTGGGCATAGGCAGAGGGTGAGACATTGCGCTCAAAGTCCAGGCCCATGAAAGGGATACTCTTGAGGCCGAGAACCGTCACGCCAGGTAAGATATGTCCAACATAGTTCTGCCAATCTGGGTAAATATGGCTGAGAGCGCTGTAGTCTGGACAACATAGCAATACTTCGTGGCCCCACTCACTGAGTTTTCGCAAACGTTGCATCCCGCTTACGGTCACACCATCAATAACAGGCAAAAAGCCAGACGTTAAGATTGCAATTTTCATACCAAAAAAATAAAGCCAATGTCTTTTTAAAAGAATTCAGAAAATAAATAAAAAATACTTTACTTTTAAGTAAAACTGTATTGTCCACGGGGTTTCTCTTAATAAGAGATAGCTCGATCAGCCAGAAGGATTTTAGGATTTTTTGCTGCTGTTAGGGCTAGCACAAATTTAGAGAGTCCCAGAAGGATCAGAAAGAGACAGATGCCCGAGCCTGGCTCATTTCCGATAATTCTTCCCAGGTTTTCTTGAGTCCATGAATTATTCACCAGTAGCGGTTCAAACACATAGTCAACCAACAGACCTGTCACGATAAAAGCTGGAATCATGGCTCCCCGCTGAAACATGAGTAAAACCGAAAATACGCGCCCCTGCATTTCCTGGGGAATCTGCTGCTGCCAAATTGCTCGGTTCGTTCCCATGATGATCGGATCAGCAAATAGGTAGAGAAACGCCCCGATACTCGCGACAATCAGGGAAAGCTTGACGCCCAAACCCAGCACGACAATCACGAGTCCTTGCAGTGCCGTCAATTTTAAGATGCCTCGCACCCGTCGCCTAGGTCGTCCCCAGGCACTCATGACAATACTGCCCAGCAACATGCCGCTTCCCGCTGCTGAAATGACGATGCCAAATTTTAAGGCCGAACCATATTTCAGCACGAGCAGCCAAAAGGCAATGTCAAACATGCCAATGGTGAAATAGGTTGCAATAATATACAGCCACAGCGGAAACAATCGGGGCTGAGCCCGAATATACTGCCAAGACTCTATACTTTCAGTCAGTAACTGGCGCAGGTTCCCTTTTTTGAGTTTTATTTGGGGCGATAAAGGCGGAAATCGCACCAGCAGTAATGTGAGTAGAGCCGTTCCGAATGTGATGCTGTCGAGGAGTAAGATCCCTGGGAGCTGAATTACCCCCAATAGAAAGGCGGCCAAAATCGGGGTCATAATATTAGAGATGGCCAAGGGGAGTTCGGTCATGCCGTTGGCACGGCCATAGTACTGTTTCGGCACTAGCTGGGCGATCGCAGCGGAGTAGGCCGGGGCGGCAAATGCGTTTGCGATTGAGATGATGGGTACACCCAGGTAAATATGCCAGAGTCGCAGCTGTCCGGTCGTGGCTAAAACCAGGGCGGTCAGGGAACAAAAACCCGACAGGGAGTCGCTGAGAATCATGGCCCATCTACGATTCCAGCGATCGATTAAAGAACCGACGATCGGGGAAATGAGGATGTTGGGCAGGTACAGCAGCACCACTAAAAAAGCCACTTGGGTGGTAGATCCCACCTGCTGATAGGCCCATAGGGACAGGGCAAATTCACTGAGCTTGGAGCCGATCAACGAAATAAATTGACCGACCCAAACAACGAGAAAGATCCGCATCGGGATAGTCCTAAACCAAAGGTAAATGGTTTTACCCACCCTCTTAATTTAGGTGCTCCTGGCAATCGCCGAACAGAATGGCCTAGAGTGCTGTTCTTTGGAGCGGCGATCGCCCCTGAAACGAAGCGAGGATTTTCTGATTTACCCTGAGATAGCCCGGTTCGAGATGGGTGAAATGCGCCTTTAGCTGTTTGTGGGCATCTGGCAGGGCGTGAAATGGAATCGCTGGATAGAGATGATGCTCCGCATGATAGGGCATATTCCACATCAAGAAGCGCAAGGGCCAAAGCGTCAGCGTTGTGCGTGTATTCGTCAAGGGATTATCATCCATTGAGCAGTGGGTATGCTCCGCGAGCAATACAAACCGCAGCATGGGTTGGCCGAGGGCGAGAGGCAGCACCCAGAATTGCACCAAAAACCAGGGATGACCCAGGGCTACAGAAATAAGGGCGATCGCCCCGTACAGGGCCAGCTGTAGCCGAGTCGAGCGGATAACTTCGGCTCGGCTCCCTTCAGGGATGAAAGCACAATCCTCCAGTTGGCCCAACGCGGCTCGTGAATGCCCAACCAGCTTGCCCCACCACCAAGGCATGCCACTCAGCTGCCAGAGATACTGCCCAACATGACGCGGCTGCGGATCGGTCAGCTCTGGATCCTGACCCGGAAGACGAGTGTATCGATGGTGCCACTTGTGGTAGAGACGATAAAACGTGCTGTTGTAAAACGACAGCACCCCTGCCAGCCACCCCACCCCATCATTCAGACGCGGACTCGCAAAGGCCGTCCGGTGGACACATTCATGGGTCGGACAAAACATAAAGGCTAGACCCGTCCCATAGACCAACAGCGCCGGAAATCGTCCCCAACCCTGGAGTGCCCCCCAAAGATAGCCACTCAACGCCAGCACCCCAATATGCGCTGCCAACTGAAGGCACCCTATTCTATCGAAACGCTGGTTCAGCCCCTTCAAAACATCTGGGGCCAGTAGCTTCTGCGGGTTACAACCCGGATCAAGTTCTGTATTCATCGATAGAGTCATTCATCGAAAGAGTCTTCAGGGGTCAGTTTCAGCGGGCTAGCCCATCCGCGCCCATCTTGGCAGTGTCGGGAGCAAGAACGTCCAGTCGTTCGATTCGCAGTGGGCCAGAACTTGTTATAACAAGTAAGCAAAATCTAGCATGTCCAGCCTGTCATCACAAGTCTTGAGCCTCTATGATTTGGGACAGGTCTTATGGCTCATCGCTTTCATGTCCACTCCCCTGCACCTTAAAATTTCCGAAACGCTTCGCCATCAGATTGAAGCAGGCCATTATCTGGCCGGAGCCAAGCTGCCTAGCGAACATCAGCTGATGGCGACGTTTCAAGTCAGCCGCATTACCGCCCGTCAGGCGATCGCCAATTTGGTGAATCAGGGTCTTGCCCGAACCCAGCGGGGTAAAGGTGCCTTTGTGACTCCCAGCCAGAAGGTCGCCTATTCCCTCTCCAGTCCGCTGCACTTTCTAGAACAGGATCTCGCTCGAAAAGGGATCGTCCTCACCTTCGAAAATCTAGTCTGGCGCAAAGTGAAGCCCCCCCCTGAGATTCGCACCCGCTTGCAGCTTTCGGCTTGCGAGCACACTTACCTGCAAAAGAAACTGCTGCGCATGAATGGGGCGGTGGGCGCAGTCGATGTTTCCTACTTACTTTCAGACTTAGGCCAGCGATTTACCAAAGAACTCCAGCAGCAGATGACCTTCCCGCTCCTGGAACAGAACGACATCCCCATCACTCAAATCGATGCGGTGATCGAATGTACCCATGCTGATCCCGAAATGAGCAGCCATCTGGAAGTTCCCTTAGGGCAACCGCTCATTGTCTATCGACACATTGCCTATTCCCAGGGACGGCCCATTCTGCAAGGGGAAACGATTTCAAGGGCTGACCGCTTCTGCTACGCTCTGACGACCCAACGATCATAGTGGTCAGCGCTAAGGAGCAGAATTATCCTCAGAGTTAAACGGATTTTCGCCGACCCCTAGCCCATGCTTGGATAGCTTCAGCGCCTTCCACAAGGCTCTAATCCGCTCGTAGGACTCTTCCGGGGTAATTTTGCCGTTCGTTTCAAGGTTGGTAATGTAGCTAACGCGGTGCGAAAACTCCTGCAGGTTAGCATTGAAGATTAGGTTCTCCGGCTTAATTGACCCTCGATACTTTGAGCGAGGATAGAGGAAATCAGGATCTGGAGACATGTTGACCTCCTGTCAGTTGAGGCAGTGTGATCTATGGAAGCCAAGCAACTGCCGGAGAAATCAGCCTTTTTGCCTAAAGACTCAGGGAGAAGCAGCTCACATATTTTAGCAAGCAACTTCAATTTAAGTCTCGGGAATGGGCTTTGCCTCTTGGGTCGCTGATCTTCGCATCGGGTTGACCGCTTTTCGCTAGCTTAAAGTACCCAATTGGGCCCAGTTTAATCACCCTACCCACCATCAAATTTTGAACGAATGCTATTGATGTCGAGTAAGTCTTCTGAACCCTCAGATAACGATATCGGTACAGTCTAAGCTTTCGGATTTTCAGGCGTAGAGCTTTGCAAACGCCCATGCCATTCTTTGGCGTCTAAAGCCTGATCCAGAACGGTCTCCTCAGTGGTATAAATTAACTCTTGCGAAGTAATAACCTTATCCATCGCAAATCGTTGAGCGAAGCGAATTTTCTGCTGTAATTCTGAGTTCTCCTGCTGCAAACTTTGGGCAAGGGCTTCACGTCTTTGATTTCGAGATCGAATGCGAGAATTTTGGCTGCGGATCCACAAAAAACGCAGCGCTGGAATTGTTAAATAGGACACACTGTAGACCAGTGAGACAACAGCCAACCCCAAGGCAACGCCCCCGATCTGACTTGCACTGATCCATAACACGATCGCCAGAACCAGCAACAATACGCCAAGTCCCCCTGCCAGAGCTAGCTGACCGGGATCAGCTTCACTAAATTTCCAAACTTCTTCTTCAAGATAGGGGACAGCTGTCGCGTCGTTTCGATGTTCGGCGCTGATTTGGAGCTCGGGGAACTGATACACCAGGTCAGCGGTTGGGCTGACGATGGGGGTGCCGTCATACCGAACCAGCACTGGCAGCACTGTATCGTCGTCGTAATGCCCAACTGTATTGCGTTGATCGTCAAGGTAGGGAGCCAGTTGCTCAACAACAACAGCGCCTTTATGCTGGCGAATGGTAGATGCAATGAGCTGCCAGCGTCGTTCTTCGAGGTTTGGGTTGGGATGGCCGTCCCCAAACAGAAAGGAAAAAACGGCTTCCAGGAAGTTCATCTGGTGCGGGCGATCGCCTCGATGACCTGTGGTGCGGTAACCAGGCCGAAATATCCTAAAAATATCTGGGCTAAACCAGTAAAACATCGATAGCCCTGACCCACGGCGATTGCCTGACCCATTGCTTTGGCGATCAGAATTTGCGGAGGTGACGACGACAATAATGGCGATCACGGTCGCCACAATGAGCCCGATCAGAACAATGCCAAAGGAGATCCGAATCAGGTAAAACAAAATCCGCCACACCCGCTGCCACCCAGCCTGCAACCGTAATCGCCAGTATTTCTGGCGCAGGATGTCACGAAATCCCTTGGGCAGCAGGTAGATCAGTTCCCCAGTTTCTGAAACTTGCAGATGACCCCCCGTGTCTGAGACCAGACCCAGCAAACTTTGTTTCGCTACGGCTAAATCAAGACCCGACTGGGCTGCAACCTCCCCTAGGGTGACCCGATTGTTTAATTGCTCGACCGCAGTCATGACCTTTGGATTTAACTGCACAGGATCCCTCATCAGAGCCTCTCCAAAGGTAACAGCCATCTCTCGTACGTTTTTAGGCTAACAAAATTACCCAGGTTTCCGCTTGAGATGATCGGCGGGTTTCACGCTCCATGGGTGTTTGATCAGAGGTAGTTGTTTGTGGCAGACGGGCTTGATTGTTCCTCAGCCTATCCGCCGATTTTGGGAGCCGGAGCAGTTTTCGCACCAATAGAATCTTCTACCAGGTCGGTTAAGTGTTCGCATTTAACACCAATATCGGCACAAGCCTGCTTGAGGGCAGCCATGAATCCTTGGCAATCATGGCCATAGCCACAAAGACGAGCAGCTGTCGCTTCTCCGAGTGAGGCGCTAGCCCTTGCACAGTCGATCAACTCAATTCCTGAAAGCTTCTGTTCCGCAGCCATATTCTTCTCCTTGGGTTAACCCTTAAACAACACAATCATGTGGAGCGACAGCGTTTCGACTTTGCCACTCCACATCGCGAGGAAAAAATGAGTAAATTATTCACCCAGTGCTTTGCCCAGCAGATCTTTCACTTCATCCTGGATTGAAGTGGCATCTTGCGAATTGTCAGGATTATTCATCTTGTCCAGGTTGGCCCTGCCCTGAACCTCATTGATGCCCTTAGCTGCTGTTGACTGTGTCTGCTTTAATCCCATTGGCTGAGAGTTTGTGACCGACCGTGATTTTTGCTCGATATCTTTCATCTGGGTGACACCCTCCTGTGGATTGCTCTTGGCGCTACCGATCGCAAATGCTTTTTCACCACCTGCCAGGAACAAGAGCATGCTTAAGGATAGAGACACACAGATTTGAACGGTTCTTTTCACGAGGTATTTGAATTGAGATGAGCGTTCCTTTGTGATAGACATAAAGTCCTCCATTCTTGAGATGTTTATAATAGTCAGCGTCATAAAATTTCCCCTAAACAAGGAGGAACTTAGCTGGCCTCTCTCAACATGAAGACAGCTTTTTCTGACAAGTTAAATAGAAATCTCTCTCTGGTTAACGATGGAAATTTTTAATCTGCTTCCTATTAGTTGTTTAAGTTATACATGTCCTGCCACGCGTCAGGGAACTAACTTTAGATAGATGTTTGGCTTTGAATTAATGTAATGCGATGATGAAGGATATACGAATTTTGACTGCTAGGCAGGTCTGCTTAAGCTGAGGGCTGTCGTTTCTAGGTGTTCCTCGTGTCTCAAGCCCAAATAATGATTGCCCAACCTGAAAATAGTTCAAATTGGGCAATTCTTTGAAGTCAGCAAAGTCTAAACTTTCTCGAGTTTTACTAAAGTATGCGACTATCCTGTCGCATCGGCTGCTGAACCAGATGATGATAGCGTTTTGAAGCTGGAAAACTGCCTCGCTACTCCCTGGGAATCATTTTCTCAAAAATGAGTTCTACTCAGTTAAGCGCTATCGACCAAAGCAGAAGGCTTAACGGGAGCACATCATCCGCTGGAGAGAGAATAAAGGTCAAGCTTGCGGTTGATG
>CAZXWR010000049.1:0-17022 GCA_964644325.1 uncultured bacterium
GAGAGTGAGAAAAGAACGAAAGCGCCTCCTCCGGGGGGCGCTTTTGCTTGAGAGCGGGCTTTGAGACAACTCGGCAAAAGATTGGGTGAAACGATCATGTGGGACGTGGCGATCGCTGGGGCAGGGATGGCAGGGCTAAGCTGTGCTGCACAGCTCAACGCGGCTGGCCTGCAGGTTGTGGTCTTAGAAAAATCTCGCGGCATTGGCGGTCGAGTCGCGACCCGACGGCTCGAGAACGCTTGCGTAGATCATGGTTTGCCCGTTTTCGACAGGGATTTTTTGGCGCTGGCGCAGACCCTCGGCATCCCCAGAGCTTCAGCGCTCCAAATCTTGCAACCTTGGCCGAGGGAGAAAGTATTTCAGGCCCATCAGCTGGAAACATCCGGGGCCTGGGAAATAACGACCCATCCGCCTAACACCCAATCCGGGTGGGTTGCTGCCGCTGGAGTCACTGCGATCGCCAAGCAGCTGGCAGCCCCTCTCCCCATTGAGCGCGAGTTCAGGGTTCATCAACTGCGGGTCATGAACGCAGGATCTCAGCCTTACTGGCAACTATGGCCTGCGACTACTTCAGAAGCATCCCCGGCAATTACGGCCCAGATCGTTGTCCTGGCTATCCCGGCACCTCAAGCCCTAGAACTCTATACCCCCCTGATCCCGCAGGGATTTCCAGAAGACATCCAATATCAGCTCGAACAGGTGACCTTTGAACCAAGGCTCAGTGCGATCGCCAGCTATGCCGCTGATACCGGAGCCGATCCTTTACCCTGGCAGGAACTCCACTACCGCGATCACCCCGTTCTGCAACGAACCCTCAACGAAGCAGCCAAAGGGCGATCGCCTCAAGGGCCACTCCTGGTTTTACACTCAACCGCTGACTTTGCCACCCAATTCTTAGAGACAGACGACCTAATGCCCGCTGGACAGCGCATGATCGAGAGCGCCGCTGCCGTTGGCCCCCAGTGGCTTAGTCAGCCGTGCCAATTACAGGTTCACCGTTGGCGGTACGGCATCGCCAGCGGCGGTTACCCAGGCACTGGTATTTTTGCCCAAGGCAAAGCCCCACTGTGGCTCTGCGGTGACTGGTGCACGGGCCACAAACTTGCCGATGCTGTGCAGGCAGGACAGCGCACTGCTACAGAAATTTTGACCCTACTACAAAACATCACCCCTGGGCAGCAGACATCATCCTGAAGCATCCCCTGGGACACCTCACCCGAGCCAGAGCTGCTGCGGATTCATTCCTGATTATCCAAAGAAAGGACAACGGGGAGTTTTGGTTCACTGCTACAGCAAGCCAAGAGTGGAGCAGACTGTAAATCTGACAGGCCGCCTTTCTGAAGTAAAATTTGCCAGAACTGCTCGGCTTGCACCGCCTCGGGCCATTGACGGCGCGACTGGCCCAAGGCAGTGACCGCATCGTACCAAATCCCATTATTGGCGAGCCTTGATGCCGTATCAAGCAATGCGGCCTGGGACAGCCGCTCCTGCTGCTGTAGCACCAAACTAGAAACCTGCAGACCAGAAACCTCACGCTGAATGTTGCCCCGAATAAACGCAAACTGCGTGCGTCGGTCTGGATCGCAATTCATGCTCATCGTCCACTGGTAGAGCACACCAGGCTGTAAAGGTTGCGTTGTCTCTGGCAGCGCAATACTGACAATGCCCGCAGCGGTGATGGTAGGGGTCAGCACCGTGCGATAGATATACTGATCTTGTGGATCTTGCAGCACAAACTCAATGGGAACCGTTTGATCAACCCGTTCTGGCAAATAGAACCAAAACACAGGTCGCGCTGACGAGGTTAGCCCCCAAGCTCGCTTAGAATCCATCTGCGGTACGAGGGCTTTTAACTGTTCATAGCCAGGACAAGCACCCCGACTCGCTCCCCCCCGCACACGGCCAGTGGGTGCGCCCAAGTTAGGAGGAGTTGGCAAATTCACGGTGAACGTCGGCTTTTTCTCGTCAGCAACGGTTGGCTTCTGGGGTGATTTCACAGTAACGGGCGGCGTCCCTGACCCTGAACTGGGCGATCGCCGCGTTTGGCCATCGGCCCCCGTCGCAACCAGAACCATGACGACGGTCAAGGCACCGCGATAGATAGATGACCGCCAACCCATCGCTTGCGGGCGATGAGCTCCACGGTGCACCCCTTGATCATGACTAGGCATCAGTCCAGATAGAATTTTCATCATTCATGACAATCGGCTGTCAGCGATTGTCCCTCTGCATGGGAACAGTGTTTTGCGAGTCAGGTTTCTGGGGGAGAGGGCAATGTATAAATGAATGCTTGTGGCTTAATGCTGCGGCTATACCAATTCATACCGCCCCAAGATAATCCTAGCGTGAAAATTGCTGGCACCAGGGGCAACCACAGGCCATACCCTAAACTCACCAAACAAGTGGCCCCCAGCCCGAGTAATAAAGCGATCGACCCTGCCAGTACAAACGCCGACCGTCCCATCCAGATAACGCTGCCGCCCGCCACAGCCCAGCCTAACAACCACAGTAGATCGCCCCAAAGCGGGGGAACCTGTAAGAGCGGGCGACCATCTAACACTGCACTCAAAATATGGCTGATCATCTGAGCCTGTATCGAAACTCCAGGCACTTTTTGGTTGCCACTCATCCCATAGGGTGTGGCCCAGAAATCACTGGAGGAATTGGCCGTCACACCCAGCAGGATAACTCGATCTTTAAAGATTTCTGGGGATACCCGTTTTGCCAGGACATCCGACAAAGAAACCTGAGGGGCAATATCATCGGGTCGATTTAAGGCGCGATAGTTCAGCAGCATTTGATGCCCACCATCGTTTTGGGGGCGATACCCCCCCGCGATCGGCGGCAGCCGCTTAAACTGAACGTCTCCTAACCTGAAATCACCAGACTCGTCAAAAATCAGCTCAATACCAGACTGAGCCAGATAATGGAGGGCGACTTGCATGCCAAAGGAATAGGCAGTCGGACAGGGAGACAGCGGATCCGGTGACATGAAAAACAGCTGGCGCCGCACAATCCCATCGGCATCTTCCACAAAATCACTGAAACCTAATCGCGCTGGTGGAATTTCGGGCGGGGGCGCAACGCCTGTTAAGTCACTGGTCGCATCTCGCGCCTTGCACACCGCAATCAGGTTGGGATTATTGCGCAGCAATCGCTCCAGCTCGACTGCTCCAGCCTCAACTGGAAAATCACGATAGATGTCCAGTCCAACAACTCGCGTTTGGTATGTCTCTAGAAGCTGCAGTAATCGCGTTAGGTCTTTGTCCGACAGTGAACTACGGCGACTGTCTGCGGTTTGCTGCTGCAAATCTTGACTGGTGACGGTAATCATCAGGATTCGCGGGTCGGGTGCTTCTTTAGGCCGTAGGCGCATCAGGGTATCCAATGTCGTCAGCTCTAAGGGCTGTAAAAGTCCTAGCCAACGCACGCCGCTCACCGCAGCAGTGCACCCCAGACTGATCAGCCCGAGGAATAGAAGCTGACGTGCCCAGTGTCTGCGGCCAACGCCTGCCGATCCAGTGCCTTGATCTCGATCAGGCAGGGGGGTGAACTGATAGTGACCTTCTCCGACCAAGGCATTCACGTCTACGCGGGGCGATCGCGGTGGCTGCTCCAGGAGGAGTTCAAAGATGGGCGCATAGCCAATTCCCTTGAGTAAATGCAGCCCGTGATTATGAAACCGATGCGCTTTGGAACCAAAGTTTTTGGCCAGAACGGTCGATAGCTCAGACACGAGAATTTGACCGCCTTGAGCCAAGGTCACGACTCGAAAGGCATAGTCAACTTCTTCCCCAATCAGATCCCCCTCACAGGGAATTGGATTGCCCGTGTGCACCCCAATCCGGACTTGGAGTGGCCCGAGGGGTGTGGCGATGGGCTGACGTTCATGGCTCTGTTGCAGGGCGATCGCCCAGTTTAGGGCCGCTGTAACCTGACTAAAGGCAAGCAGACAGGCATCTCCTTCCATCTTGATGCACTGCCCACCATAGTCGGGCAAACTGTCTTGGATCCGCTGGCGATGGGGCTGTAGAATTTGCGTGAGATAGGTGCGGTTCCGTTCCTGAAGCCGCGAGCCTTCCAGATGACTTTTGATCAGCGTGGAATTCAGCAGATCGGTGAACACCATCGTCACCATTTCCCCGTCTGCTGCCGGGACTGGAGGGCTATTGTTGGGTGAACCCATCAGTCGCTCCGATCACAGCCAAGCAAGGGATACAACCAGGCTCTCCGGCTCGATACCTTACGCATCGTTGCACTGCACTCACTCCCAGGCAAATGTCCGTAAAACAGCTACACCGAATAATCCATCAGCCGACCAAAGGCCGACGCTGCCGATCGAGACCTGCCTTTATGCAACGAGACCTCTGACGCAGCAAAAAAAATTCCTATCGGCTTCACCCATATTTTGCCAAAAACCGCCGCTTTGGCCTAATGCCACGATAACGGCCAGACCTCCCTCCCGAGCTGACGCGATCGCAGCCCCCATCTAACACCTTAAAAGCAACTACCAGGCAAAAGCACTCCAGTACATGGGGAAACCGCATCATAACCTTACGCAAAAACATACAAAAAAGGGACTAGAAAACCTAGCCCCCACCACATTAGATGCTGATCGGTCAATCTAGATCAGGCCCCAGAAATGCAGGATGCCTTCGTGGGAGAAAATCTCCGTCAAAATGACCGCCAAAAAACCAATCATAGCCAACCGGCCATTCCAAATTTCAGCCTGTGGCGTAAAGCCAAAGACCCACGCGTTGCGATTTTCAACTGGCGCTTGCACTTTTTCCATGGTTTACACCTCGTAAAGAAGAGCTTGGTTATCTGCAATGTAACAATTTATTTCGGTTCCTGCAATATTTCGCAATCTTTGCTCAACGGTCACGGCTTTCTCTTTTTCTACTGGCCTAGCATCCCTGATATTTCGGAAATTCTGACGATTCCAAGTGAATATCAGAGTTTAGTGGTTGGAGAGACAGCCTAAATCTATGAGGAGCAGGTTTGCAGGGTTAGATCATTGTGAACTCTACTCCTCGTCAGGCTTGATTCCCACTGCCGTCCCATACATAATGAGTTTGAGCTAATCGCCTGAGCAAGCAGTTAACGTAGCTGTTCCCCAGTCGGGCAGATGGCTCCCTATCACAACCTCTGCTCTATCGAAAAGGGTTTTGTTCATGAGCGCTAGCATTTTACCGTCGATCCTTGTGCCGCTGGTCGGATTAGTTTTGCCTGCCATTGGCATGGCTTTTCTATTTTTGTACATCGAGCGGGAAGACCCAGCCGGTATCTAGATTTTCTAGAGCTTGCGGTCGCATAAGATCAATCAATAAAGAAGGGCTCCATAACATGATTATGGAGCCCTTCTTTATTGACTTAATGATTTGAACCTATCCAAGGACTTTACAAATCGCTTACAAAGAAGACCCTAAACCTGCATAGGCACCGTAGAAAAACAATCCTACGACTACTAAAACACCTGTCCCAGCCACCGTAGCTACAATCCACAGGGGAATTCTTCCACTTTCAGACACAGATTTTCCTCCTCAGACATCTAATGAATCTATGACCGTATCGCTAGCAACACCCTAGCTAACACTATCGTTAAACCTAGTTGAAAAAGTAGCTTGAGAATAAGAGGCCCACAACCAGAATTAGCAGAAGTCCCAGGAATAGGGAGGTTCGGTTTAATTCAACGGGTTGATTATTCGGATTCTTTTCAGTCATCTTGACCCCTAACGGTGAATGAACTGCATGGCAGCGATCGCACCCAAAAAGAAGACAGAGGGCACTGCCAGGGCATGAACGGACAGCCAGCGAACGGTAAAAATAGGATATGAAACCGGTTGATTCGGATTATTGCTTGTCATTGCTTTAACTAACGTCCTTTTGCAAACTCATCAATTTGTTGTTTCCCTTCAAATCGATCCGTCACCAGAGGCACTTCCTGACGCACCTGGTCAAAGTATTGATCGGGACGCGGCGTGCCAAAGGTGTCATAGGCAAGACCTGTGCTGACAAACAGCCAGCCTGCGATGAAGAGCGCTGGGATTGTAATGCTATGAATAATCCAGTATCGAACACTGGTAATGATGTCTGAAAACGGTCTTTCTCCAGTTGTACCAGCCAATTGAGCTACCTCCTAAAACACAAACAAACTTGTAACGCTGGCGCTCTCTAGATCGCTTCCCCGCCAAACAGGGTTGGGAAAGCTCCCCAGCACATGCTAATCCTGATCATACGAAACAACAGCCCCTCCTACAAGTCAGGCGTTGTGCCGTCAATCCCAGTATCGCAAACGATTTCATGAGCGTCCTAGCCAACATACCGCAGCAAAACCCCAGATTCGCCAATGACAAATCCCTGATCTTCAGACAAGAACGACACCCGGTAAAAGTTTGAGGGAATGGACTCAACCGTACGATCCTTCTGCCAAGTTTTTCCGCCATCGAAACTACACAGCAAATTGCCACTGCCCCCTGAGACCCAAAGCTCATCCGGCGTCCGGAAGTCCATGTCGAGGAGGCCAATACTCACGGCGCGATCGGGCGTAATGGCCTCCTCCCACTCATTGGCATCATTGCTGAACTGGATTTCACCGCCCCGAGCCAGCATCCAGAGGTGGCCGTCAGGGGCATACCCCATGTTCTGAATCCGACGAGAACTGTTGCGGTTATGAGGATCCCAAGAAGCCTCGCCAGGATTCCAAATCGAGTAAAAGCTACCCCGTGAAGACACTGCAACATAGCTGCCATCGGGGGAGCGATTCACGTTGCGCAAGACCCCAAAGGCTTCCTGCACCAGCGCGCTCCAATGACGCCCCCCGTCTTCGGTGCGATAAATTGCCCCGACATCTGTGGTCATCTCAGCGGACTGAGGGCCTACGGCGGCAACCTCGGTTGGGTTGCCGGGTAATTTTGCACTCAGGGGAACCCGAGACCAAGACTGTCCGCCATCTTCAGTGTGTAATAGGATCGAGGGCTGTCCAGTCACCCAGCCCTCTTGCCCAGAAAAGCTAACGGAACTCAGACGGTAGGTCACATCCCCTAAATCAAGGGTGCGAGGCTCCCACGTGCTACCGCCATCAAAGGTTTCCATGAGGGTGGTATTGGTGCCCGTGAGCCAACCGTGGTCATGATCTACAAAACCAATGTCAAGAACCGTGGCATCAGTCGGGAGTTGAACCAGTTCCCAGGGGCTGGACTCTAGTGCTGGCAAGAATTTACAGGCAGTACAGAGGGCCAGAACAAGGCAGCTAGTGACGAGCAGGCGCAGGTATTTAGAGAGCGATTGAATCATAATTTTTGGTGTTAAAGATGGGTGACGGGCCGGAATCACCCCGTTCTGGTTTCAAATCAACAGGTGAGCGCTATGAACATTAGCAACCCTGCCCCTACAGTGCTCAGGTAGCGTCAACCCAAACCATAAAAGCTCAGCAGGAGCAAAATGAGCGAGCCCAGCGCGCCGAAAATGAGGAGGTTTTTCTTGCCCGGCGTGAGGGTATTGACCCCAAGACCATAGGACAGATTTTCTTTAAATCCGGAGGGCGAGCCAACCGGGCCAACATTTTGGAACTGTGATGCTGAAGCACTACAAACTGGACAGTTCCAGCCAGAGGGCAACTCTGCGAATGCGGTACCTGGGGTAACCTTACGGCTATCCCCTTTATCTGGCTCGTAGACATAGCCACAAGTTCGACACTCGTAGCAATCTAAGGCACTGGATGGGGTTTCTGTAGACATAGCCGATTGAGCAATAAACTGAGAAACTTGTAAATTATTATGACATGAAACCTTGACTGCTTTGACCCTGACGGGAGATTCCTTGGGGTCAAGGACTGGGTTGCCATGGTCGAGGTTCTGCCCTTAAAAATGACAGGGTTGTCGCCTGAGCTTACCGCGAGATATTCAAGCGGGTGCCACTGATCTCTCACTCTTCTCTCACTCTCAGTTGACAGGCACCCCCCCTACCGATTACAGAAGGAGAAGGTTCAGATCACAACTTCAGGGAATCAAACAATGGGCGGAGAGATTTTTAATGCAGCCATCATCTGTTTTGGCATGGTACTCGTGGGACTCGGACTAGGGTATCTACTCCTGAAGCTGACACCAGAAGAAGAGTAGGCGACGCAAGACTACTCCCGTTGGCGATCGCCTCAGCCTAGAACGACCGGGCTGGGGCGGTTTGTGTTTAAAAAAAATGCAGTGTCCTCACCCAGACACAGGCCTCCCCCCCAGCCTGATCAATGTAGCCGGATCAGAACTGACTCAAGTCCTAACCATAAGGATGATTATGGGCGGTTTTGCTTATTCATAGGAGGTTGACCGCTATCAGTGCGATCGCCCTAATGCAGGTTATGTCACCAGTTGAGGCGCAGGGCCACAGAAATTTCTCTGCGCCTCGGGAAGCTTCGGGGAGCATAGGGAAAGCAGTGGATAGGCGAGTAGGCGCTGCGGCCTTACACGTTAAAGCGAAACAGCATCACGTCACCTTCCTGCACCACATATTCTTTCCCCTCACTCCGCACGAGGCCCTTTTCCTTGGCAGCACCCGTAGAGCCTGAACCGACAAGATCTTCGTAGGAAATGGTTTCAGCGCGAATAAACCCCCGCTCAAAATCCGTGTGGATGACCCCAGCAGCCTGGGGGGCTTTCATCCCTGAGGTAATCGTCCAGGCCCGCGTTTCTTGGGGGCCACTGGTAAAAAAGGTTCTTAGGCCAAGGAGCTGATAAGTCGCTTGAATTAGGGCAGATAGACCGCCATCGGTTACCCCCAAAGAAGCTAAAAAGTCTGCTCGCTCATCCTCTGGCAGCTCGACGAGTTCTGACTCAACCTGGGCAGATACAACGGCAACTTGCGCTTTATCTTGAGCCGCGACACCCCGCACCGCTTCGACCCAGGTGTTGCCTGTAGCTAGGTCATCTTCCGAGACATTGGCGGCATAAATGACAGGCTTGAGGGTCAGTAATCCGAGGGGCCGCACCAGCGCCAAGTCTTCATCGGCGAGATCTAGCTGTCGCACAGGCTGACCTTCGTTCAAGGCACCCTGTAGCTGTTCGAGCACCGTGAGTTCTTGCTGTGCTTCTTTGCTGGAGCGTGCCTGTTTGCGAGTGCGCTCAATCCGGCGCTCCACCTGGGCCAGATCAGACAGCGCCAGCTCCAGATTAATGACATCAATATCCCGGACAGGGTCAACAGAGCCAGAGACGTGAATGATGTCGTCATCGTCGAAGCAACGGACGACATGCACAATGGCATCGACCTCCCGAATGTTCGCCAGAAATTGATTGCCCAGACCTTCCCCCCGACTCGCACCTTTCACAAGACCTGCAATATCCACGAACTCAACGCGGGTGGGCACCACTGAAGCAGAGGCAGACAATGTCGCCAAGGTCTGCAGACGCGTATCGGGCACTGAAACCACCCCCACATTGGGCTCGATGGTGCAAAAGGGAAAGTTCGCGGCTTCCGCTTTAGCATTGGCGACCAGGGCATTGAACAACGTGGATTTACCAACATTCGGAAGGCCAACGATTCCAGCTCTTAACATGTTTCTTCTACAATCCTTTCTGCGATCGCAACGGGCGACGGAGGTACTGAGTCATTTTATCCTTCTCGTAGGCTTTGCTATAGCGGCGCTCTAAATCAGGCTGGAGGTCGGTCTTTAGCTCAGGGTAGCGTCCCAGAACGATCTGTCCAGGCTCATAGATGCGCAGGATACGGCGCAGTGCATCAGCGTCGAGGTTCCCTGATTTCAGCCGCTTGGAGGAAAAAACTGCGAGTTCAGGCGGGACGTTGATCTGGGTGTAGAAGGCCAGGATGGGGACATCGGTCAATAACCACTGAGTTGTGGCCCGATGGGCGCTGACTTGCTCGATGAGGGGGAGATGGCGCTGGGACTCCGCCACAAACAGGTGATTTTGAATGCCGAGTACCGCTAACTTGATGGGCGTTAGCACGCAGGCAAACAGCACCAGACCCACCGTCAGACGGCTCAAGGTGGGACGGCGCCACTGCCCCCGGAAGGGTCGCCAGCGGATCTGTCGCCACCAATACGGCTGCTGAAAAAACGGCAGCGATCGCGTCAAACCTACGGTTGCCAGCCAGGTTATGGGAATAGAGAGCAGAGGGTAGTAGTGGTACCACAGGGGCTGATAGGAACTCAGCCCCAAGAGGACACTGAGCAACCAAACAAGGGGGAGTTTGGGCCAGGTTGGCTGCTCTTTCAGTAAGGCCCAGGTGCCGACCCCCGCTAGGAGGAAAAAGTCTAGGTCTTGGGCGCAAAACATCAGGAGCACCAGCCAGCTTGGCTCGCGCTGGAGCGCCTCCTGCGCTGCACCGTCAAAATGCGCCCCGAGCAGCTGATCGAGGTTCAGAGAGTGGGTGGCCCAGCCAATGGCCACAAAGGTCAGTCCGACAGCCAGCCCCCACCCTAAAACCCCATAGAGTTGCGGTCGGCCTACGCGCCAGAATCGCCCTGGTCGATGGCCCTCCCCTGACTGACCCTCCCCCCAAATATGCAGTACCAGAGCTGGCGCAATCAGCAGGGTAAAAAGCTTGACTTGCAAGGACAGGCCAAAACAGACCCCAGAAAGAATGAGCAATGGCCAGACCCATTTTCGCGACTGGCGGGCAGTCGCAAGCAATAGCAGATAGACCGCGAGCATGGTCAGGGCAATGGCGGGCAAGCCCCGCATCACTGAGACACTCAGGCGCAAAAAGTTCAGGGTCAAACACAGACCCGTGGTGCCCAGTAACGCGGGCAGCATTCCCAAGCTCAGGGCCAGCGACCCGTAGAAAGCGCCCACTAAAACTGCCGCAAAGCTCAGGGTGAGGAGTCGGGCGGCCACAATATGGGAGCCAAAGATTTTGAGCCAGGTTCCTAAGCAAAGGGTCAACAGCGGCGGCTGATCGTTCCAGATTTGGTCGTACAGGGTGTAGCCCTGGTTGTAGAGCATGACTTTTGCCAGCTCAATCCCTTCATCCGGGTCAAACTGGAGGGTGTCGCCAATCGGCATGATCCATGCGGTGACGCCCCAAAAGACTAAGGGCACCATCAGACCCCAGGCCCAGTGCCGCTGGGGGATGCCTATATCCAGGCTTCGGAACGGGGCTAGGGGCGATCGCCACGGTTCCTGTTGTCTCCCCATTTGCCCGTCCTCTGTAAAAATCGCGGTCTTTGGCTACGCAGGCTTAGGCCTCAGGATGATTCTTTGCGCAGCCTACAGGTTTAAGCCGAGTCCGGCGCTCAAGACCCATGCCTATTCTTGCTGAATGACCTTACCACTCCAGCGAAACTGTCCCGGTGTCAGGCCAACAGCCTCAGCCAACTGAGCCACAATCAGCTGCACTGCCACTATATTCACCACAGGGCTAAGCCAATCGTCGAGGTCAGGCAACAGAACATTCGGGATCTCTGGCCCCGCTGGCACCCCGATCGTGCTAATCAATCCACCGCGCTCATGGACTTCCTGCGCCATCCGCTGGGTTAAGGACAGGGTGCTTCCCGGTAGGGTAAAAATCAGCGTTCCGAGGGTTGGAGAGATGAGTTCCATGGGGCCATGGCGAAATTGCCCGCCCGTAAACCCACCCGCCAAGCGCCGCAGGGATTCTTGAATGATGAGAGCACCGTTACAGGCCGAGGCAAAGGAAGGGCCTCGACCCACGAGGGCAAAGGTTTCAGCCGTTTGTAGTGCCAAAACAGCAGGCTGCACCCACTGCTCCCAAAACTGTAAGCAGTCGGCCAGCTGGTCGGCCGTTTCAAGCACCTCGAGATAGTGCTGGGGGGAGAGTTCTGCCGTCAGCGATCGCCCTAACCAATGCAGAATGGCCAGGGTGCTGGTGTAGGTCTTGGTCGCCACTCCCACTTCTGAACCCGCCTGGGTATGGAGGGCAATATCACTGTGTTGGGCCAGCGTATTGCCGGGTTGAGTCGTGACACTGATAATTGTTGGCAGCGCTGCCTGCTGAGACTGGAGGCACTCGATTAACCGGCGAATTTCAATACTCTCCCCGGACTGGGAGACAACCACCAATAGATCGTCGGCAGTCAACGATGGCCCGTGATAGATCAGTTCCCCCGTTTCAATATGCAGCACAGGCAGCCCCTGCTGGTGCAGATAATAGCGTAGGGGCAAGAGCGCGTTGAAGGAAGCGCCTAAGCCTGTCAGGATCAGGGGTCGGGAACGGACTTTTTGACCCCACTGGGCAATTTGCGCCCAGACAGCCCCGTCTTTATAGGTGGAGGTCACCGCCCTTAACACCTGAGGCTGCTCCAAAATATCGGTGAGATAGCTCATGCCATCCACTGCCCCCAGACTACGGACATCTGAACGGTTCGGCCCCCGATCATTGGGGTTCTCCTCCCTGCTTCAGGGCAGCCCCTGGCGCTGGCATACAGCCCCGAAACGCAACGGCGGGTGGGCTTCCCGGCATCACCTCGACCACGCGGCTCTGGAGCACACTGGCCTGGATATAGCCTGTATCGCCCATGGAAACCAGCGGCATAGGCGTTGCCACGGGTGGAGCGGTGGTCGCTGGGTCTGGGACATCAGGGGTGACTGATTCCGGCAAGGCTGCGACCCCGCAAATTTTTACGGCTCGCCAGCTGGCGGGGCTGGCAGGTTGCAGGGTAGCACCATCATTCGGGGTTGGAAACTGCACGGCTTCTAGCACCTGGATAACCATGCCATCTCGCAGCTGTCCCAGGATGGGAGCAGTCTCATCTGCGGCTGCCCGTAGCGCCAAGGGAGTATCATCTGCCGGAGTTCCAGGTAACGCGCCCCCCTGCACCCGAAAAAAGCTGCCCGAGGCTAAAACAGGCTCCAGGGGCTCAAGGGTCGGAACAGGGAGGGAGGGGCCAGTCGTCGGGCTGGATGGAGATTGCGGATCCTCCGTTGGGTTGGAGGCTGTCAGACTCATGAAAATAGCGCCACTAATGGCCCCGATGACGCCAATTCCCAGGGCGATCGCCCACCAAGGCATCGCAAAGGGCCGCGGTGCGTCAGACTCGGCTCTCGGCTCAGACAAGACCGTCGTTGCAGTGGCGTTCGCTGTAGGGTGGGCAGCTTCTGTCCCTGAAGCAAGAGTCGATAGCGGGGTTTCCGCGTTGGGGTCGGAAGCCCTATCGGAAACCGTACAGTGCAAGAGTCCCACCGTGACGTTGTCATGTCCATTGAGTTGATTGGCAGCGGCAATCAGGCGCTGGGAGGTTTCAGCCAAATCAGTTTTCCCGGCCAAGAGGGGCAGCAGTTCATCCCGCCACAGGTACTCAACCCGCTCAAAATCGCTCAGGCCATCTGAACACAGCAGGAGAATGCAGTCCGAGTCAAGAATGAGCCGCAACACCGCAGGTCGCAGCATGGAGGAGGGAACCATGCCTAGGGCTTGAATTAAGGATCCAGAGCCAGGTTGGCGGAGGGCTTCCCGGTAGGGCAGATAGCCGAGTCGGACTTCACGACTGGCAATATCATCGTCCAGGGTGATCTGATAGCAGCCCTGCGCTGTAATCAAGTAAGCCCGACTGTCTCCTAAGTTCGTGATGTACAGGTCCGTATGCTGAGCCAAGGCCATGACCAGCGTGGTACCCATGCGATCGCGATCGTGACGGTGCTCTTGATCATTCCGCTGGGTAATCCGGTCATTGGCTAATTCAGTGGCAACGGTGAGGGCATCGACTATCCCTTCCGGGGTGAGCTGAGGCAATTCAATTTGCTGGAGGGACTCTGTAATCGTTGCGATCGCATCACCAGAGGCAACTTCACCGCCGGCATGCCCCCCAACGCCGTCACAGACAACGACTAGCCCCTCGCTACTGTTCTGCAAAACGGTTCCAGGCGGAGGATGACAGGCATCTTCGTTATGATCGCGGACCGGCCCTGAATCGGTACGGGTGCCAATATCAATGCGAACTTTATACTGATTCTGCAGCTGATCGAGCCGCGCTTCAATCAGAGTCAAGATGGGGTCAATGGACTCCATCTCGTCGTTAATGAGGCGATCGCAGAGTTCCGAGAAGGGTCCCCGCCAATCCCCGACATAGGGTAAACACCACTTCGACCAAAATTGACCCAGATCGGCCAGGGAGTAGACCGCTTGGTCAGGCTGTAGCTCCAGCAGCCGCACCAGCGGGCCTTCTGTCCGCAGCGTTTCTAGATTCAACAGATTTTCAACCACGCCCTCGCGGGTCAATGGCGTCCAAAGCTGCACCATCTGCCAGAGCCAGTTTACCTGGCGCAGTGGCCCTGCGGTAGGCCAGACTTCCGTGAAGGCGGTGGCCGTTGCTTGGGACTGGAGGTCAAGACTGCTGGCATATTCTGGGGCAATATCGCCAGGAGACAGCGGCGCACCTTCGAGGAGCACAAGGGTGACGTCTGAATCGGCCTCCAGCGTTAATAAGCTGTAGATTTGCGGCAGATGGAGACGGTAGGGAAACAGCTTCAGGTAGGGGACGACATCATCAGAGATATCAAAGGAACCCGCCAGTGGGATCCCTGGCTGGGTATCGAGAACCACCTGTGGCCCACAGAACAAATAGCGATTCAGCAAGCGATCGCCAACCTTAAACTGATCGCCCGTCCCCCCGCAGACCCGGAGATAGCGGTGGGGGAGTACCGTCCCACAGGACTGACATATCCGGGCATCCTCTGGATTTACAGTCCGGCATTTTAGGTTAGGACAGTAAATAACTGGTTGCTGCATGAATCGTCCTTCAGAAAAATGCCATCAAGAATGTTGTCATAGGTAGGAGTCCTCAGACCCTGAATTCCGCTTCACGACGCTGCGCTTGAACTCGCTGTAAGTGCTGGGCAAACGATTCCTCAGCTTTACTGAATTTCGCACCAGTATAAGCCTGAGCGCGGCAACAGCTGCAATAAATCTGCACCTGTTGGAAAATTTTCGCCATTCAACCCTGAAGTGCGATCCTGAATTCAACCCAACTTATTTTTCCCGCATTCTCTAGTTTACTGTCTCCCTTGAACTGCACCTAAAAACGCATCTGAGCCGCCCGCCAGACATCGCTGTTGCCGGAGCCCCATCTCTGCTAGGTTGGTGCAGTAGTTCCTTGCCATAAGGCAGACGGGCCGCTGTGTCTATCGCTGATGCTGAGCAGATTCTGTTTACTCCCACACCCCCCCAAGCCGATGCAATTCCTCTGATCTACGCATTTCCCAATGAATACAGTGTGGGGATTACCAGTTTGGGATATCAGGTCATCTGGGCACTTTTAGCCCAACGGGCTGATGTTGCGGTGCATCGTCTTTTTACAAATTTCCATGACATGATGCCATCACACCCTGAGCTAGTGGGGTTTTCCCTGTCTTGGGAGTTAGACTATATCAACATTTTGACCCTGCTGGAACAGCTCGGCATCCCGCGCCATAGCCACGAACGCAGTCAGTCAGATCCGTTAATTTTTGGCGGTGGCCCTGTGCTATCGGCCAACCCAGAGCCGTTTGCCAGCTTTTTTGATGTGGTGTTGCTCGGGGATGGTGAAGATCTGCTGCCTCGGTTTGTGGATGCTTACCAAGGGGTACGACATCAGCCCCGGACGCAGCAGCTTTGCTACTTGGCCCAGGTACCAGGACTCTACGTTCCGAGCCTCTATACCGTTGAATATGCTGGGCCAGAGTCCCCAATCAGCCATATCCACCCTGTAGACAGCAGCATTCCCGCCCAGGTTGCCAAGCAAACCTACCGGGGCGATCGCCTGTCTGCGTCAACGGTAGTGACCCCCCAGGCGGCCTGGGAAAATATCTTCATGGTGGAGGTGGTTCGCAGCTGCCCAGAACTCTGCCGCTTTTGCTTGGCTAGCTATCTGGCGCTGCCCTTTCGCACCCCCAGCGTGGAAACGACCCTGCTGCCGGCCATTGAGCGCGGCCTACAGGTCACCAACCGCATTGGCCTCCTGGGGGCTTCGGTGACCCAGCACCCCGAATTTGAAGCCCTGCTCGACTTTTTTGCCCGCCCTGCCTGTGACGATGTGCGCTTGAGTATTGCGTCGGTACGCACCAATACGGTGACGCCGAAGCTCGCCCAAACCCTAGCGCAGCACCAGACCCGTTCTGTGACTATTGCGATTGAGAGCGGCTCAGAACGACTGCGCCAGGTGATCAATAAAAAGCTCCACAATGCTGAAATTTTTGCTGCGGCCCAGACTGCCAAAGCTGGAGGATTACAGGGTCTCAAATTCTACGGCATGGTGGGTCTACCCCAGGAGGAAGAGGAGGATGTAGCAGCCACGGCTCAGCTGTTGAAAACCCTGAAAAAAGAGACCCCTGGCCTGCGGTTGACCTTGGGATGCAGCACCTTTGTCCCCAAGGCTCATACCCCATTCCAGTGGTTTGGGGTGCAGCCTGTCGCGGAAAAACGTCTGAAGCTCCTCCAGAAGCAGCTGCGGCCCCAAGGGATTGACTTCCGGCCCGAAAGCTACAGCTGGTCAATCATTCAAGCGCTCATTTCACGGGGCGATCGCCGTTTAACCCCGCTGCTGGAGCGCACCCGTGAGTATGGTGACTCGCTGGGGAGCTTCAAGCGGGCCTTCAAGGACTTGAAGGGGCAGCTGCCTCCCCTTGATTACTACGTACATCAGAACTGGCCCATTGATCAGGTGCTGCCCTGGTCGCATCTCCAGGGGCCGCTCCCCGTTGCGACCCTCGCCAAACACCGGGAAGAAGCGATCGCCCAAAGCTAACGCTTATTTGTCTGTATGCCTGAGTCAGAACAGATCAAAGGGTTTCGCCATTATGCGGCATATTTAATCAAGGCGTTTCCTGGCATACAAGCAAGATTGAAATCATGCATAAATTTCAGGCTGAAAACAAAATAATACGCGAGATCTTAAATGAACTCAGGCCAGTTTTCGATGCAAATGAAATAATTAGGAGCGAGAAAAGCAGCAGAAAATTAAAATTCATACTCCGAGAGACATTCTATCCGACAAAACCTCTTGCCGTATTATTTGTCTTGCTATCAATTTCCATGATCGTTTTTTTGTTTTTAAGATTTTCTTCAATAAGTGACAAA
>CAZXWR010000050.1:0-17000 GCA_964644325.1 uncultured bacterium
ACATGGCCCGCACTCAAGTTTTAGCAACGCCAGCGCAATGGCAGCAGCGGCTTGGGCTCAGTGCCCACACCCTGTCATCTGGCCTGCGGGCGCTGGAAATGATGGGGTATACCCTACAGCACAACGAGTCTGGCATCGCGCTCACAACGCCCATCCCGCCCTCTGGTGCCCAGAGGCTTGTCCCCACCGACCCAAACCCGAGCAGGACTAAAGTTTCACCTTTGGCTGCCATCCAACAGTTTATGCATCAGGCCGCGGAAGACCAGTTCCAGGCTCAGTATTTTCAGAGAGTCCCCGCGCCCCAGCTCCAGATGCTCTTAAACCAGCACCTTGAGCATCACGGCAACCGCAACCTGGCACTGTAAACGCCTATCGTCAAAAACGCCCATCGTCCTGAATCGGAGCCTCAGGGGGCGATTAACCCGGGGGCAGGTCGAACAGTACGGTGGTCATGTAGCGGTCTGCCCATTCTGTGCCAAAGGCCGACTCTAAAACCCGGCGGGTTTTATCATTTTGCTGTTGCTGGGTGCAATACCGCTGTTGCCCAGCTACCACCTGAGACTGCTCTGTTTCCGACACGGGTCGCGCTGCGATCGCCTGCTGGCAGTGAATCGTCAAAAATGCCTCAGCCCTGTCTAAAAACAGCAGCTCCTCATCTGGGTTTTCGGGCCGCACAAACAGGCAAAAATCAGAAAAAATATGGCCCCACTCTGGTAAGGCACGCGGCTGCGTGAAGGTAACGGTGGGTAGCTGGGATAAAGCCCGCTGGTAGGTCGTGGGCAAGCTGCGATCGCGGGCAATGGGCGACAGATCGGCGATCGCGGCACTCACTGCACCGCGACCGCTGACAATATCAGTGCCAAACATCGGCAGGGCGTAGTCCGGGCGCGGAAACATCACGCAGTGGAGAATATCCAGATTTTTACCCACCCGCGCAATTTCTAGATGCAGCTTCCGAAACTGGGGCGTTTGGTAGCACAGATTTTGAATCGTCAAGCGCTGTCCCTCCAAGCGCCCCTCAATATAGCCAAACTCTTGGGGAAGGTGATAGGGCGAGAGGTCAAGGTACCGCTGCCAAACTTGTTCAATTCGATCCGCCCACTCCCGCAGAAGGGGATGGATCTGCTCACGAATTGAGGGGGAAGACAGGCTGGTCATGGGTAAAAACACGCATCAGAATCTGAATTTATCTTTAACCTTACGGCACCTTGGATTCTCCTGATCCTGAACTTAACGAATTGGAATGGTCTTAGGTCTGGCCACTGTTCCCTTGGCGATCGTTCCCCATTTAGCCTCACCGATCCTACAAAGGCACGGGTTCAGCAACCTCAGCCGCCTAAACCCATCTACCAGAGCAGGTTTGCTAGACTGAAGTGAATTCTCCGACGATTCGGAACCCTCAAACCATCACTTACGAAGGATGTGGCATGTCTCCTAGCGCTGTTCTTTCTGCTCAAAGTGCATCAACCCTAGATCGCAACGTCAGTCGCGATCGCTTTGATGAAAGCTGGCGATCGCCCCTCTCCAAGCTGCTGGGTTTAGGACGGGCCGCTGGGGCAGATTTTTTAGAGTTCTTTCTCGAGCGCTCCAACTACATCAGCTGTCTCGCGGAAGACAATGCCATCACCAGCCTTTCGCCTCGCCTAAAAACGGGTGCAGGGGTGCGGGTTTTTCTAGGGCAGGCTGACTGTTACGTGAGCACCAACGATGTCACATTTGCGGGGCTGCACCGGGCGCTAGAGCAAGCATTGTCGATTATGGGCCTCACCCTCCCCAGTGCTGGAGCCTTCGTTCCCGAAATCAACCTGGAGCTGCTGCGGGACTATGCCGTCGCCCGTGATAAAGAAAACTGGCTCGGTAACTGTAGCCCCATGCAAGAAATGAGCGATGTGCTGCTGGCTGCTAACGACCAGCTCAGCCAAAAAGCGCAGCATGCTCAGTCCAGACGTTCCATTTATTTCCGGGACTGGCAAGAAGTGCTAGTGGCTGCCAGCGATGGTGTCTTTGCCCGTGACATTCGCCTTACCCAATCGGTTGGCTACAACCTGCTCTGTGAAGAAGCAGGCGATCGCGCTTCCATTGGCAAGCGCGTAGGCGCCACCTACGACCCCAGCTTCTTGCGGAACTGGAACTACACCGCTGATGCCGAAGACGTAGCCCACTCTGCCGCTCAGATGCTGCACGCCGACTACGTCGAATCGGGCACCTATCCAGTCGTCATGGCCAACGAGTTTGGGGGGGTTATCTTCCACGAAGCCTGTGGGCACCTCTTGGAAACCACTCAAATTGAGCGCAAAACAACCCCCTTTGCGGACAAGAAAGGTCAAAAAATTGCCCATGAAAGTCTCACCGCCTGGGACGAAGGACTAACGCCCCACGCCTTTGGCACCTTGGATATGGACGATGAAGGGATGCCCGTACAGCGCACCCTCCTCATTGAAAATGGCATCCTTAAAAACTTCCTCGCCGACCGGACGGGTTCAGCGCGAACTGGCCATCCGCGCACTGGCAGCGGTCGGCGCAATGGCTATACCTACGCCGCCGCCAGCCGGATGCGGAACACCTACATTGCCTCCGGCAACCATTCCGTTGACGACATCTTTGCCTCCATTGAGCGAGGCATTTACTGCAAAAAGATGGGCGGCGGTAGCGTTGGTGCAACGGGGCAGTTCAACTTTGCCGTAGATGAAGCCTATCTCATCGAGAACGGAAAAGTGACCAAACCCCTGAAGGGAGCGACCCTCATTGGGGAAGCCACAGAAATCATGCAGAAGATTTCCATGTGTTCCCAAGACCTGGGATTAGCACCGGGTTTCTGTGGGTCAGTCAGCGGGAGTCTTTACGTCACTGTGGGTCAGCCCCACATCAAAGTCGATGCCATTACCGTCGGCGGCCGTTAAGGCTGCTAGCGTTTCCTCAAATGTGCCCAAGGTAAGGGGCTGCAACCCATGGGTTGCAGCCCCTTGATATAGAATCTGCCAATATTCAGACCAGCCTGTAGCCTTTATTGGGCTTGTGTGAGTCCTTAGGTGCCAGCACAAGGGTCGGCTTTAGCGGCACATGGATCAGTTTTTCCAGCGCAGGGGTCAGTTTTCCCAGCACAAGGGTCAGCTTTACCCGCGCAGGGGTCAGCTTTACCCGCGCAGGGGTCAGCTTTACCCGCACAAGGATCAATGGCCTCAGTTGGAGAAGAAGTAGACGGTGTCTCTGTTGGTGCGCAGCCCGCTAGGATCCCCCCACCGACGCCCAAAAGAGCAGCTGTTGTCATTAAGGTTAAATATTTAAATCGCATTGACTTCTCCTTGAATTAGCGAGCAATGGAAGGAGCTTTTTTAGAATGCGCTCCCGTCAGAGCCGGAGTTAACGTATGTGATTGATTCGTGGGTTGTATCCTATCCAGTTGCATTAGGCAAAGATCCTCAACTGGCATACCCCACCTGGATCACTCAATGAGGAAGCATCAGGCACGAAAGCTCAAAGCATGTCACCAATCCATAACTGAACTAATTAAACCGGATGCAGCTGAGTTTTCCATGAGAATTGCCTGGTGTTTAAGTGAGAGGGCAAATGTGTCAAAGAGAACCCAGAAGACTGACAGAATTAGACTTCATCCGAGGATTAACCCAATTTTGTAGGCTGATCCTGCCCTGGCATTCCCCCAGACTCTCAGCTAAAACTTATCTAGACGTTAGGACAGTATCATCCTGTCGAGTGGGGACTGGAGTACAACAGGGTAAGGGAGGCAAATCGTTGAAACAGCGTTCTTCGGTTTCGCGCCTCAGTCTCGCCGAGGGAGAATCCCGACCAATGCTGCGGTCTTAAACTCAACTGCGGCGGTGATATTGCATAACGGGGCTGGATTGAATTGAACACACCGCATCGCAGATTGATGAACGAAAGTATCCCGTCTGAACAGCCCAACTCCTGTCGTGACTGGCAAATATCTGCGGATGGTAAACCCACTCAATGTCTCATTCAGCCTGACTGTGAGTCATTGGCAAAACGTCCGTACCGCCTATACCGATTTTTAACAGATGTAGAAGATGCCTTAGAACAGGGCCATAGCCTTTCCAAGCTGCGTCATTTAGTGCGTCGACTGCTGAATAGCTGTGAATGGCTACAGCTAGCCTACAGTCCTCCGGATCCTAAAACAGGTTGGTCTGTCAATATGCTTTACGATGAGCCAGACTTTCCTCTTACCGTTCAGATGGTCGTATGGCAACCCGGTAGAAGTTCCCCCATCCATAACCACGGAACCTGGGGAGTGGTCGCAGTGTTAGCAGGCCAAGAGCACAATACATTTTGGCGTCGTACGCCTCAACCCGGTGCCCCCCACCAAATTGTTAAAACCGAGACCTGTGTTCTAAGCCCTGGTGACATTATTAGCTTTGAACCCGAAGCCATTCATGTCATACAAACTTTAGGGAATGAGCCCACCGTTACCTTTAATCTCTACGGAGCCACCCAGTATGATCAGCGATTTCGGTTTGATCCAGAAACTGCAACCGCCTCAAACTTTTGATCGCATTTACCTTGCCAGACACTCTCACACTTTTATTGCTGAATACGTTTGAGTCCTGTTTTCATGCTGGTTCGCCCCATCCACTTTGTCCGCAGTATTGCCCGCTCACTCCGGACAAGCCGCACCCCCTCAAGCTCAATGCGATCGCTTCAGGCAACGCTGACGCTCAGGATGGCAACTATATTAGTGCTGGGGCTAACGACCGTTACGATTTGGACTTACTGGAAAACTCAGAATATTTTGATTACCAGCCATAAACAGTCCCTAGCTGAAACAGCCAACCGCATCGAGAACGATGTCACGCTCTACCGAGAAATGTTTTCAGCTCCTGAGAGCTTACAAAAAGCCATTAATAACCGAGCCGGGGAAAGCTTATGGATTGGCGTCAAACAGACCAATCAGGTGTGGTTAATTGCAGAACCTTTGCAGAATCAATCATTCTTAAACCTAAGCCAGTCTCAGTTTCAATCCTGGATCGAACGTCTCTCAAAGCAACGGATGCCCACGGTATACCGCCTCCAAAACCAGCATGTGGTTGCTTGTGCTAGCCCCCTTGCCACTGGCTCAAACCAGCTGGGTACCTTATACCTGGTTCATGACATTACAGCCGAACAACAGCAGTTCTATCAGCTCATTCGCAGCCTAATCGGGGCCAATAGCATCGCGCTACTGCTCATGTTAGGGGTCATCATCTATGAGTCGAGGCGCTTGATGCGTCCGTTACAGCAAGTTAGCCGTGCCACCAAAGCAATCTCTGTCGAAAACTTAGGGGGAGAAACACTCAGCCCCATTCCAAATGCTCCCCATGAAGTTCAAGAGCTGGTGCGTTCCTTCAATCGCGTCCTGGCAAGGCTTTCAGACGCTTGGCAGCAACAACAGCTCACGTCCCAGAAACAGCAGCAGTTCGTCAGCAATGTTTCCCATGAATTACGGACTCCCCTATCAATTGTCCGTGGCTACCTAGAAAGTGTTTTACGCCGCAACCATACCCTGTCCGAAAGCCAAGAAGAAGCGCTTTGTATTGCAGCCACTGAAACTGACCACACCATCCGAATTTTACAGAATCTGCTGGATTTAGCACGGGCAGATGATGGGCAGATGCACTATCACCTGGAGCTCATGATCCTGAATGATGTCGTCAATGATGTTGTTCAGATTGCCTCCCAAATCAATCCTCGCCACATCCAGATCATTGATAGTGAATTAGTGCCAGTCTATGCAGATGCCTGTCGGCTCAAGCAAGTGCTGGTCAATCTGGTGGACAATGCCGTTAAGTATGCAGATCCCCATGCCCCAGTCGAGATCAAACTCGAACAGGAGCAGGAACGTGCCCTAATTCATGTCTGTGACCAAGGCCCCGGCATTGATCTCAAACACCAGTCTCGTATTTTTGAGCGTTTTTATCGGGTAGATGAAGCCCGCACGCGGAGCAGTGGCGGCACTGGGCTCGGGCTTTCCTTAGTCGAGACTTTCGTGAGCGGTATGGGTGGACAAATATCAGTTCGTTCTACCCTTGGGCAGGGCAGTATCTTTACAGTCTCGTTACCCACCACACCCCCAGGCGGGGAGAAAATACGGTAAACCTCATATTTAGATTGCCCGTGTTTGAAATAACCCTCTATGCACTCAGTGGAGACAATTATGACAGCGCGCATTTTAGTCGTTGAAGACGAGGTAAAGCTCTCTCAATTTATTGAGCTGGAATTGTCTCAGGAGGGCTATCAGGTCACGGTGGCAGGCGACGGCATTACGGGGTTAACCTACGCTCGAGAACAGCAGCCGGATTTGATTCTATTGGATTGGATGTTGCCAGGGCTATCGGGACTGGAAGTCTGTCATCGGCTGCGGACAACGGGCGATAAAGTCCCCGTTATCCTGCTCACGGCAAAAGATGATGTCCGCGATCGCGTGGCAGGCTTGGATGCTGGGGCCGATGATTATGTCGTGAAACCCTTTAGCCTTGAAGAACTGCTGGCACGGGTACGGGCCAATCTCCGCCGGAACCATGAAGAAGACCCAGAAAGTCTGCAATTTTCAGATCTCACCCTAAACCAGAAAACCCGCGAAATTTTTCGCGGCAGTCGGGCGATTGAGTTAACGGCCAAGGAATTTGACTTGCTGGTTTACCTGATGCGCCACCCTCGCCAAGTGCTCACCCGAGACCGCATTCTCGAAGAAGTTTGGGGGTATGACTTCATGGGAGATTCCAACATCATTGAAGTGTACATACGCTACCTGCGCCTAAAACTTGAAGAGCAACAGGAACCTCGCTTAATTCAGACTGTGCGCGGCGTCGGCTATGTACTGCGAGAGTAGCAAGCATGGGCTGGCGAATAAAATTAACGATATTTGATATTGATGGATATTGATGACAGCTGAGACTGCACAGAACACGCTTGAGCGATATCGGACAGGTTGACCTAGAACTCACGCAGCAATCTCTCTGTAACCCATACCAGTTGGAAGATATATACATAAATTAACAATGGGGCAACTCCGAGCCATCTATTCACTACCCCGTCTCGCTTTAAGTAATGAGTCGTTAACACAGAGAGCGTCTCCACGCTGCAAAATCAATGATGTCTGTGACGATGAGCGCATCCTGGAGATTTTCCTTACTCAGTTGAATTCACACCGAAGAATCTGCCCTAAGGCCCGTAATGCAAAGGGTGTAGCTAATGATCGCTTGGATTACCTCCGAGCTTAATCTCTCGGAAAGACATCAGTTTCAGGGGTTTCGGTAAAGCCGTCTAGGATCGCAAGTGCGCCGCACCTCGACTCTAAATATCGCTAAGCTAAGGTCAGCCAGCATACACAGCCGGACTCTTTCCATCCTTAGTCACTCGTCAGTTGATGGCTAGATGAGTTATCACTAGGAAGTTGCTCTAATGTGCATCTGAATCAAGCGCGACAGAAACAACAAATGGTTAGCGTCTGTCAGCTTATATCCTGCTGGTTTAGAGGGTTTACATCATCATCAAAGAGTAAGCAACATACCCTGCGGCTAAATTTTGTAGAAAAAGCTACAATCGTCTTGGTTGCAGCCAGCCTTGACTATAGGCCATGATTTATGACTATTTTTGAAGCTGGCCACCATCTCTGGCTAAAGCAATTAGATTGTTGACAGAGCGTGAGGGACTACCTCAACTTGCATGGGCCTTGCGGCTATGCATTAAGGTTTAGGGCTGCCTAGCTCCTTTGATTGAATGATGACCTCTCCTGCTGTTTTTTAGGGAGTACGAGGAATCCGGAATGACCCAATCCAATAACTTACTGGAGGCTATCCAGCAGCCCCAAAGCGAACTTGAGAACTTGCTGCAAGGGGAGCTGAATGAGTCTGGGGACGATGATTTTCAATCTGAGGCTGCTGCAGGCGGCTCTAAGGTTGGCAAAGCTCGCGCCGCCAAACGTCGCGCTCCCGCTGCTGCAAAAAAGAAGCACTATACCGAAGATTCCATCCGCCTTTATTTACAGGAAATTGGTCGGATCCGTCTTCTCCGCGCTGATGAAGAAATTGAGCTAGCTCGAAAAATCGCGGATCTGCTGGCGCTAGAGCGCATTTATGATGATTTATTTGACACACTAGACCGTGAACCTCTGGATCAGGAATGGGCAGATGCCGTTGATATGCCATTGGCTCCCTTCCGCCATCGCCTGCATGTAGGTCGCCGTGCCAAGGATAAAATGGTGCAGTCAAACCTGCGACTGGTCGTGTCTATTGCCAAGAAGTATATGAATCGGGGTCTTTCCTTTCAAGATCTGATTCAAGAGGGCAGTTTAGGTCTAATCCGTGCTGCTGAGAAATTTGACCATGAGAAAGGCTATAAGTTCTCCACCTACGCCACTTGGTGGATCCGTCAAGCCATAACGCGGGCGATCGCCGATCAGTCACGCACCATACGCCTCCCGGTGCACCTGTACGAAACTATTTCGCGGATCAAAAAAACGACCAAGCTGCTATCGCAGGAAATGGGCCGCAAACCCACCGAGGAAGAGATTGCGACTCGGATGGAGATGACGATTGAGAAGCTGCGATTTATTGCCAAGTCTGCCCAGCTGCCAATTTCTCTTGAAACACCCATCGGCAAGGAAGAAGATTCTCGTCTGGGGGACTTTATTGAGTCAGATGGGGAAACCCCAGAAGATCAGGTCTCTAAGAGCTTACTCCGGGAAGACCTAGAGAGCGTTCTAGATACCCTCAGTCCACGGGAGCGAGACGTACTGAAACTCCGCTACGGGCTTGATGACGGACGCATGAAGACCTTAGAAGAAATTGGTCAAATTTTTAACGTCACTCGTGAACGTATTCGTCAAATTGAAGCGAAAGCACTGCGGAAACTCCGCCATCCCAATCGCAATAGCGTCCTGAAGGAATACATCCGTTAGTCCCCCTGTCCTGGGAAGTAACGATACGGCAAACATCTCATGAAGAAACCGCCTCAGGTCATACTAGGCGGTTTTTTATGGAGAGCCAAAGAGAAACTTCTTTCCCTAGAATGAGCAGGCCAAGATGATTTGATTCGGAGCTGCTGTTACTGAGCGATATCGCGGATGAGCGGCAAGTGCTGCCAAACGTAGCGTTGAAAGAGGGTGGCCTCTTCTCCTTCTAGGGGCTTCTGAGCCTGAAACGCACGGATGAGGCACCGCACAAGAGAGTCGTCGTCGAGGTCTAGGAGGACGGTTGTTTGCGTTCGTTCAATTAACGACCAAAATTGATGGATAAGTTCTGGAGACATAGAGACCGCTTTGCCTTGTTGATGCGGGCGTCTCTAGCCTAACGACTTCTTGCTGGGGCAACCGCACCCCGATAGAAGACGCAATAAAAGTTACAAAAAACTTATAGATGTTTGATTCTAGTAATCCACGGTAAATCAATGATCATTGGGATGATTCCGCACCCTCGGGGCCTGGTAAGTATCCGGTCAGTAAAAAATCTTCTCCTACCCTGCTCCAGGTCACGCGCTGGATTGGTAAGGCCTGGGTCATCTCTGCAAACCCTAGATCACCGACAGGGGAAGGCGCTGCAACCCCACCTACAATTTTAGGGGCAATAAAGGCCAGCACTTTTTGAATACAGCCCGCTGCGATCGCGGCTGCTGCAAGCTGCCCCCCACATTCCCACAAAACCGTCGAGCAGCCTCGTTCATAAAGACAGGTCATGACAGCCTTTGGCGTCAGCATTTCCAGGGCAATCACCTCAACATTTTGCTGTCGTAAATGTTGCTGCATCTCAAGATCAGCGGTGCGTTCTGTAAACACCAAAGTGGGGGTCAGGTGGGTTTGCCAGAGTTTGGCAGCCAGCGGCATCTTCAGGGAGCGACTCATCACAACCCGAAGGGGATTGTGGGGGGGCTGGCCCCCGCCCTCCAGATCGGTCACACGATGACTGGTGAGCTGGGGATTATCCAAGCGCACCGTATTGGTACCCACAATGACAGCATCGCTTTGAGACCGAAGCTGATGCACGTAAGTTCGAGCTGGAGTGCCACTTACCCAAGCACTGTGGCCTTGAACCGTGGCAATTTTGCCATCCAGGGTCATCGCATACTTCAAAATTCCCAGGGGTTGATGATGGGTGACCCGATGGATAAAGGCTTCATTGAGGGCTTGGCAGTCCTGGGAGTCAACCCCCTCAATCACCTCAATGCCTGCATTCCGCAAACGCCGAATGCCCCGACCCGAAACCCGTGAATCCGGGTCAACCATCCCTACCACCACCCGGGCCAGACCCGCAGCCACCACCGCATCAGCACAGGGAGGCGTGCGGCCAAAGTGACTACAGGGTTCTAGATTGACATAGAGGGTTGCACCCCGCGCGCGATCGCCCGCAGCCCGCAGTGCAAAAACCTCCGCGTGAGGCTCTCCAGCTTGGGGATGAAATCCCTCACCCACCACTTTTTGTCCCTGAACAATCACGCAGCCCACCATGGGATTGGGAGCTGTCCGACCTTGGGCTTGTTTGGCCAGCATCAGGCATCGCTGCATCCAGTAATGGTGATCGGGGGGGTGTTCAGAGCCAACTGAGGCGGGAGATAACATGAGGGTACCTTGGGGAATGGCGGCTAAAAGGGTTCATTGCGCTGTTCAACCCCCGCCTCAACAACCCCAATTTCTGGATTGTTCAGCGGATCACGATTGCTGACCCAGTTAAAGCTATTGATCCGGAACAGGATGGCCCCGACCTGGAGGTTGGGGTTATAGCGCAGGCTTAAGCCATAGGTGCGTCGACTGTAGTCCAGGATAATATCCGAGTTGAAAAATTCGCCGGTATCGAGGTTGATCGAAGTTTGATAGCCGATGCGGATGGGGCCGTACAGATGCTGTAGGATGCCGACGGAGAGCACCTGACGGTCAACGACGCGGTCAAAAATAAAGGGGGATTCACCAATCAGTACCCCTTGGGAAAACCCCAGAAAAAACCCGGTGTAGTCTAAATAGGGCCGCGAGAAGTGACCAAACTGCCCTTCAACTTGAACTTTGCCGATAAACGTCGTCTGTGTGTCGCCGCTCGTGTAGCCGCTGGCCACCCCAGTCAGGCTGGTCACCAGGCGCAGATAGGGTTGAACGGGTTCTGGGGTATAGCGCAGTCCTTCTGTGGCGGTGGGGGGCAAGGTGGTTCCAGTCCAGAGGGGAAACACTTTGCGCAGTGAGGCACTTCCTTGGAAACGGCCAAAGGTATCAATCTGAGGCTGGCTAGACTCATCGATGGCAGCGGTGATGAGTTCCGCTCCCAGACGGTAGTTAAGTTCAACGCCACTGTTACCCAGGGTTAGGGTTGGCGAACTGAAGATGGCCCCCAGCCGATTTTGAATGGTGCGATCGCCCAGGGAACCGCTCAAGACCCGCTCCCGATAAGCCGCCTCAAAAGATAATGTATGGTTGCTGAATTGGCGCTGGAGCTGTAAGCCAGATCGAAACTGATCCGAGAAGTTAGCAAAGTCAACGCTTCGCAGGTTAAAGAAACCGCTGAAGCGGGTTTGCGGATCAATTTTGCTGCCGAACTCGATCGCTAACCCATACAGATCCGGGTCAGTCAGATCAAAGCCCCGATCAAAAATAGCCCGCTCCAGAAAAAACTGAGGCGTGACAGACAAGCTGAAGGATGGCCGAGAGAGTAGCGAGAAACGTCGGCCTAAAAAGAGGCCGCCTCGATCTTCATCGTCAAAGCCAATTTCGAGCGCAAAGGGATCTTGGCGCTGACCGCTCAAAACAACCCGCGATCGCGGGACGGGGATACTGATCCGCTGATCAAAAACAAGTCGCGGTCGTTTGAGTACCACGACATCTTCCTGGGCGGCAACGCGGGTTAACTCAGCCTGGTCAGCCCGCAGTTCCAGTTCGGGGGGCGAGAAGGGGTCACTCGTGATCCGAATGTTAACGGCCCGCCAATTCTGGCCTGTAAATTCAATCCGATCCGCTTCAAACCGGAGTCGCTCAACGCTTTCCTTGGCGCCAGTGACGATGGGGGACTGTGTGCGCTGGAGGGTCGACTCCAGGGGAACCAGCGGGTTAGACCCAATGGCGCGACTGGTTGGAGTCTGGGTTGATAGATCGGTTCCGGCAGAGGGCAAAAAAATGGTGCCTCGGGGCTTAAACAAGATGCCCTGTTCTTGATCAAGCTGATATTCAAGGCGATCGCCCTGGAGCACCTGCTCCCCACGGGTGAGCTGAACATTGCCCTCCGCCACCACAAGCTGCTCGGCAACGCGCGTCTGGACTCGATCTGCCTTGAGTTCCGCCTCTTGGTAATTCAGCAGCACATTGCCCACTGCTGTCACGACCCGCTGGAGGGTATCGTATTCCTGCTGATCTGCGGACAGCTGTACAAATTCATCCAGGGGTGGCTGACTGACCGGGGAAGGCTGAGGCACCTCTGTGTCCGGCGAATCTGGCACTTCAATCGATTGGCCTGCTTCCCCAGGGACTTCTGAATTCGGCTGATTCTGGGCAATTTGGATGGGGTGAATCGGGGAAAATTTCGATTCTGAATGTGCAGTAGGTTTCGGAATATCCCCCTGACCGTCAGATATTTCAACAGGGCTTAAATCAGAGTCAGGCAGCGCCGTTGTTGTAAAGTGCAAGCTCTGAGACGCTACTCCAAGACCCAAGGCTGACGGGGGATAGCTGCGACTGATGGGTGCACCAAGACCTTCTGCTTCAGTGTCAGGAGAGGTCGCGGCTGGAGTCGTTGAGGCTGGAGCCGCTGAAGCATCCGCGAGGGATAAATCGACGTTCTTTTGTGCCCAAAAAAACGAGCCCGAATCCGAATTGAGACTCGGATTGGGCACGTTCAGAACCAGAGGTGGCGGCGCAGAGACTTCTAGAGGCAAATAGACCATGAGCTACATACGGTACAGTAACGAACCGATTAGACGCACAGCCTCCCTGTTCTTGAGCCCCAAAATGACCCATCTCATTAACCAGCGGTGCAATTAATCTAGATCCTTGCGATTCGGATTCCGGGACGGGTCATTTGACAAAAAGCCAAACACAAACAGGCCGATAAAGAAGAACACCGTGATGTAAACAACGATTTTGAGAGTTTCCATAGCCGTTGGTACCTAACCGAATAAGTGGACAGTGTAGCAAACTGAGTCTCACCATCATATCGAACTGTTGCACCCAAATTGACCCAGTCAGCGGCCATATTGCCCTGTTTACGGTGGATCAGGGCCATGACATCGCGCTGCGAAAGGGGGGATGTCGAGCAATTCCAATGACCTGGAGCCAATCGGTGGCGAGTCAGGCTTTGAATGTTGTCGCGAGGATACGCTGCAAATAATGCCAGAGCGCCATGAGCTGCATTTCAAACCGGGCGAACAACCTATCCAGCCAGTGTAAAACTTGCTCTAAGGGAGATTGCTCATAGCCAAGAACCGTAGCCGGCGTGTCAATGACAGCTGTGGTTGCCTGGGTTCTGGGGCTGCCAACTCGACTCGCCTGGGCGGCCCAATTCGCCAGATCGGCACTAAAGGCAGCAGTCGCAATCGCCTTAGATTCAGCAGCGATGCGAACTTTACCCTGGGAATATCCCCCATCTCGAGAAAAGAGCTGTCGCCACTGCCAGCGCCGCCGCCGAGTGTAGATAATGTCAGTGCTCCATTCCGGCATCGGCATCGGGGTTGGTAAGCGGGGCAGGCTGACAGGCAAGGCGATCGCCTGGGCCGGACGGGGCAGGGCCAGGGTAAAGGGCAGTAGGGCCAGGGTGCCCAAGCTAGCGATCAACCATTGTCGAAACCGACGCTGCTCGATATGCCGGAGGAGGGAGGCTTTGAAGAGAGTCCCAAGGGCTAGACAGTTCCCCAGAACGTTCCGGCGAGGTGGGGTAGCTTCTGGGAGACGACGCATCAGCGCGCCGGGTAAATGGTGCCGGACGATCGCCCATAGCCGCGCCCAGGGAGTGAATGGGGATGGCAGTGGGGTTGCCTTAAACGGCAGTGCCTGGGGCCGAGTAGGAGCGATCGCAGTCATCACCCGAGTCCAGGCAAGGGTATAGACACGCTGCATCCAGCCTTGCAGGACTCTACAGGGTGCCAAGGCCACGGATATGGGCTGGGCGATCGCAAGGCGCAAAGACTGATGTTGACGCAATGTCGAGCCAGCCGTTTTGGCCAGGGCAGACGGGTCACTGCGGAGATAGATCCCTAGCTCACGGTCAATTCGCTGCTTTAGCAATCGCTGCTGCGCCGCTGTTAAGATGTCCAGCACTTGATTTTCAACGGTCACCAGCACTAGTTGGTGGCCCTCACAACAAGAAGCAATGCCTCGAATGACGGGCACCACCTGAACCGGAAGTTCTGTTTCAGAGGAGGCCATCGTGGGATTGGACTGTAATGGTGATGAAGTCGGGCAGCTTGGCTGCGCAGATCGGGGCGATCGCCCAAGCCAAGAACGTACCTGCATTAAGGCTTGCCGACCCCAAGATTGAAAGACAGCCCTCGGAGCGAAGCGTGACTGAATTTTGACGCGCCACATCTGATCAGGCGCCGCTGCTTCACGGGCTTCAGCATTCATCGATAGGAAGCGAGGCTTAGCTTCTGGGCGGACTTGCAGCGCCAGATCCCCGAGCACCCGCTCGAACAGAACAGGCGTCGAGATAGATGCTGTCCTTTGGCCTAACCCTTTCTGGCGCAGGGGGAGCAGCATGTTCAAGGACTGACGGATGATACGCTGGAGCGATCGCTTGGGCGGTGGTGTCTCTGCCCCCAACGCAGTCCGCTCCCAGAGCTGTCCCTGCATCAATCCCAAGAGTGGCGACAACGCCACTTGAGTGCCCCAACGGACGGCAATTTTTAACTGCCGCCACTGCCGTTGCGATTGATCATGAATACGGCGCACCTGGGCTTGGACAGACTGGAATAAATGACTCTGGTAGCGGTGAGGGGCGGACATAACAGTAGCTCCCGAACGGACACCAACCGAAATAAAACGGTTTTAGGGATAGACGTTGGCCTATGACCTATGCCTATTTGGCCTATATTGTACGCTGCATTCGCCCCCTTACCGTGGAGGATTTTGGCAACCGTTGGGCAACTGTTGGGCAACAGCGCTATGGCGATCGCCAGCCCAGGATCACTCGTCCAGGATCGCCAGTCCAGCACTCAACCCCAGGGTCAGCATCCACTCGAAATCGCTAAGATAGGGGAGTCGTGAGCCTTACCCGATGGTTTATCAGCATCTCCTTAAAGTTAAGACAGCTGGGCAGTCTTTCAGTAACATTACTCGCCAGGTGCAAGATGTCGTGGGTCAAGCCAATCTGCGCGTCGGGCTTTGCACCCTGTTTTTACGACATACCTCCGCCAGCTTGGTCATTCAAGAAAACGCTGACCCAGACGTCCTCAAGGATTTAGAAACGTTCTTGGCAAAACTTGCCCCAGAGGGTCCCTACTATCGCCATAGTGCAGAGGGGCCAGATGATATGCCAGCCCATATCCGAACCGCCTTAACCCACACCTCTGAACAAATCCCGGTGAACAATGGCCGCTTAGTCCTGGGTACCTGGCAAGGAATTTATGTTTGGGAACATCGTCATCACGGCTCCCTGCGGGAAGTAGTGGTTCATTTGTCAGGCGATTGAGCTATCCAGGGACAAGTGACGCTATCGCTGCAGCTTAACCCAGAAAAGGCAGCTCAACGGGCTTCGGCTGCACACGCATGACCACGAGCGTCATGTCATCATTCTGGACGCCCTGGCGACCAATGAAGGCATCCACCTCATTAAAAAGGCGCTCTGAAATTGCTTCAGGCGTCCGGCAGCTATGACAGGCATTATAAAAGGCTCGGATCAGATTTTCTTCGTCAAAGCGCTCACCTCGAGGATTCGGCGCATCGGTAAACCCATCGGTGTAATAGATGATGGTGTCGCCGGGATATAGCTGCACCCTATCCTCACGGTAGGTGGTGTTCATGTCTAGACCAATCAGCATGCCATCTGTATCTAGACGCTCGATGCGGTCTGTATGCGATCGCCATAGCAGCGGCGGATGGTGTGCCGCATTGCTAAAAAACAGGGTTTGACTTTTAGGTTCGTATTCTGAGTAAAACAGCGTCACAAACCGATTGGAGGTCTCCAGATCGGCATACATAACCGTGTTTAAGTCCTGCAAAATCCGGGCTGGTGAATGGTGATTCAGGATATCCGTGCGCAGCATGCCACGGGTCATCGTCATAATCAAGCCAGCGGGCACCCCCTTGCCCATCACATCCCCAATGACCACGCTCCAGCGTTCGGGCGGCATGTTTTGCTGACCATAGCTAGACGCTGGATCTTCATAGATCGGAATGAAGTCGTAATAGTCTCCCCCCACCTGACTCGCGGTTTTACAGGTGGCCGCCACCTCTACCCCTTCAATTTGGGGACAGTGGGGTGGAAATAGCCGGGCCTGAATTTCCGCTCCAATTTCCAGTTCGCGGGCCAGACGCTCCTGCTTGCGCACTTTGGCACTGAGGACGTCATTTTCAATCGCAACAGCCGTTTGATCTGCCACCAGCTGGGCCAGCTTTTGCCTGGTTTCATTCCAGACATGATCGGGATTCTGACTAAATAAGTAGAGGCGTCCCCGTTCATGGGGTTCTACATTGCGAACCAATATCGCCGTACTGTGCCAGTGATAATCGTCCCCCAACAGCTGTTGCAGCTGCTGATCGACCTGGACACTATACTTCGGGGTCACCTGCCCAGGGTTACTCGTGTTGTGCGTGACAGATTCCAGAGCTTGACGAATATTCAAGCAGTGACTGCCTTCATGGCAGTACAGCTGTTCCAGAGAAACTTTACCGTTTGGGCGGAACAAAACTAAGGCAGCAGCGTCTGAGTCTGTAACGCGACTCACAATCAAGGGAATCAGCGCCAAAAATTGATTCAGATTGTTAAAGCTCCGCAGGGAAAAACTGAGGGAGCTTAAAAGTGTTTGAACTTTAGAGTGATCGCGCTGTAGACGCGCAATCAGCTTCTGGAGGGTTTGCACCGAAACCGCAT
>CAZXWR010000051.1:0-16888 GCA_964644325.1 uncultured bacterium
TCGTTACCGGAGGTTGTAGCTCTTGCTTTTTTAAGCCGGATTGTCCGTCTAGAAAGAGCTTTTCTATGTTAATGCTAATCTATATTCTCTTCTAGGCTGGGAAAGGTCGGTCGCTCAGGTCAACTTCACGCCGATGCGCCTGCATGATAAGAGCTGCGCACCAGTGGGCCAGAACGGACATGGCTAAAGCCCATTGACCGAGCGATCGCCCCCAATGCGTCAAATTCATCGGGATGCCAGTATTTTTGCACCGGGAGATGGGCCAAGGAGGGCTGCAAGTATTGACCCAGGGTCAGGCGATCGCACCCTACCGCCCGCAGATCGGCCAAGGTTTCCACCACTTCTGCCTGGGTTTCACCCAGACCCAACATGAGTCCTGACTTGGTCGGCAGATGCGGCGCGATTTCCTTGACAGACTGTAAAACTCGGAGCGATCGGTCGTAGGAAGCCCCGCGCCGCACCGGCCCCTGCAACCGCCGAATGGTTTCTAAGTTGTGATTAAAGCAAACCGGCCCGGCCTCAACAACGGTGCGCACACAGTTGAGGTCTCCCCGAAAATCAGAGGTTAGCACTTCCACCGCTATCTGTGGATTGCGATCGCGCACCGCCACAATCGTCCGTGCGAACCAGCCTGCCCCTTGGTCGGGCAAGTCATCGCGCGCCACGGAGGTCAGCACCACGTAAGATAGTCCCAGTAACTGTACAGATACTGCGATTTTTTGCGGTTCATCCGGGTCTAGCGCCATCGGGGCTCGCCCCTTATCAACCTGACAAAACCCACAGGCTCTTGTACAAACTGGCCCCATCAACAAGAAAGTTGCCGTCTTGTTGGCGTAACATTCACCCCGATTGGGGCACCGCCCCTCTTCACAAATTGTATGGATGCCATGACGCTTAACAATTTTTTGGACTGCTGAAAGCTGACTGGCACGACCAATGGGCCGCCGTAGCCAATCTGGCAACCGTTGCGCCTCGGATCCAGGCCCCGGTAGCTTTGTCACATCACGATCCAGCATCTCAAGACCTCCCCTTACGGCATGCCATCCCAACGTGTCTCTGCAATAACCATCGACAGCGTATCGCGGTTACTTCCCAACTTTCTGGGCATGTTAGCCCCTCAAGCACAGCCCCTTGGCTTACCCTCAATCCCTCAACATTCACCACTCCCGGCCAAACCTTCCAATCGACGCGCTCAATATCTGGCGGCATTCCGCCCTTAGCAATCCACAAATCTGTAAAGAATTGAGTAAACCGTCTATGATCTGAGCGAATGAATTTGCACTCTATCTGTATGGTCTGCGACTTAACTTGGGCAAACTCTTTATGGAAGGTGAATCGTTATTCAGTAGTTGCGCCAGTCCGGCGGTACCTACAATTACAGTATGAATAAGCCTGATATACTTTACCCTTATCATTGCGGACGTAGGAGATCGGCGTGGGTAGTCACAAAATTTTAGTTATCGACGATAGCAAAGTCATTCGTATGCGCGTCCGAGACATGCTCCCAGACGGAGACTTTGAAGTTCTTGAGGCTAAAGATGGCTTAGAAGGGCTCAATCTTATTCGTGAAGAACGGCCCAATTTAATCATGCTAGATTTCCTCCTGCCCCGCTTGAGTGGGTGGGATGTCTACCAGGAACTCCAACAGGAGGATAGCCTCAAAAGCATTCCACTGGTCATTATGTCAGGACGGAAGGAAGAGGTCACTGACAAACTACAGGAACCCTTCGAGTTTTTTGAATTCATTGAAAAGCCCTTCGAGAAACATCAGCTCCAGGCCGCTATTAAGTTAGCCATTTCCAAATCAAAACTTCCTCGCATCAAGAGCGATATTTCCAAAACAACGATGACTGGTGCCAATGTTGGCGAAGTCGTAGCGCTTCAGGAAAAAGTCGAGAAGATGGAAGCTGAAATTGCCGCTCTCAAGAAAGCCATTGGCCAGCTCGTTGTATTCGTGAAGCAAAAGCTTTAGGCAGCGCCTTAGGGCTTTTAAGCAGGCTCAGGTTCTTTAGAGCGCCACGCAGTTCGGTCTCTGAGTGGCGTCCCTTACTCCAGATCACGTCGCCCTTCCAAGGCTCGAGCCAATGTAACTTCATCGGCATACTCTAAATCGCCGCCCATGGGCAACCCAAAGGCTATGCGGGTAACGCGCGTGAACGGTTTTAGCAGCTGTCCGATATAGAGGGTCGTGGTTTCGCCTTCCACGCTGGGGTTAATCGCCAAGATGACTTCCTGTACGGTGGGTTGGCTGGCACGTCGAATCAGGGGCTGTAGCGCTAGTTGCTCGGGGCCAATGCCGTCCATCGGTGAAATGAGACCCCCTAATACGTGGTATTTACCCCGATATTCCCGCGTTTTTTCAAGGGCAATGACATCGCGGGAATCGGCCACAACGCAAATAATTGAATCATCGCGGCGGGTTGATCGGCAAATTTCACAGGTCGGCTCGGCTGAGAGGTGGAAACAGATCGAGCAAAAGCCTATCTGCTGCTTGGCATCCAGCAAGGCTTGAGCCAGGGCTTGCACGTCCGCTTCTGGGCGCTTAATGATGTGCAAGGCGAGTCGCTGTGCTGTTTTAGGGCCAACCCCAGGGAGTCGCTGGAGCTGCTCCACTAATCGAGCCAGGGGACGCGTGTAGACAGTGCTCATGAACGACGACCTCTGGGATGCGCAACCTTTTGCGCTTGGGAAGCTGGGAAGAACATGATCTTTAGTCTGAGGGCTGGGAAGATAAACGCACTGATGTAGCGATCGCCTTGGGTAGCCCCGCTTCCCTGAGGGCCGCAATGATCCGCTGATTCGCGGTGGGGAAGGGATAGTGATCGATTGTTTCTAGGGTAACCCAGCGTATTTCATCACATTCTAGGGGCTGCGGTTCACCTGCACGATGCCGACAGTGATAGACCGAGAGGGTGACCTTAAAGTGGGTGTAGGCATGGTCAACGGTGATTAAAGGCTCTAGCACTTCAATCTCAATGCCTAACTCTTCTTGAATTTCGCGTGCGATACAGTCTGTGACGGTCTCACCGGGTTCAATTTTACCGCCAGGGAATTCCCACAGCCCCCCAAGTAGACCTTTCTGAGGACGTTTATCGATTAAAATTTGCCCCTGATCATTCCAGATCACGGCAACACCAATCTGCTTATGGGGCAAGGGTGGACGATCTTCAGTCATGGGAAGCTTTGTTTGCAGGTTGAGTTGACGAGCGTAGCATACATTGGCCCAAGGGCAATCAGGACATTGGGGCTGTTTTGGGGTACAAATCGTGGCCCCCAAATCCATTAGAGCCTGGTTAAAGTCCTTGGGATGCTGCGGGTCTAACAAGGCACCAGACCCTTGCCAGAGGGCTGTCAACGCTTTATTCGGCGGTACCTCTAGCGCAATGAGTCGCGCCAGAACTCGCTTCACGTTGCCATCTAAGATCGGATGCGGCTGTTGATAGGCAGCACTTAGAATGCCGCCTGCGGTGGTTCGCCCAATCCCCGGCAAGGTCAGTATTGATGCCAGCTCACAGGGAAACTGCCCCTCAAACTCCGTCATGATTTTTCGCGCCGCTTTGTGAAGGTTGCGGGCGCGAGCGTAGTAGCCTAACCCCTGCCACTGGAGCAGCACCTCCTCCTGGGAAGCTGCCGCCAAGTCAGCGATCGCCGGGAATCTCGCCAGCCAGCGCTCATAATAAGGCAGCACGGTTTTCACCTGGGTTTGCTGAAGCATCACCTCAGACACCCAGATCGCGTAAGGGTCGGTGGTTTGTCGCCAGGGAAGCTGTCGCCCGGTCTGGCGATACCAGTCCAACAGCGTCGCCCGTAACCTGGGCAGCGGCAGTTCAGACCATTGACATTGAGCGGGCACAGGTGCGCCGCGCGATGCTCGCTTAGGGCTCACAAACTGCACCACACTCCAACAAACACCGGAGGTCTTCTACAGCTAATCCAAGCCCCCGTCTTCTGAGGGTGCTCCGGACTCCTGCGAAAGTACCTGTTCGAAGGACATGCGCTGTTCAGCAGCCCGCAGGAAATATCCATTTAACATGGCTGAAGCCAGCAAGCGGCCTAAACCTTCCCGACTGGTGGTCACCATGACCCCAAACTGCTCTGAAGGCAGACTTCCTAGGAGCCCCACCACTTTCCGCTCCATCATCTGCAACACATCGGCAGACGCAGGCTGGGACAAACGGGCGATCGCCTCCGGCTCCATAGCATTGACGTACTGCATCAGAAGATTACTGGAGCCCGGATCAGCGCCACCAAAGTCTGTCGATTGATTGATGAGGTTATCCATGAGTCTTCCCGAGGAAACGAATACTTCAGTCCGCGCAGTGGCGTTAAATGCAGTTTAACAAGCTTAAAGGCGGCACTTGGGGGGCAAAACCGAACCTAAATTGTCAGGATTTCCCGCTTTGGCGACCGCCTCAAGACACCGCTTCCAGAGATTCACGCACCTCAGCCGAGACGACGGAGGCTGCTCTCATCGTGAACGGCTGACCTAGCTCACCCCAGCCGACTAGCTGGCAAGATACTCATGAATATCGTCCCGACGCTTGCGCAGCTTTGTCAGTGCTTCACGCTCAATTTGACGCACCCGCTCCCGACTAATACTCAGACGCTCACCCACCTTCGCCAAAGTCAGCGGCTGTCCGTCCTCCAAGCCAAACCGCAGCACCAGTACCTGCTGCTGCTGCTGAGTCAGATCGGCCATCAGTCGCTCAAGATCTTGCCGTAAGCAGGTTTGCAGCGTGTAGTTTTCAGGAGATTCAGAAGGATCCTCTAGCAGTTCACCCAGCTCTGTATCCTGGTTATCGCCCACTCTGACATCCAGGGATAAAGGCTGGCGGGCCTTCTCCAGATAGTCTCGCACTTGGCGCGGAGTCAGCTCCAGCTCATCCGCCAGCTCGGCCACAGTGGCAGACCGACCGAGCCGCTGGGACAGAATACGCTGGGTCTTTTTAATCTTGTTGAGCTTCTCGGTGATGTGGATGGGCAACCGAATTGTCCGACCCTTTTCGGCGATCGCACGGGTAATGGCTTGACGAATCCACCAGTAGGCATAGGTCGAAAAGCGATAGCCCTTGGTCGGGTCAAACTTTTCGACCCCTCGCTGCATACCGATAGTGCCCTCTTGGATCAGATCAAGTAGGTCAACATTCCGCTTGATGTATTTTTTGGCAACCGATACAACCAAGCGCAAATTCGCTTCCACCATTTTTCGCTTGGCCGATTCGCCATGAATAACGGCAGCCCGCAAATCCGGCTCCGGCAACTCCGCCGCGATCGCCCATTCAGCTAGGGTCGGCTCCCGATCGAGCTTCGCCTTCAGATCTTCCTTAACCTGCTGCAGCGCATTCAGCTGCTGCACTTGCTTCCCAAAGGTGATCTCTTCTTCATGGGTCAACAAAGGCACACGACCGATTTCACGTAAATAAGTTCGCACTAGATCCTTAGATGTCTCTGTCGTTTTCATGCCTTAAAGCCTCTTCTATCGGGAATGATTGGTCGTTAGGGGGACAGCCACTGGCAAGCCCAAGAATGTTAGTGCGCATTTCACAGCACTTAGGCTGAAAAGTAAATGATGCCGTAGGTCAAGCTAGGCGAACAATACCGCACTCTATTTTTCACAACAGTCTGCGACTTTACCCTTTATCAAATTGGATCCCTGTTTGTAAACAATTTTAACATACTGGCCAGTATTATTAACTATTGTAATATTTTCCAAGGAAGCAGCTGCACTTTAAAATACGCTTTTGGCGGATTTTTGAGGCTATTTACTCTGTCTTTAGAGATAAAACCTCGTTTCAGGCTGCTTAATCTAACCCTGAGGACAAGCGCGAAAGCTTAATTCTCCGCAATAACTATTCAGGATGTGGAGCGAGTGAAGTCTAACGCAGCAAGATTGTAGACACCTCGCCCGTGGCATAACAGCTCAGGCTGCCACCAAGGTCGCTCTACTCTACCCCAATGAGTCCCCAATGAGTCGGACAAAACATCATCCTGCATACAAGAAGTGACCAGGGTAGAGCGAGCGCTCCATGTGCATGCAGGAACCCCACGCATCCAGATCAAGGCGTCCAACAATCAAGACGGTATTAGACGGTATTTATTGTCCAGTAATGCCCTGGCCGCTACGCCAAAGCCGCCAGTCAGCGCAAAATAGCTGCAACAGTCCTACCCAGCCCGCTCAGTTCACCCTCTAGCTAAGGGTCGGATTTGCTCAGGCAAGTTCCAGGGCCATAGAGCTAAAAGTCCGCCCCCCATGAGGAAACGCTACCAGGGCAATCCACCTAACGGGCTAAAGCCTCTGATGGACTGAGTGTGGATAGTCATGAGGTTTTTACCCTGAAGCAACACACCAAAGTTACCCAGGCCTAAAGGGTTTATCAATGCTTGGAGAGCATCTCGATGCTGTAAAGTTGCCATGGGATCTGCATCTGAAGCAGCATCTGTCAGCAAAGCACTGAGGCGATCGCCTAGCCCCAGTTCCATCAGAAAGAGTCCCTGCTGCGTAAAACCTACTGTCTTGAGACCCTGTTGAGCCCCGACCTGCTCGAGAAGCGTGAAGTTAGCATGGGCCGTTAGATCCTGGTAGCCCACCGCCCAGTAGGGATCAGCATGGTGGGACTGTTGATAGTAACACTGCAGGGTGCCGTCACACCGCTGGGGATGGTAGTACTGCTGGGCTGGGTAGCCATAATCAATCGTGAGCATGTAGCCCTGATGCAGCTTGCTGGCAACCCTTACCAGCCAGTCACGGGTCGCCAAACTGATTTCTGTCCGGTATCTCTCTGGGTACCTCGCATCACCAAAATCGAAACCCAACTCGGCAAGATAGGTGGCGAGTTCTGGGGTAGAGGGGTCAGCAACCACCTCCACAAAGGGACGCTCTGGTGCTGCATCTCCAGCGGGCAGCGTGACATACACTTCTTGCAGCTGTCCGGCACACAGCTCAACCCGGTGCACTGGCAGGGCATCAATCAGCTCATTCGAGAAAAAACAACCCACAACACTTTCATCAGCAATTTGCGGCCAAGTCTGCCAGGTCAGCTTGCTAGATGCCGCAAACCGTTGCAGGATTTGCTGCTGCTCAGCCCGGAGGATAGGCGAGCGTTCTACAATCACATACTTTAAAGCTTGCCAGAATTGCCCTGGATCAGAGGCGGGCTGCTGCACAAAGCAACGATGAAGATAAGCTAAAACATCCGCCGCGACAAGTCCTTGTCCGGCCCCCATTTCCACGACCTGAAACTGGTCTGGAGACCCAAGAGACTGCCACAACGAGACAAAATGCTTCGCTAAAAGCTCTCCAAAATCGGCACCAAAATGAGACGCCGTCACAAAATCGCCCGCCCCTCCAATTTTGGGACGTGGGGCGCAGTAATATCCTAGATTAGGCTCGTAGAGCGCCCAGTCCATAAAGTTAGCAAAGGTCACCCGCTGCTGCGGTGTGGCCGCGATCCGCGCCGCGATCCGACGGCAAAGCTCAATGTTGCTTTGGGACGCAGCTACGCCCTGCAGTTGCATTAACTGCTCCATAATCTCGCCATAATTTTTTCTTAGGGTTCCGTTCGCCTTTACCTTAAACTTGCGGCTCTATGGTCTGTAGTGGTCAGTTAGTTTCGAGAGATCCCCCATGCAGGTCAAATCCTACCCTTTCAGTCCGACAGCTGCGTTGGTGGCCCGTGCGATCGCGACCACCGTCATTGTAGCGAGTGTTTCTAGTGCGCCTGCCTTTGCGCAAACCAAAACCATTCAGGTGGATGGATCGAGCACCGTCTTTCCCATCAGCGAAGCCGTTGCTGAAGAGTTTCAGAAGACCAGCGGTGGCAACGTCAACGTGACCGTCGGGATTTCCGGCACTGGCGGTGGATTCAAGCGGTTTTGTGCAGGCGAAACCGATATCTCCAATGCCTCTCGGCCCATCAAATCCTCTGAACGCGAACTTTGTAAGGCCGCAGGCATTAAGTTTGTTGAGCTTCCAGTTGCCTATGATGCACTGACCGTGGTTGTTCATCCCGAAAACACCTGGGCTTCCACCATGTCGGTGGAGCAACTCAAGGCGATGTGGGATAGTTCAGCCCAAGGGAAAGTCACGAGCTGGAACCAAGTCAACCCCAGCTGGCCCAGCACCAAAATGAGTCTCTACGCACCAGGCACAGACTCCGGAACCTTTGATTATTTTGGTGAAGCCATTATTGGCAAAGATAGCTCTCATCGTTCTGACTTCACGGCCAGCGAAGACGACAATATCCTTGTACAAGGGGTTTCTCGCGATAAAAACGCGATAGGTTACTTCGGGTTTGCCTACTACGAAGCCAATAAAGATAAACTTAAATCGGTGGCGATTGATGGCGGCAAAGGGCCTGTGAAACCCTCGCGAGAGACGGTAGAAAACGGCACCTACGCCCCACTATCACGACCTCTCTTCATCTACGTGAATGCTGAGGCCATCAATAAGAAACCAGAAGTCAAGCAGTTTGTCGATTTTTACCTGGATAATGTCCCGACGCTAGCAGCAGAAGTCGGCTATGTGCCCCTACCCACAGATGCTTACACCGCCGTTGAAACGAATTTCAACAATGCGAAGCTGGGCAGCGTTTTTGAAGGTCGAGAGACCGTTGGCGTCAAGATTGCTGATCTGATGAAGCTTGAGGCGACCGAATAATTCAAGCCTCTGCACGATAACCCAAAACTCGTTGTGCAGTCGGTGTTCTTTATCTCGCTCACATCCCCACTCGTTTTCCTGAGGCAGCCCCCATACTGTCTCAGGCTTTCTTTATGGAAGCGGCCCGTTACATTACCCTGAGGGTAGCTTCCTTAGGGCCTACCTCAAAACACTGCTCACAGATTAACCTAACAGCCCTAAACCCAGCTGATCTTGATGAATGTCCCGGTTTGTTTCAGGCAGCTTATGCAGCAATTACCGCCACCAGAACCCAAACCCTTTTGGCAACATCTGATCCAGTACCCAATGCTGATTATTTCCTTGGTTGGTCATATTGGCTTGTTGTGGGTGCGGATACCGATGACTCAGCCCTCTACAGCAGCACTTTCGCCGCCGCCCGAAAAGAACCTAGACAGCATTAAAGTCGCCGCTCTCCAGCTCAAGCCCGCACCTAAACCACCGCCACCCAGCCCTAAGCCTAAACCAATTCCAGCTACACCGAAGCCACAGCCATTGGTACAAGCAACTCCCGTGATCAAGCCGACTCCCGTAGTCAAGCCGACTCCACCGCCCACACCCAAATCAGAGCCGTCCCCTGAACCTACGCCCGAACCCTCTCCAACCCCCACTCCCGAGCCAACCCCAACCCCAACCCCGACTCCCACACCTATTCCAGAAGAAGATGATGGCTCACTGCAAAATCTGCAAAGCAATTTGATTGGCTTTCAGCAAAGTCTGTGCGTGGATCGCTCCCTCGGAATTCCCCACGTTTTGTTTCCACAGCCCACTCTGTTTTTTACCCCGGAAAGCTTGGCAGATAATGCTCAACAAAACAAAAAATTTCTAGCCGAGATTGAAGACATCCAATGGTGTTCTCGCAAACGCCCCGATGAAATCTTGACTGCCCTAGAAACCCAATTCGCAGATGCCACCTTCACCCCAAAAGGTGAATTTGGGGGAGGAGCGGTCTATGAGTATCAGCAGGGATCCACAACACGCTATTTCAATCTGGTTCGCGCTAAAGACAAAACAGCCACTTTTGTCGTCATCTGGACGACTAATCCAATACAGACTGAACAGACTTAACGGTCTACCTCCCAGCGTTCAGGATGGCCTCATCCATCCGCACATCATCTTGAAACACACCCGCCATCTGACGTGCTAGCCCTCTGTTGTATTGCAATACATTTCTATGAATGAGTTTCTGTTTGCTGCGACCACCGCTGAAGAAGCCCCGAGAATTTTTGATCTGGTTTTAAAGGGTGGGCCTGTGATGCTCCCGCTGATTGGCTTCTCAGTCTTGACGTTTGCCTGTGCTTTGGAACGCGGCTGGTTCTGGCTCAGATTGACAAGCCATGAACGTCAGATCGTCAATGATGTGCTGAGCGCGGCTCAATACAGCCTCGATGAAGCCTTGAAGGTTGCTCAGTATGCAAAGGCACAACCGATTGGTCGTTTCCTACTGGGGCCACTCCAGCTCAATTCTCCTACCCCCGAGACCTTTCGATTAGCGTTAGAAGCTGGGGCCGACCGCGAGTTTATCAAAATGCGTCGCGGCGATAAGCTGCTCGAAACGGTCGTGGCAACGGCTCCGCTCTTGGGTCTGCTCGGCACGGTAACAGGTCTGATTCAAACTTTTGGTAGCCTTGAAATCGGCTCTGGGAGCGGGGCGGTTACTGAGCAAGCGACTAAGGCTGCCGCTGGCATTGGGGAAGCCTTGATCACAACGGCGACGGGCATGGTTGTGGCGATTGTGGCGCTCTTGTTTTTGCGCCTGTTTTTAGGACTGCAAGCCCAGCAAACCGACTATTTTATGGAAGTTGGCAACCAACTGGAGCTCATTTATCGTCAGATTTGGTACGAGCCTCAACATCACGCCAAATCCCCACGCATCCCGGCTGAAACGTCCCTGACTGAATCTTCGATCCACCGCTAATCTGCGGCCATCTCCCTGTTTTGCTGAGGTTATTATGCGTCGCCGTTCCCAACCCCCCCCCGTGGCAGAGATTAATTTGCTGCCGATGATGGATGTCTTGCTGTGTGTGCTGACGTTCTTCATTATCATTTCAATGACTCTGACGGCAGGACAGCCTGTGATTAAGGTGACGCTGCCCAGTACGGACAGTAGCGAACCGCTGCCGCCAGACAGTGAACTGCCGGATCCGTTGATCATCGGGTTGAATACCGAGGGGCAGATCGTACTACAGGATCAGACCCTGGATGAGGCTGCACTCTCGGCTGAACTGCAAACCTATTTTCAGTCCACCCCTAAGGGTATTGTCTTGTTGCAGGCGGATCAAAAACTGCCCTATGAGAAAATTGCCCAGGTTCTGAGTCAGCTGCGGGCGGTGGGTGGCGATCGCGTTGCTCTAGCTGTTGATCAACCGGAATCACCCTAGACAGAAAAATGGGGCAATACATAACGTACTACCCCAAGGAGAACAACCAGTATTCAAATTCTAAGGCACGTCAGCGGATCTAGGCGATCGCCGCCATCGTGACATCGCTACGATTCAGAATTGCCTGGAGTTCTTCGGAATCCACGGTTTCTTTTTCGACCAGCTGCTGAGCAATTTCGTCGAGGACAGACTTATTCTTGACGAGCACTTCCTTGGCCCGCCGGTAAGCCTGGTCTACGAGGTTGCGCACTTCATCATCGACAGCCGCAGCAGTCTCTTCGGAAAAGTCACGCTCTGCCATGATGTCACGACCCAGGAAGGGGTTCCCTTGCTGACGGCCCAACGCCACTGGCCCCAGGCGATCGCTCATGCCAAAGCGAGTCACCATCTGACGGGCTACCCGCGCCACCTGCTGGAGGTCATTGGACGCCCCTGTGGTCACCTCTTCATCCCCGAAGATAATCTCTTCCGCGATGCGACCGCCCAGGGCAACCGCCATCTGGTTTTGCAGATAGGAGCGGCTGTACAAACCAGAATCCATTTGATCTTCACTGGGGGTAAACCAGGTGAGTCCCCCGGCGCGACCTCGGGGAATAATGCTAATTTTCTGAACGGGGTCATAGTCCGGCATTAATGCCCCAACCAGAGCATGTCCAGCTTCATGGTAGGCAACCAGGGTCTTGCGCTTCTCGCTCATGACGCGGTCTTTCTTCTCGGGGCCAGCCAACACCCGATCGATGGCATCATTGACCTCATCCATGGAAATCTCAGTGAGGTTGCGACGTGCCGCTAAAATTGCAGCCTCGTTCAGCAGGTTAGACAGGTCAGCCCCCGTGAACCCAGGGGTGCGCCGCGCAATTTTTTCAAGGTCTACATCCTTGCTGAGGGTTTTACCCCGCGCGTGGACATTTAAGATTTCTAAGCGACCCTTATAATCCGGGCGGTCAACCACGACCTGACGGTCAAATCGACCGGGACGCATCAGCGCCTGATCCAAAACGTCCGGACGGTTAGTGGCGGCAATGATAATGATGCCGGTGTTCCCCTCAAAACCATCCATCTCGGTCAAAAGCTGGTTCAGGGTCTGTTCACGCTCATCATTACCCCCACCGAGGCCCGCACCCCGCTGCCGACCCACAGCATCGATTTCATCAATGAACACAATGCAGGGCGCATTAGATTTTGCCTGTTCGAACAGGTCTCGTACCCGAGAGGCTCCGACCCCGACAAACATCTCTACAAATTCAGAACCAGAAATGGAGAAGAAAGGCACTCCAGCTTCCCCAGCCACTGCGCGGGCTAGCAGAGTCTTACCAGTTCCGGGAGGCCCCACCAGCAGAACACCTTTAGGAATTTTGGCCCCGACAGCCGTGAAGCGATCGGCATTCTTCAAGAAGTCTACAACTTCACTTAACTCAAGCTTCGCTTGCTCAATCCCGGCCACATCGTTAAAAGTCACCTGGGTTTGGGGCTCCATTTGCACCCGCGCCTTCGACTTTCCAAAGTTCATGGCCTGACTTCCTGGGCCACTCTGGGCCCGACGGAAGAGAATGAACAGCCCCACCAAGAGGGCAATCGGCACCAAGAAAGTACTGAGGGCTCTGACCCAGAACCCTTCATCGCTCTGGGGCAGGACGTTAATATCAACCTTGTTCTCGGTCAAGATATCAATGAGCTGCGGGTCGGGGGGCAGGTTAACCATGACCCGTGTCCCGTCTTGAGTAACGACCTGAGCCTGGGAACGGTCGGCACTGATGCCAACTTTCTCAATTTTTTGGTTTTCAACAGCATTAATCAGCTGACTGTAGGGCCAGCTTTCCTTCGCCGGAGGCTGTCGGTCAAAGAAGGAGGTTGCCAATGCTAGGACAACAATCCCCAACAGGACGTAAAGTCCTGCATTTCTCCATCGCTTATTGTTCACAGCGCGTTATTCCTCCTGGCTAACTGAATGTGGGGCCGGATATGTCATGTCGACTTTGTATCTTAATATTAATTTATGTTAACTCATTCTCAGAGAGTTGCGGGTTTGGCTTGACAACTCGGCGGCAAAAGTGACGCCAACTTGAGTGATCCAGAGTAATTCAGGGCTAGTTCGTGCGAATGAGGCTACCCTCTGGATTAATGAGCCGCAGCAGCTTTTGCTTGATTTGGGTATCGAATACCGACCACTTGAGCTTGGCATACTCAGAGTTTTCGTTGAGGCCCGAGAGAAAACCCATCGGAATCTCAAATCCACCCGCGAGCGATCGCCCGCCGCCAAAAAACCGTCCCTGAGCATCCTGGCCAAAGGCTTCCTTAATAAACTCATCGGGGTCGAGGGTGATTTTGGTCGTCCTCAGAGAGCCGACCACCAATTCAAGTTCCTCATCTTCGTCGTGGGCGATGCCGTAGACCACAGCGGTGTGCACATTCTCTTCTGTGACGAGAAAGTCAGCCGCCTGGGGAATGGCATCGCGGTCGTCGTAGCGCAGAAAGCCTACCCCTGCCAGGGTGACGTTATTTTGAATGGTGCGATTCTTCAAGGCCCGCTCGATGACATCCATCACCTGCTTTGAGCGTGAGGATTGGAGAACCGTATTCAGCAGCTGGGCATCGTAGAAACGGCTCAGGTAAGCCGCCGCCTGAAAATCTTCTTCCTGAGCCTGCATCAGACTCATGGTGTCTGAGCGCAGACCATGCATCAGCGCTGTCGCACATTTCACATGCTCGCTGATACTGCTATCGAGGGTAACCAGCCCTGCCTGTAAATACTGGGTCAGGATAGTCGCGGTAGCCCTTGTATTGGTGCGGATATCAGAGAACTCGGCTTGCAGGTTCGCTTGGGAACTGTGGTGATCGATCACCACAGCAATGGGCAGCTCCGCCTGATGCACGAGGGACATCAGCTGACTGGTCGCCCCTTGATTGTCGATCAAGACGCAGCCCTGATACACCGAAAGGTCTTTGGTCTTAGCGGTTTGCACATTCCACCGCTGCACCGGTAAATTCGTGAGCTTGACCAGGGCTATATTCTCTTGGTGGCTGAGGGTACCGCCATAGACAATATCAGACTGAATATCGAAGCGCTCAGCGATCAGACTGTAGGCCCAAGCCGAAGATAGGGCATCGGGGTCTGGGAAATCTTGCAGAATCACCAGATGACGCCTACCGCGGTGCTGGTCTAAAACCCGTAGGAATGCCTCACTGCGCTGTTCTAACAGACGCTGCTGGGGGCTGGTCACCGTCGAGGATCGCGTGGAGACATCAACTGACTGAGCAGTGGACTCCAGCTTGTTTCGGTCAACGGCCTGTTCAGCAGGAGATAGAGAACTTTGTACCATAAGACGCTAAGAAGATTGCATGACTCGAAGTGAGGAGGATTAAGAAAAAAAGCAAAGTTCCTCAACCCTTAGGCTAATTGAGTTATCATAACGACTTTTCAATTTTTCCCATAGCCATCATTGGAGAGAACAGTCTGAAATCTATTCACCCGCATTCACACCCAACACCCAAATTAAAGCGAAAAGCCGTGCTTTATCACCCATGCAGCCAGGGCTATCCACGCGATTAACCGTGGGATAACCTGAGGCCTATAGCCCAATCATATACTTTCGCCATTCTTGATGCCCGCCAGTCTTGAGATGCTTGTTGACCTCAAAGTACAGACTGCTATAGGGCTGGCGCGGCGGCTGGCGCAGGGGCATTCGCGCTTCTTGAGGGGTACGGTTGCCCTTTTTAACGTTGCAGCGTACGCAGGCGGTCACCATATTTTCCCAGGTGTCGCCACCCCCCCTCGATCGCGGTAGCACGTGATCGAGGGTGAGATCTTCGCCGCTGTAGCCACAGTACTGACAGGTATGACCATCGCGATACAGTAGGTTACGGCGGGTTAGGGAAATTTCTTTGTAGGGCAGGCGCACGTACTGCCGCAGCCGAATCACGGTGGGCAGGGGAAAGTCGGCATAAACGTAGCGACCATTATGCTCAACTTGCTCCGCTTTTTCTTTGAGGAGCAGAACGACTGCACGTCGCCAACTCGTAATATTGAGTGGCTCGTAAGACGCATTTAAGACCAGCACCTTGCCCATAAGGCGTTAGCAGACGATTTTCTAAAGATGTTAACACAGCCTTACAATCTCCTCAGGTATTCGCAATAAACCCAGAGATCACCGGCAAATTTTGGGACAAATTCCGGGGCAAATACTCGAAAACTCGGCAACCGACTAGGTTAGGTTCGGTAAATACCCCTTCAAGATCTACCGTCCCAAACGCCACTATAGAAAGTAATAAACAGAGCGTAGGAATACGTCTGCTTAAGGTTTAGAAGGAGCTGAATAACGTCCTATGGCAAAAGTTGTTGGAATTGACTTGGGGACCACGAACTCTTGCGTGGCCGTTATGGAAGGGGGGAAGCCCACTGTTATCGCAAATGCTGAGGGCTTTCGGACAACGCCGTCTGTCGTTGCTTTTGCTAAGAATGGCGATCGCCTTGTCGGTCAAATTGCCAAGCGTCAGTCGGTGATGAACCCCGAGAATACGTTTTACTCGGTGAAGCGATTTATTGGTCGCCGTTTTGATGAAGTGACCACCGAAACCACAGAGGTTTCCTACAAAGTATTGAATGTCGGCGGCAATGTGAAGCTGGACTGCCCTGCCGCGAGTCAGCAGTTTGCCCCGGAAGAAATTTCGGCCCAGGTGCTGCGTAAGCTGGTGGATGATGCCAGCAAGTACCTTGGCGAGAAAGTCACTCAGGCTGTGATTACGGTACCTGCCTACTTTAACGACTCCCAGCGGCAAGCCACGAAGGATGCTGGCAAAATTGCTGGGGTAGAAGTGCTGCGGATTATCAACGAGCCCACAGCCGCATCTTTGGCCTATGGACTCGACAAGAAGTCGAACGAAACCATCCTGGTCTTTGACCTTGGGGGCGGTACGTTTGACGTTTCGGTCTTAGAAGTCGGTGACGGCGTGTTTGAAGTGCTGGCCACCTCGGGTGACACCCACCTTGGCGGTGACGACTTCGACAAAAAAATTGTGGACTTCTTGGCCGCAGAATTTCAAAAGGCTGAAGGGATTGACCTCCGTAAGGATCGTCAAGCACTCCAGCGGCTGACGGAAGCGGCTGAAAAAGCCAAGATTGAGCTGTCGAGCGTGACCCAGGCCGACATTAACCTGCCTTTCATCACCGCAACTCAGGACGGGCCGAAGCACCTTGACACAACCCTGACCCGCGCCAAGTTTGAAGAAATTTGTGCCGACCTCATCGATCGCTGCCGGATCCCTGTCGAAAACGCGATTCGGGACGCCAAGATTGACAAGAGCGCCCTGGATGAAGTGGTGCTAGTGGGGGGTTCCACCCGAATTCCAGCGGTACAGGCTCTGGTCGAGAAGGTCATCGGCAAGAAACCCAACCAAACCGTTAACCCTGATGAAGTCGTGGCCGTGGGTGCCGCCATTCAGGCTGGGGTACTGGCTGGAGAAGTGAAGGACATTCTGCTCCTTGACGTTTCGCCGCTGTCCCTAGGTGTGGAAACCCTGGGTGGCGTGATGACTAAGCTCATCCCCCGGAACACCACCATTCCAACCAAGAAGTCTGAGGTGTTCTCGACGGCAGTAGATGGCCAAACCAACGTGGAAATTCACGTTCTTCAAGGGGAACGGGAAATGGCCAACGATAACAAGAGCCTCGGAACATTCAGACTGGATGGCATTCCCCCCGCTCAACGGGGCGTGCCCCAAATTGAGGTGACCTTTGATATTGACGCGAACGGGATTCTGAACGTTACCGCGAAGGATAAGGGAACTGGCAAGGAACAGTCCATCAGCATTACCGGTGCTTCTACCCTCTCGGACA
>CAZXWR010000052.1:0-16879 GCA_964644325.1 uncultured bacterium
CTGCATAGGTATTCCCGTCGCTCAGCTGTGCCGTGAGCTGCTCTACGTCATCGTTTCGCATCTGTACCACCTGCTGCGATGGATCCAGATCGCTGGGATTGGTTAACACGATCGCGTTTTGGCGGGCCTTGAGCAGCAGCGTATTCAACGCCTGCAACGCTTCAAGGCGCGTCGTCATATTTTGAACCACCCCGGAAGCTAACACCTGTCCTGCCCGAATGGTGACGTTCCCCCGCCGTAACCCCAGCAGCAGCACCCGCAAATTCTCAATCAGCTGCTGGCGATTGGCTTCTAGGGCTGTGATCTCTTGCTCCAGTGACACTCGCTGCTGGCGGAGTGCGTTTTGTTCCCGACTGGCCGCTTGTAGCTGGGACTGAACTTCCCGAATCGCCTGCTCTAGTTTGGTCTGTTCAGTCACGGCGGTCTGCAACTCCCGCTGGGCACGCGCAATTGAGGTTTCGAGGGTCTGTTTCTGCTGTTCCGCCGCGCTGAGACGGCTTTGAACCTGATTGCGCTGTTGAATCAACCCCTGGCGTTCTTGCGCCAGCTGCGCTCTTTGACTGGCGAGCTGCTTAATTTGCGATCGCAGTGCCTTGGCCTGGTTACTGAAGGTGCGTAGGGTGGTTTGCGCCGTTTCGTAGCGACCCTGCAGCTTTTTGAGGTTTGCCTCACTGACCTTTTGACGCGCGACCGCCACCTTCAAAGATTCATTGATCTGCCGCAAGCGACGCACCGTTTCGGTTAAATCAGCCCTAGCAACGGATAGCTCCCCTTGAATCTCGGACTTTTGCGCCTGTACTGACTCTAGCTCAGCCCTTACAGTACGGCTTTGGCGGACAATTTCATCAATGCGGAAAACCGCATCCCGCAGTTCCCGACTGGTCGCCAGCAAAATGCCCAGAGTAGAAGCTGAAATGATGCTGCCCGTTAGAATGGTCACCAAAACAGCGGTTTTCTTGGGCCGCAAATTGAACAGACTCAGGCGAGCCTTGCCCACCCGCGATCCAAGGCGATCGCCCAAGGTCGCGATCGCACCACCCAACAAGATGACTGCAACTATCAGAATATATCCAGTCATTGAGTCAATACGGGAAAGTCCCTCGCTCAAAATCTGTCCTGTTCATGCCCAACTCCCGTAACCAACCGCGCATGTACTGTGAAGCACCCGGAATCTAAACTGATACCGAGTCTATCGAGAGCACCCTTGCTTTTGCGCAGCGAAACCGCTCGTTCTGCTCTGGACAAAGACAAGGTCATGCTGCGTATCGTGTAAAACCAGGGCAATAATCCCCTAGTTCTGGCTGAAAAGTGGGAGAGATACAGGGATTACTGGAATCTGACGTGATTGTATCACCCTCACTTTCTGCCGACTGCCTACCCTAGAGTAATTTCTCGAGTCGCCGCTTAATTTCCTCTAAGTCGGGTAACTCATTCGCAACGGGCAGATTCACAGGCTTTTGGTCAGGGCTCCAATCTGTGCTTTCTAGATTGGCCGCTGGGGGAATTGCTAACATCCCTTCCGAAACATACTGGAGTTCCAGCCCCGCATCTTCGCAAAACGCCTCAACTTCGGCTTTATCAATCATTTCAACGGTGGCCGCCGGGAAATCCTGGGCTTCTAGCAAAACCGCAAAGCGAGTCGCATCATCTTCCCGCTCAAACGCCAAGACAACATCTTTAAAGCTGCCCTCTGCATTGGGGTCTTTCAGCTTTAGGGTATGAATCCCTTCATTGTCTGTACCCACGTTGTAGAGGAGAACGTATACTCGCATGGCTGTTTTTCAATACTAGAAAATGCTGGGTCTACCCCTGCTGGGGGCACTGTCCTGTCGCTTTCGATCCTACCTTCTAAAATAAAGAAGCTGAAGGTTGCTTCACATATTCCCTGAATGCTAGCGGGATGGGCGATGGGCCACCAAGACTGTGGCGCTTTTTCAGAGGATGCAGCAGGCGCTGAATCCTGAATCAGGCTTAGGTTAAGTTCTTAAAACATTGGCGCAGTCTCGCTGCATATTGACACCAGTTTTGCTAAAGTTCAACCTATCTGTATCCATTCACTGACGCTTCTCACCCTGCAAACTCAGTCAAGCGATAAGTAGGATACTTCCTATGTCCTTTTCTCCACCTCCCCATGATTCGGCTTCGTCAGGCGGTAGAGCGTTCTGGCTCGTTTTATTGAGTCGGCCTGTTCTAGGTGTTCTAGTGGTCTTCGGAATTGTGCTGGGAGCTGCGGTTTGGCGGGGACTAGTATTTATCGAACAGGATCTGGTTCCCCTGGTAGAGAAAGGTCTAGGCGAACTGCTCAACCGACCGATTCAAGTGGGTGAGGTCAAGCGGTTTTCCCTAACGGAGCTAGAGTTTGGCCCCTCTGAAGTCCCGGCTCACACCATGGAGGTGGAGGGTCAAACCGTCCCCGACCGCGATCGCGCAGTTGCGGAGTCAGTGACCGCGCGGTTCAATCCCTTAACCCTCTTGTTCCAGCGCACTCTCAACCTGGACGTAACCCTCAATAACGCCAGGGTGTTTCTAGATGAGGCCCCTGACGGGCGCTGGATTGGCACCAAAATTACACCCTCGAAAGAGGCAGGCCTCCTGAAAATTAAGGTTGACACCATCCGGGCCACCAATGCCAGGGTAGAGCTAGCGCCCCAGGATGCCCCCGTTCGCGTCCTGCAAGGGGCAGACGGAGCCGTTGACTTCAAAGATGAGAATCAGCAGTTTGACTTCCGGGGCAAAGCCGCTGTGGACTCAGGCGGCAAAGTGGCCATCAACGGCACCTGGCGGCAGCCGGAGGAAACCCTGGCCCTCACGGCCCGTACCGAAGATCTCGCGCTACGGCCCCTAGTGAGTCTCCTGCCACCCATTCCCATTCAGATGAGGCGGGGGGCCTATGATGGCGTCCTGCAGGTCGACTATCAGCCCCAGAAACCCCTGGCCTTAAAAGCCACGGGCACCGTTAATAATCCAGATGCAGCTTGGCCCCAGGGGTCAATTTTAGGCAAAGCCAAACGCATCAAGGGCGACGTTTCGGTGCAAATTCAGGCCAATCGTTTACCTATCTTGAAGGGGCAGGCCGTGATTGAAGACGGTCAGGGACAGGTTCCCCAAGACCTGATTTTGAACAATGGGCGTTCTGCCCGCCTGACGGCCCAGGGGGTTGATGGCAAGATCACATTTCTGGGTGCCTCTGATCGCATGAAGTTTGACTTGCAGGGCAAGCTCGCGATGGGTGGCCAGGTCAAAAGTAAGGGGGAAATCAAGCTGCCCCTGAAACAGGCCAACTTTTTAATTCAGGCCCAAAATGTACCCGCCAAACTATTGGATGGGGCCTACGACTTGCCGATTCAAGTCACCGACGGACGGGTTAACGCCAACATGTCGGTGCAGCTGCGACAGGGCCAGCGGCCCAGTCTGGGCGGTGTCGCCGCCCTTAAAACCGTCGATGCTGCCGTGACGGGACTCCCGCAACCGTTTCGGCAAGCCAATGGGTTTGTCCGCTTTAAGGGGTTGACCGTCACTCTCGACCAGGTTACGGCCAAGTACGGCCAAATTCCCCTCCAGGCCAGCGGTTCCATTGACCCAGATCGGGGCTATAACCTCAGGGCAAATACCGCCGTACTAGAGACAAACACAGCGTTAAATACCCTAGGGGTCGAAAATCTGCCCTTTCCGGTCACGGGGAACGTGCAGGCAAGAGACGTGCGTGTTCAAGGCTTGATTCCGCAGCCTATCCTCACGGGCCAAGTCCGTTCGGTGGGCAACTTAACCGTCGATCAGATTCCCCTGGAGCAGACAACGGCCCAGTTCCAGTTTGTGCCGGGACAGCTGCAAATTTCTGATGTTGCAGCCACCCCGGTATCGGGGGGCAGCATCACCGGGCAGGCGGCCTTGAACCTAGGCGAGGGAACCCCACGCTTGCGGGCATCCTTTCAAGCCAGTCGTCTTTCGGGGGACGCGATCGCCAAGCTGTACCAGGCCGCACCGGGATTTACAGTGGGTCTCGTCAACGGCACAGCCCTAGTTTCCGGGCCGGTCAGTGACGTGAAGACAGCGGTGCAGTTTCAAGCGGTGCAGGGAACCTACCCCACCACCGGAACTGTTGAGGTGTTCCGGGGCAAGACCTACTTGCAGGACATTGCCGCCCAGATTCCCGGCGGGAAGCTGCTGCTGGATGGCATTGTTGCCGAGGGTCGCTTTAACCTGGATGCCAATCTACCGGGCCTGAACCTGGCCACCTATTCCGAAGATCTGAAGGGTCAACTCTCGGGTCAGCTAGCGCTGAGCGGCCCCCTGGCAGATTTTTCAACTCAGAAGGTGCGGGCAACGGGGGCACTCCGGTTCTCTGAGGGCTTGTCGCTCATTGAAAATCCGATTGAGGCCCAAGTCCAGTGGGACGGTCAGCAGATTGTGGTCAACCGGGCCACAGCACCGGGCTTTGAGGCCCAGGGAACCGTTGGCGCCATTTTACAAGGTCCCAATGCGCCGCAGCTCACGACCCTGAACCTGGGTGTCGTCACCCGAGACTATGAGCTGAGCCAACTCCCTTCTTTTGGTCTGCCCCAAAATCCCTTGGAGGGACGCACGGATCTCGTGGGGACTTTGACCGGAACCCTGAGTGCCCCTGTCTTTAGCGGTCAGCTAGATGTGAATGAGCTGGCGGTGGCCAATCTGGATTTTGAACCTGTGCTAGCGGGCAATATTGCCTTTGATACTGTTCAGGGATTAAACCTGAACCTTGCCGGCAACCGCGATCGCGTTCAGGTGGCCCTTGACGCCAATCAAAGGCCGACGGGCTTTAATATTCGCCGCGATCAGGCGACGGCGGTGGGGGTGCGCGATCGCCTGAATAATCTGGCGGTCAAGGTTGAGAACCTGCCGCTGCTGGCTCTGAACCTGGCACAACAGCTCCCCCAAACCGCAGGCCCGATTTCCGGCTTAGCATCGGGCACCTTCGATGTAAACCTGGACACCTATGCCCTAGAAGGCCAGTTTGCGGTCGAGAAGCCGGGTGTGGGGCGTTTTCTGGGCGATCGCCTTACAGGAGAAGTCCGCTATGCCAATAGCGTCGGCACCCTAAAAGAGGTGATCTTGGTTCAGGGGCCGAACCAGCTCCAGCTAGATGCCACCCTGGTAAATCGCGAAGACCCCTTATTATCTGGGCGGCTGCTAGTGGCCCAAGCCCGCGTGGAAGATATTTTAGCGGTGGCGCAAAGCGTGCAGCGCTATGGAGGATTAAACACCCCCCAATCCGATGATTTTGGCACCGCCAGTGACGTGGAAACCCTACCCGTTGGCATTCCCGAAGCCCCCCTTTGGGAGCAGCTCCAGCGTCTGGCTGAAATTGACGCCCTGATTGCACAGGAGGCAGAAGCCAATGGGGAAAACGGGGCACTTCCGAAACTCCAAGATTTGACTGGCACCGTTGCCGGAGACGTGCGGTTCTCGGGCTCCCTCAATGCTGGCTTAACGGCTTCCTTTAATATCGAAGGCCAGAACTGGGCCTTAGACACCTATACCTTCGACCAGTTTGTGGCCCAGGGGCGCTATGATGCCAGCGGCTTGCAACTGGATCCCCTGGCCTTAACCTCTGAAGACAGTCTGGTGTCCTTTTCCGGACGTGTGGGTGGACAGCGTCAAAGGGGCCAATTGCGCGTCCGAAATTTTCCCGTCGCGACCGTTGCTTCCATTCTTCAGTTACCCATTGACCTTGATGGTCAGCTCAACGGCGTGGCCGATCTTCAGGGAGGGCTCAATAACCCACAGGTTGAAGGGCGTCTTACCCTGGACAATGGCATCCTGAATCAAGCCCCCATTGAGAACGCGGAGACAAACTTTAAGTACCAAGATGCCCGTCTCGCCTTTAACGGCAGGGCCAATATCGACTCCCCTGAACCCATTATTGTGGAGGGGAATGTTCCCTACCCGCTGCCTTTTGCGGAGGTACAGCCCGACAGCGACCAGGTGGATATCCGCATGGCTGTCAAGGATCAGGGACTGGCGCTGGTCAATTTGTTCACCGACCAAATTGCCTGGGTGGATGGCCAAGGCAGGCTCCAGCTCCAGGTTGCCGGAACGGTCGAGCGCCCACTGCTCAACGGGCTCTTAACCGTTGATGGGGCAACGCTCCAGGCTCAGGCCCTCAGCGAAGCCCTCTCTGATGTCACCGGAAGCGTTCAATTTAATAGCGATCGCATCAGTATTCCATCCCTGGTGGGGCGATACAACCAGGGGCAGCTGGTGGCCACCGGGAAACTCCCCCTGTTTGATAGTCAGCTGAGGGTTGATCAACCTTTAGCCTTGAACCTGAGCGATGTGGATGTGGATCTAAAGGGCCTATACCGCGGCGGTGTCGCGGGCCAGCTGTCGGTCACTGGGAGCGCCATTAGTCCCATCTTGGGCGGTGGTGTGAATCTGCAAGAAGGCCAAGTCTTTCTCGCCGCCGCCGCAGGTGGCCTAGACGACTCCGGTGCAGAAGCCCCGGTGCAGACCAGTGGCGAGGGCATTCCCATTGAGTTTGACCAGCTCCGGGTCAGCCTGGGTGATAACGTGCGGATTTTACAGCCCCCTGTCTTAAGCTTCACGGCCTCTGGGGCGATCGCTCTCAATGGCTCTTTGGATGCCCCGCGTCCTGAGGGCCGGGTGAGCTTTGAGAAGGGCCGCGTGAATCTCTTTACCTCGGTGTTTCGGATTGACCAGCGCCAAGAGAACTACGCGCAGTTCACGCCGCTGTATGGGCTAGATCCCTACTTGAATCTATATCTGCGCACCACCGTCACCGAGATCGTCAGTGGGCGCACCACGGATTTAAACGAGTTTGCTGACCTGCCGCTCGGGTCGTTAGGGTCAGTGGAGTCAGTGCGAGTGCGGGCTAGCATCCAGGGCCGTGCGAGTCAGCTCACCGCAAATCCGGGCGATGCCATCGCATTGACCAGCAGTCCAGGCCGCTCCCAAAACGAAATCTTGGCGCTATTGAGTGGCGGGGTGGCCCAGTCTATTCAGTCAGGCAATGCTGAGGGCGCCCTAGTGAACTTAGCGGGCTCTACGGTCTTCAATCAACTTCAGGGCTTTGTCGATGATGTGCTAGGCAGTCGGGCAAGTTTCCGACTGTTCCCGCTGCTGTCGCCCACGGACAGCGAACGCGGCAATGTTCTGGATTTAGGGGCTGAATTTGGCTATGACGTCACCGATCGGCTCTCGGTTTCCCTGTTACAGGTCGTCACCAATACCAATGAAACTCCCCAGCTCAACCTGAGCTACGACCTCAGCGATCAGTTAAGAGTGAGAAGTTCCGTCAACTTTGATGGGGATGCGGTTGGCGTGGTTGAATATCGGATTCGCTTCTAAGGACAGGCCCAACCCCCCTAGAGTTCACTCTATCAGGCTTAGATTTTCGTATGACGATTGCCAGTTGGATTACAGTGTCTCGACTGCTGGCGGTGCCTGTCTTGCTCATAGCGCTCCGCTGGCAGCCCAGTACCGGGCAACTGCCCAGCACCACAGTGCTCTGGTGGTGCACGGGAATCTTTGCCCTCGCGGCGGGGACAGACTGGCTGGACGGCTACGTCGCACGTCGCTTCAATCAGGTGAGCGACTTTGGTAAAGTGCTAGACCCCCTGGTGGATAAGCTGCTGGTGCTCACGCCGCTGCTTTGTCTGATTGAACTGCGGGAAATCCCGGCCTGGACGGTGGCACTCATTCTCTGCCGCGAGCTGGCGATCGCAGGTTGGCGTGTGCAGCAGCCACAAATTTCTGGGGCAAATCTCTGGGGCAAGGCTAAAACCGTGAGCCAAATTTTAGCGATCGCCTGTTTGATTGCACCCCTCACCGACCGTTGGCAGATAGCCGCCCAAGGACTATATGGCCTTGCCATCGCACTCACCCTCATCTCTGGGGTGATTTATCTGATGCCAGCTGCACAGCCACCCATGAACGCGCCCCAATAACTCAATAAAGCACGTCTTTTAGGCACAAAGGGCATCTTTTAGATTGAGTCGCCCCCGCCAAACACATTGGCTTCGAGTTCCATACGCTGCTCCATCTTACGCAGGAAGTAGCCCGTCATCATCGCCGAAGCCAAGAGGCCAGCAAGATTTTCACGATCCGTGACAATTTGAACATTGAAAGCCTCTTCCGGGAGCACACCCACTAGGCCCTGCACATTTTGGGAAATGATTTGTTTAATTTCCGGGCTCACGGCCTTAGCCACCCGTGCCAATACTTCAGGGGGTTGATTCTGCAGGTACTGAATCAACAAGTTATTTTGATCCTCATCCCCATCATTCAGTATGAAATTGGCATTATCGGGTTCAAAAGCCATAGCGACCCTCAATCAAGTCTAGGTACATTGTGACATCTCACCTCCCCAGTATGCCCAGGTCGACCCCACAACTGTGAGTGGGAATAACCGAAACCCAGACTAACGTGACAAACAGTCCGTTAAGGAGAGAGACGTTGGATGAGCCAGCCATCCGGTTTGTTTTGCCGATAGCATAACCGATCGTGCAGCCGATTGGGGCGACCCTGCCAGAATTCAAAGTAGGTCGGCTGGAGACAAAAGCCTCCCCAAAAGGGTGGGCGAGGGATGGGCTTGCCCTCATACTGCTGGGCGAGCGCTGCGAGCTGCTGTTCTAGCGCCGCACGATCGGGCACCACTTCACTTTGCCGTGAGGCCCAAGCTCCGAGCTGGCTCCCCAAAGGACGACTCTGGAAATATCGATCGGAAACGGTGTCGGCGACCTGGGTAATGGATCCTTCAATACGCACTTGGCGCTCTAGGGCAGCCCACCAGAACACCAGCGCTGCATGGGGATGCTGCTGTAAATCTTGGCCTTTGCGGCTCTGGAAGTTGGTGTAAAAAACAAAGCCGTTGACGCTGAGTTCTTTCAACAGGACAATCCGCGCTGCAGGTTTGCCATCTTGGGAGACGGTTGCCAAGGTCATGGCATTGGGTTCAGGCAGTTTGGCATTGACGGCTTCCGCAAACCAAGTCTGAAATTGCTGGTAAGGATCGCAATGGATGGTGCTTTCCAAAAGCTCTGCCTGGGTATAGCTCTCCCTTAAGCTGGCAATATCAAGCGAAGATTCAGGCACAAACTGGTCAGACCGCATGAGCAACTCAAAATTCAGGTGATAGCAATAGCAAAGGATTAGGCTGTCGCACCTAGCTTTTGCTCCTTCAGTCTATACGAGCTATCTGTTTAGCAAACACTAGCCCTAAGAACTCAGCCGGAGCAGCAACACAGCGGCACCCCTCTCAACCCAGGGCGTTAATCCTAGTCTGAGCCTGGGGATGCGACCGTCTCTAGTATGGATCTGGCCGCCTGCACAATCAGGTCAGGCTGATCAATCCAGACAAAATGGCTACTTGCATGGGCATGAAGTACGGTGCAGTTCTTGGATAGGCCACTGATTTGAGCGTGCATTTGATCCCGTAATCGATTTGCACTGTACAAAGGCAGCAGAAACGTCCACCAAGCTGGCTTGAAAAAAGACTTGGCTTTGATACTCACAATCGGCAACGCATCCAAGGGCTGGGTCTGGCTCAGCTGTTGTCCACTTCGATACAGGTGAACCATTTCACGCGTCATGGTAACCCAGTGTTTAGGTCGATAAAACGAACGCTTAACGGCGAGTCGCGCGGGACTCGCAAACTGACGCAGTTCAGGTTTTAAGACTTCAAAGACCCGCAAAAGGCTCAAGAGACGAATGATGCCAAAGGCGGCCCCCAAGACCGACATCATAAATCCAGCGGTAAAGAGGAGTTTCAGGACTTTTAACGGAACGGGCAGGTTGAGCATGCCTGTCTCATGGAGTCCATCGGTCAAGACTAGGCCCATGACTTTTTCGGGAAACTGATGGGCATACAGGCGCACGTTATAGCTACCAAAGGAATTGCCAATCAGCAGGTAGGGGGGAGGGATATTGGCGCGGGTCAAAAGGGTATTGAGATCTTGAACAATGTTTTGACTGGTGCGCGGCTGGGGGCTCTGGTCACTCCAGCCATACCCTGCGCGATCATAAATACACACGGGGGCTAATTGAGCCAGGGCTTCAATGAGGAGGTAGCCCTCCACGCCCCCTAAGCTATGGTCGAGCACGATGGTGGGCGACCCTTGACCCATCCTGTACAGGTGCAGCCGATAGCCGTCAACGTCAATCAGCTGGCCGGGAGGGGGTTGGCGATCTTCTAACCCGCAGGCGATCGCCTGGTAGGTGGTGGTGGCAGCTAGCAGCCAGAGTCTGAAGGACAACATGATTGAAACTTGCCTCGGAGATCAAAATATTGGGCAACCCTGGTAGAGCCAGGATCTCGTTTAGGATCAAGGCCCGGAACGATGCAAGGCCTGGAACGATGCAAGGCCCGGAAGCTATTAGTTGGGAGGGTCTCTCGGTGGGGCGCTTTGCCCATGGGGAAGCTGGCTAACTTTCCACTCAACCTGACGCAGCACCCCCCGCAGCAGCGCCAGTTCTGTCGCTGCCAATTGCGATCGCTTATAAATCTGCCGGAATTTTTCCATGCGGCTGGCTGCAGTGTGGGGATGGAGATAGCCAATAGTCAGCAGCATGGATTCTAGATGCTGAAAATAGCCTTCTAGGGCATCGAGCTGCGCCAGGGGTTCCGATGTCCTGGGTGCCTCCCACGGGTGCAGGGGCTGTGCCGCTGCGGCCTGAGGCTGAGGCTGAGGCTGGGAATGGTTTGCGGTAAACAGCTCGTAGCAGCAAATGGCGACCGCTTGGGCCAGATTTAAGGAAGGATAGTCCGGATGGCTCGGAATGGTAACCCAACGCTGGGCATAGTTGAGTTCAAGATTATTTAAGCCGCGATCCTCCGGCCCAAAGATCAAAGCAGAAGGGGCATCGAATAGCCAAGGCAAAGCCGTTCGGGCAGTCTCCAGCGGGACTGACGTTTTACGCGATCGCGTGGTGGTGGCGATCGCCCGCTGACAGCCGCCCAGGGCCTCGGGCAGCGATGCCACCGTGGTTGCCGTTTCCAGCAGTTCTGGCGCATGTACCGCCATTTGCCGAGCTTCGGCATCCAGAGGATTGCACTGGGGGTTTACCAGCCAAAGCTGGGTTAGCCCCATATTTTTCATGATGCGCGCCACAGAACCCACATTCAGCGGGCCAGCAGGCTCGACGAGAACAATCCGAATATTGGGGAACAGCATCGTCATGGCGCAAAGGGTGCGGGAACGGCGCTGCTTAATCTTAGGGGAAAGGGAGCTTAAAACCCAGCGGCAAGGGGCGGCAGATGCTGCTCAGCCTGCTGCTGGAGAAAGAGCGCTAGCCAGTCTTTGACATGGTAGGTCGCCAAGCAGTCATCCTCGTTGTACAGCACCACTTCATCCAAAACCCGGCGATCGCCCGTTTCTAGCCACTGACTATACCAGCAGATAGCCTGGGCACCATTGGCTTCACTGTTGCGCCATTCAAATCCAAGCCACCGGGCAATCAGCTTCAGGGTATAGCTCTCAATGGGTAAGGTCACACATAAAGTCACCCACTCATGCAAATCAACAAAGCGCGGCACCAGGGCCGCGATCTCCTCCGGCGGCGAACCATAGAGGCTGCCCAAACGCTTGACGGACTGAACCTCATAAGAGCAAAAGTGAAAAATCGGCGCATCAGGATAGCGATGAAGCAGCGCTAGTAACGCTTGCCAAGCCTGCTCTTCATCGTCGGGCGTCAGCGCCAAAAAGGGATGAAAGACCCGGGTATCTCGCTGACGATCGACCACCAAAACGCCGTGCAAGTAAATGAGGTTGAGACTGGGTTCCGCTTCGATATCAAAATACAGCTCAATCGGAGCCGTCGGGAACGCATGAATATCCAGCAAGTTCAACGCATCCGGCAAAAAAATAGGCTCATTGTCCACAAACGCCGATGCCTGGGCAACCAGCTTTGCAGAAATATCCCGACCCAAACCCGTTTTGGCATGGAGCTGAATGGGATCCGTGTTGGCCAGAGCCTCCACACTAGACAGCTGATGCGCTTGCAAAATGGGGTAGCGAGTCGGGGTAACCCCTGGCAACAGCGAGAGATGATTCTGAGCTTGAGCCTCGGTGTAGCAGTGATCAAACCAAACACAAAGGCTACAGCGATTGCGGGCAATAAACACTTCTGGCTCTGCCGCAGATTGCAACATCTCGGCCAGCCCGGTTAGTAACTCTTCGAGCTTGGGCAGAACTCGGGGCAAATCAACCGTGTACCAGCCCTTTTCGCGCAGGTACAGCCAAGCTCCATCGGTAGGGGTCTCTTGGACAGCACCCAGAAGCTGGGCGTGGAACGCACTCAGAAGCTGATACTCTAGCTTGGGACGCTTACTAATTTTGATGTCAACCGGAATGTATTCCCAGTCCCCGAAAACAGAAACCCCAGATTGCCGAACGAGCAAATCTGGGGTGCTAAGGAAAGATAGCGTCTCTTGAGGGCTAGGGCTGAGAAGCACGCCACTGCGTATCATGGGCGTACCCTTTTGCATCAGATCCAGGGTAGATTGAAACCCCGCCTGCCAGTCATTGGGGGCATACTCTGGCCTTTGTACGGACTGCTCAGCAATCAGGGACTGAAAAAACTTCTGACGATCCTGCCCCAGTTTCTGCAAAAAATCGCTCATCTGACTACGGGCCTCGGGATTGCCGTACACCTCCAGATAAGCCTGACGACTACACCGTTGAAACTTAAGCAGCAGCTGATCTGTGAGCAACATATGCAAATGCACACCGAACCTGTTGGCATCTTAACAAAACATTGAGAGTCCGGTCAGGCTCTCCCTAGGCAGCAATCCGCAGGGAAGGGTGGAAAATTCACAAATATTGGGTGCTGCGATAATATCAACATTAAGGACTCGTGTTGTCCTGATTAGCGCCCGTAGCTCAGTGGATAGAGCAACCGCCTTCTAAGCGGTCGGCCATTGGTTCGAACCCAATCGGGCGCGTTGTTCATCAGCTTTAATCTTTAATGCGATGGCGGCCAGAACGCTAAGCGCCGTCCCCAACCTAGCAGCCAAAATCTCTGTGAAGTTTTTTCGGGTCAGTCGCTCTGCAGGGACAAATAATTGACTACAGTAAAAACCAGACTTTACGCTTACTGACCGCCATCATCGTGATTGACCTTAAACTGCTGCGCGAAAATCCTGACTCTGTTCAAGATCGTCTGAACTTAAGGGGAGATTTTAACCTCCAACCTTTGCTAGACCTCGACCAAGCACAACGCCAGATTGAAGAACGGCGATCGCAGCTCCAGGCGCGCAGCAATCAGATTGGGAAAGCGGTTGGCGAAAGCATGAAAGCGGGGGCCAAGCCCACGGATCCTGAAATTCAGGCCCTTAAAAGCGAAGGGAGTGACGTCAAAGCACAGCTCAGCGACCTTGAGCCTCAAGAACGCCAGCTGAAATCACAGATTGCAGCGCTACTCCTCGCGATCCCGAACTTGCCCAGCGAATCAACCCCTGTTGGGGATGATGAAACCAGCAATGTTGAGCAGTATCGCTGGGGAGATGAATTTAAACCCCAGCGCACAGACCTACTGCCCCACTGGGAAATTGGGGAGAAGTTACAGATTTTTAATTTTGAGCGGGCCACCAAAGTTGCCCAGAGTCGATTTGTCACCCTGATGGGGATGGGCGCTGCCCTAGAGCGCGCGCTGATCCAGCTGATGCTTAATCGCCACATCCAGGCGGGATACGTTGAAGTATTGCCCCCCTTTTTGATTAATTCCGAGTCCCTCACCGCCACTGGACAACTGCCCAAATTTGCCGAAGAAAGCTTTAAGTGTGAGCAAGACGACCTCTGGCTCGCCCCCACCGCTGAAGTGCCCGTCACAAACCTGTATCGAGATGAAATTTTAACCGCCGCCGAACTGCCCATTTATCACTGTGCCTATACCCCCTGCTTCCGCAGAGAAGCGGGTAGCTATGGCCGGGATACCCGTGGCCTGATTCGACTCCATCAATTTAACAAGGTAGAGCTGGTCAAATTTGTGCATCCCAGCCAATCAGCCCCAGAACATGAGGCGCTCCTACGGGATGCCTGCGACATTCTAGAACTGCTCAAACTGCCCTACCGCGTCGTTGAACTTTGCACAGGAGACTTAGGGTTTTCCGCAGCCAAGTGCTTTGACATCGAAGTCTGGCTCCCCTCCGCAGGATGCTATCGAGAGATATCAAGCTGCTCCAATTTTCGAGATTTTCAGGCACGACGCGGCAACATTCGGTTCAAAGATGCCAACCAAAAGGGAACACAGTTTGTTCATACACTGAACGGATCGGGATTGGCAGTGGGTCGAACCATGGCTGCCATCCTAGAAAACTATCAGCAAGAAGATGGCTCTGTCATCGTGCCAGAGGCATTACAACCCTACTTGAACTGCACCACAATTTCTCTCTCAAGGTAGGGCAAACAAAATCAGGTTTCTGGGTAAAAAATACTTTCACTAACATGTGTCCCTGCATACACCAGCTGGGTATAAATAAAGGTACATGTAATTTTAGAAATTATTAATAAGTACTGACATGAAAAATATAATTCTCTAGCGCACGACATAATAAAGAGATGTGCCAAGCAGTCTCTCCTTGCTTTCTTGTTACTTTCAGCACATCTTGAAGTTCTGACTTTTTATGGTGACCAGTCATAGGATAGGTTACATTTAGAGAATCTAAATTTTTTGTTAAGCCGCAAAACAAGCTAGTTTACTTTTCTATCACAAGAGAGATTGACTTATAAGCAACTCTCAGGAAAGAGCCAAGTTTTAACTGCATGGGGGAATCTATGAATTGCAGCTCACAGCTTGACGCGAGCGAGGGTCAAATTTTTTCGATTAATCATTCAAGACCTGAGAAAGCTTACTCAATAACGTCTCCTCGTCAGAAGCCGCCACGGATTGGTGTTCCAGCAAAATTGCTCCAAGAAATGATATCCCAGCAATTTTCCGGGAAAATAACCATCTGCGATTTAGAAGATTCTTCTGTCGCCTGGCATGTCTATCTCGGGAAAGGGCAGTTGCACTTTGCCACCAGTGCCGTGGGCCAAGTCGAAAGACTCACTTATTTAAGTCGTTACACGAATGGGGCAATGCCTCATGTGCCTCAAAGGGTAACCCTGCACTCGGACTATGCTTTTTTGTGCGCCCAGTGGCGAGCTGGACAGATGACGCTGGCCCATTTGCGGTCTTGTTTATTGCTCCTGACCCAAGATGCAATGGTTCAGATTTTGAAGATGCCGCAGGCTGCACTATGGATGGATGCCAATTTGGGATTAGATTCCCTGATTATGTCTGTGTCTGTTCCAAAGGTAATTGCTGCGATGGGTGGGCCTATTCGTCACTGGCAGCAGGTTCAGCCCACCATCTTATCTCCATTTCAACGGCCTCGTATCATTGATCCAGGTCGGTTAAATCACGTGCTCTTTCAGATGGGGAGAGCGTTGCCCCGGCTGCACTGCATGGAGCCCTTGTTGAAGCGGAACTATTGCATCTACGAGATTGCCCATGAGCTCAGAGTTTCTGTGATAGACATGCTGCTGCCTTTACAGATGCTGGCACAGAAGCGAATGATTGAAATGCATCCCTATGGCAATGTTGAGGCCCAGACCAACTCAGTCATTGTCTATATTGACGTTGCCCAAAAATTTCCGACGCCTGTGGTTCAGCAGCTTAAGTCTGAGGGCTACCAGGTAGAGAGTGTGGCTGATCTCGCTCAGATTCAGCTGAGTTTGACCCATCGTCCACCCGTATTATTTGTGATCAATCTTGATCCACCTAATTTCGATGGCTATGATATCTGCCGCCAAATTAGGCAGATTTCGTCTCTGAATGCGGTGCCCATTATTACGGTTTCGACAAAGTTTGGCTTTGTGGATCGGGTTCAGGCCCGGATGCGGGGTGTTCATGCGAGCTTGCCAGGCCCCTTGTCGGCGCAGGATCTGCTGTTAGTGCTGCGTTCAATCGGCGCTAATGCGATCGCCAGTTAAGTCATCCTGCCGATAACCCTTAGAAAGAGACGCGGCCTTTTAGTTCAGGGCATTGGTTTCGGCTGCAAGAATGGCCCGTAATCCTTCGCGGTACGTAGGGTAATAAAGCTGTACCCCCAAGGCCTGCTTCATTTTGCCATTGGCGACCCGGCGACATTCACCCCAGAAAGATGCGGCCATGGGGCTAAGTGCATTTGGGTCAAAGGGCTGGGGCGGCGGCGGGGCGATCCCCAACAATGTTGCCCCTTCAGTCACGAGAGAACTAGGCTCAGACGGTTCATCATCGCTCACGTTGTAAATATTGCCGGGAGCTGGTGCCAGCATTGAGCGTCCTAGGGCTTGCACAATATCATCGACATGGATACGGCTGAACACATGACCCGGTTTATGGATATGGCGAGCAGTGCCCTGGCGGAGCCGATCCAGAATACTGCGACCCGGGCCGTAGATACCGGGCAGGCGGAAAATATGAGTTGGCAGGGTTGAACCTAAGAATGTGGATTCAATGGTTACACGATGCTGCGATCGCACGGTTTTGGGCTGCAGCGGACTGGTTTCATCGACCCAGGCTCCTTCTGTGTTGCCATAGACCCCAGTGGTCGACAAATAGCCAAACCATTGCAGATTAAGGCGCTGTAGGGTCGGCATTAAGCTGGCAGCCACCGGGTCGGCCCCTTGGTCATCGGGGGCAATCGTACTCAAAACATGGGTCACCCCATCGCAGGCAGCCTCCGATAAAGCGTGGGTTTTGCCCGTTGTGGAATAAGCGAAGGGGAAAACTGGCACCTTGAGTTCGGGAATGATTTGCCCCGAACGGTTTGTTACCGCCACCGTTACGTTTTGCGCCAGTAACCAATGCGCTAGGCGCTGGCCGGTATAGCCACCCCCAAGAATTAACACCTTCATCATGT
>CAZXWR010000053.1:0-16771 GCA_964644325.1 uncultured bacterium
TCAAGGCGATCGGTTCTCCTAGCAGCCAAGTGGCAATGTCAGCGGTGAAGTTTTCGGCCAGGAATTTACAGGTGTTGTCAAAGGACATGGAAGTCGGGGAGGGCAGCAGAACGCATCGCTCAGTGTGACGCACAAATGCACCTAGGGTCTAGTGGCTACCTTCCTTTCAGAAGACCAGGATTGATTGGCGAGGACGGGCGCGCCGAGCACCATGACCACCGATCCAATGGCGCTATGTTAAAACGCCCGCTGCAACATAAATCTTTGTCGCAGCTTGGTCATCAACGAATTCAGCAGAAACGAAGAAAACAGGCGTTGCTGCATCAAGGCATAGCATGGCAGAGATGTCACAAACGCGCTTACCGACACCGACATACCCCACAACCCTGGGTAGTAATCCAAGCCACACATGGCATACTTCAGCATCTCCACAGAGTTTTGGTAGCACAGGGCCTTGCGATGCCAGCAAGCAAGATAGTGCCGAAAGCGCGTGCTCTCTTCAATGGCGAGACAACTGTTATGCCCCAAACCCACCATCAATTGTGTGCTGGGCACCTGTAACGATGCTGGCTTCCGGCCCGACAAGGTAGGCTACCATTCCTGCAACTTCAGCGGGCGTAGCATGGCGCTGAATCGCCATAAACGAGTGCATCAAGTCTTTCATGGGGCCATCAGCCGGATTGAGGTCTGTATCCACGGGGCCGGGCTGCACATTGTTGACCGTGATGCCGCGCGGGCCAAAGTCCCTGGCCAATCCTCGCACCATCCCCTGCACAGCAGACTTGGTCAGGGCATAGGCTGCACCACCCGCAAAAGGAATGCGATCGCCATTGACTGAGCCAATGATCACAATCCGGCCCCCGTCCTTCATTTGTCGGGCGGCATCGACCGCAGCATGGTAAGGCCCGCGCACATTAATATCAATCATCCGATCGACTTCAGCGGGATCTATTTCGAGTGGGTCACCCAGAATCGCAACCCCTGCATTCACCACCAGAATGTCCAGGGCTCCCTGAGCCGCAATCACCTGACCCACTGCCACCCTATCAGCGCTATCCGCCTGAATGGCCTGGGCACCTGTCTGACTGGCCAACTCCATCGCGGCTTCTGCCGAACTGCCATAGGTAAAGGCAGTTGTGGCCCCGTCTGCGGCCAATCGCTCAACAATGGCTGCCCCAATGCCGCGACTGCCCCCTAAAACCAGGGCTCGCTTGCTGCTTAAAACTGCCATAAACCTTGCCCTCTAAATTTTATATCGACTACTATAAAAACAAGATAACAGATATTACAGCAATAAGCTAGTGGTCACTAAAAAAATGCCGAGCCGGGGACGGCCCAGGGAGTTCAGTATCGATGGAGCGATCGCCACTGCTAAAGCCCTGTTTCACCAGCGGGGCTTTGATGGGGTAGGCGTGGCGGAGCTAAGCCAGTGCATGGGAATTACTGCCCCCAGCCTTTACTCAGCCTTTGGCAGTAAGCGTCAGCTTTTTGAGCGTGTGCTTCAGCGATATGTGGATGAGGAAGGAGGTTGGTTGTCCGCTGTGCTGGAGACAGAGGAGCCTGTGGAAGTCGCCATCGCCCATCTATTTGAGCGCGCTGCTGCGGTTTATACGGCGGATGCTGAACGGCTAGGGTGTCTAGTGCTAGACGGAACGCGCAACTGCACCGACGTTCAAGCCTGTGCGCTCACGGCTGCATTTCGGCGGGCAACCTGGCAGATCATTTGCGATCGCATTGCCGAAGAGCACCCGGAACAGGCTCCTGTGCTGGCCCAATACGCCCTCACTTTTTTGATGGGACTTTCTGCCTCGGCCCGTGATGGACTGTCCAGGGCTGAGTTAGAAGCCATCGGCCAGGTTGCTGCCGCTGGATTTACCGTCATGGTGAAAGACAGGGGGTAATTGTAAAGGCTGAGGAGGCTAGATTTTGACGCATGACCCAGCGATCGCGAACCCACAAACAGTCCCTCAGATGGCTGCTGGCGTAGCCTATGGGCAACGCCAGCGGCAGAGTCTTCGTCACCCGTCCAGCCAGCGCTTACTCGCTGTAGGCATCGAGCGGTAAACAGCTGCACACCAAATTGCGATCGCCATAGGCATTGTCGATCCGACCCACAGCGGGCCAGAACTTCGCCTCCCGCGTCCAGCTGGCGGGAAACACCGCCCGCTGCCGTGCGTAGGGGTGGGGCCAGTCGTCAGCCGTCGCCACCGCTGCCGTGTGGGGAGCATTTTTGAGCAGATTATCGGCAGGATCGGCCTGACCTGCTTCAATCTCGGCAATTTCCGCCCGGATGGCAATCATCGCCTCACAAAACCGATCCAGCTCCGCCTTGGTTTCGCTTTCCGTGGGCTCAATCATCATCGTACCGGGGACAGGCCAGGAAACCGTCGGCGCATGAAACCCATAGTCAATCAGCCGCTTGGCAATGTCCTCCACTTCAATGCCCGCTGATTTTTTCAGATGGCGCAGGTCTAAGATACATTCATGGGCCACCCAGCCAGAGCCGCCCTTAAACAGCACCGGGTAGTAAGGCTCCAGCCGTCTCGCCATGTAATTGGCATTCAAGATTGCCACCTGGGTAGCGTGGGTGAGCCCAGCGGTTCCCATCATGGCAATGTACATCCAGGAAATGGGCAAAATGCTGGCGCTGCCCCAGGGCGCTGCCGATACTGGCCCCTGGCTGCCGCCCACGGCCACTACGGGATGCCCTGGTAAAAAGGGCATCAGATGGGCTTTCACCCCAATCGGTCCCATGCCGGGGCCACCGCCACCGTGGGGAATACAGAAGGTTTTGTGCAGGTTTAGGTGGCAAACATCGGCCCCGAAGTCAGCCGGACGACATAGCCCCACCTGGGCATTCATGTTGGCGCCATCCATGTAAACCTGGCCGCCACAGTCATGGACAATCGTGCAGATTTCGCGGATGCCTGCCTCAAAAACACCGTGGGTGGAGGGGTACGTGACCATCAGCGCCGCTAGCTGGTCGCGGTGCAGCTCCGCCTTCTGGCGCAGATCGGCAATATCAATGTTGCCGTCCCCATCACAGCCGACGACCACCACCTTCATCCCCGCCATCACGGCACTGGCCGGATTGGTGCCGTGGGCCGAGTCCGGAATCAAACAAACCGTGCGATCGCCCTCTCCCCGGCTGGCATGGTAGTCCCGAATCGTCAGCAGCCCCGCATACTCTCCCTGAGAACCCGCATTCGGCTGTAAAGAAATGCCGTCAAACCCGGTAATTTCTGCCAGCATGTCTTCAAGCTGCTCAAACAATATCCGATAGCCCTGGGTTTGCTCAGGCGGCGCAAAGGGATGAATCTGCCCAAACTCCGGCCAAGTGACGGGCATCATTTCCGCTGCGGCATTCAGCTTCATGGTGCAGGAGCCGAGGGGAATCATGGCGTGGGTTAAGGATAAATCCTTGTTTTGCAGCCGTTGCAGGTAGCGCAGGAGTTCCGTTTCGGAGTGGTACCGGTTAAAAACCGGGTGGGTGAGGTAGTCACTGGTGCGCTGGTGGGCAACGCCATAGCCCATTGCGCCATTGGCCGTCAGGTCAGCCTGCGTGATCGTGTCTCCCGCAAACAGCGTCAGAACATCCTGCACATCTTGGGCTGTCACGGTTTCATCGAGGGAGATGCCCACGGTCTGGTCATCCACCAGCCGCAGGTTGATGCGAGCCAGCTGCGATCGCCCCTGGAGTTCCGTCAGGGACAGGTCACCCAGATGCACCTGAATCGTATCGAAGAACTGGTGCGTGAGCACGCGGTAGCCCAGTTGTTTCAGCCCCTCGGCCAGTCGATAGGTGTAGCCATGCACCTGTTGCGCAATGCGCCGCAGCCCGGTAGGGCCGTGGTACACCGCATACATGCTGGCCATCACGGCCAGTAGCACCTGGGCCGTGCAGATATTACTGGTGGCCTTGTCCCGGCGAATATGCTGCTCGCGCGTTTGCAGGGCTAACCGCAGGGCAAGCTGACCCTGCTGATCCTGAGAAACGCCGACAATGCGACCGGGCATCTGCCGCTTGAAGGCTTCCCGCGTGGCAAAAAAGGCGGCATGGGGGCCACCGTAGCCGAAAGGTACCCCAAACCGCTGGGAATTTCCGACCACAATATCGGCCCCCCACTCACCCGGCGGCTTGAGGAGGATGAGGCTGAGTAAGTCGGTGGCAACGGTCACCAGGGCTCCGGCGGCATGGGCAGCGGCGACAAAGTCCCCATAGTGGGCAATGGAGCCATCCGTTGCGGGGTACTGTAGCAGCGCCCCGAAGGTGTTTTCATCCGCAAAATCATACTGCTGCGGCTCGCCCACCACCACGTCAATGCCCAGGGGCAGGGCACGGGTTTGCACCACGGCAATGGTTTGCGGATGACAGTTAGCGGCCACAAAGAAGGTGCGGGCCACTTTCCGCTTACATAGGTTGAAGCTCATGGCCATTGCTTCGGCGGCAGCAGTGCCTTCATCCAAGAGAGAGGCATTGGCAATTTCCATGCCCGTCAGGTCGCAGACCATGGTCTGAAAATTGAGGAGCGCTTCCAGCCGCCCCTGGGCAATTTCAGCCTGGTAGGGCGTGTACTGGGTGTACCAGCCCGGATTTTCCAGCACGCTGCGCTGAATGACCGGAGGGGTAATGCACCCGGCATAGCCCATGCCGATGTAGGAGCGAAACACCTGATTTTGCTGGGCGATCGCCTGAATCGCCTTGAGGGCCTGATGTTCATTGGCAGCGGCTGGCAGCTGGAGGGGTGCGCTGAGGCGAATGGCCGGGGGAATTGCTTGATCGGTCAGGGTCTCAAGGGAAGGCAGCTCTAGAGCCTGCAACATTTCGGCAATGGCGATCGCATCGGGGCCGATATGGCGCTGGGCGAAGTCAGGCAGGAGCGGGTTGAGCGCGGTTTTTCTGCCAGCGTCAGAAGCCGAGACAGCTTGGGCCGCACTGCTGGCGTTATCTGTACCAACGGGTGAGGTCAGGTCGGCCGGTGTCAGGTGGGTTGAATCCATGAAAGACTCTGTCATAGGACGGCAATCAGTGGCAGAACTGTTGAAAATGCTGGCTTTGCAGAAGATTGTGCAGAATGCCCCCAGAATTCTTAAAGTTTATCAACAGTTTTTAGATTGTGCATGGTGATCTGAAGTCTGTAGGGGTTTCCAGGCAATGTTGGAGCGGCAATACTGCCCGCAAGCCCTGAAATAAACCGTGTATTTTCGGAGGTGAGCGCAGATTATCGCTGGTTATGGTAGGTGAGTAAAACTATGTCCTTTGTGGCCCAGTCTTTTAGCAGTTCAGTTTAGGTTCATCCAGTTCAAGGTCAATGCTAAGTCTCACAGGCCCGTTCAACCATCCATGCTAGTCGAGCCAATTAGCGATCAACGCAAACCCCTGTTAGGCGTTAATGGGCTACCTCTGAGGTTAGTGTTGGTTATTCCGTTTCTCTTGCAGCTCTTTGCTGCGGTGGGTTTGACCGGATACTTTTCCTTTCAGAACAGCCAAAAGGCCATCAAAAATGTGGCCATGCAGCTCCAGCAGGAAGCCAGTGACCAAGTCACTCAGCGTTTGGATGCTTACCTAGAGCAGCCCATTGACTTGATCGAAATCAATGCAGATGCGATCGAACTGGGCCTAGTAAACCTGCATGGCTATCAAACCACCGGGCAATTTTTCTGGCAACAGCTGCAATCCGCAGAAGATATCGGCTTTTTATCCTATGCCTTGGAGGGGGGTGAATATGTAGGTGCCGGACGTTGGCTAGGGGAAAACAAAGTCACCATTGACGAAACCTCAGCCAAAACGAACTGGCAGTCGCTCACCTATGCCACCGATGCCCTGGGGAACCGCACCCAAATGGTCGATGACACGGACTACGATCCCCACTCAGAACCTTGGTACTTCAACACTAAAAAAAACCTGGTACCGATGTGGAACCAGATTTACTCCTGGGATGGTTTCCCGGAGATTTTTTCGCTGTGCTATAGCCAACCCATCTTCAACGAGCGCCAAGAGGTTGTGGGCATCCTGAGTGTTGATCTGCTGCTCTCCGGCATCAGTCAGTTTCTACAGCAGCTTGATCTCAGCCCTTCCGCCAAAATTATGGTTCTTGAGCGCAACGGCAATATGATCGCGAGTTCTACCGCAGAACCGATTCATACTGTTGTGAATGAAACGGCGGCACAGCTTAACATCACTGACAGCCGCATGACCGATGGCCTTAATCCGGTCTTAAAAGCGGCGGTTCAGCAAGTGCAGAACCAGCCAGGGGGGCTGAATCAGCTTCAACAACCGCAGCAGTTCGAGTTTGAGCTGGCAGATGAGCAGTATTTTGCCCAGATCACGCCCTGGCGGGATGGCCGGGGTCTAGATTGGCTGGTGGTGGTTACGGTGCCTGAGTCAGACTTCATGGCTGAAATTAATGCCCATACCCAAACCACTATTCTGCTTTGTTTAACGGCACTGGGCTTTGCCATCATTCTGGGCATGTTGACCTCCCGCTGGATTGCCCAGCCGATTCTGAATTTCCGGCAGGCCAGTCAGGCGATCGCCAATGGTCAGCTCGATCAGACGGTGTTTGCCTCCGGCGTGCGTGAACTACGGGATTTAGCGCAATCCTTCAACACCATGGCCGGACAGCTCAAAACCTCCTTTACCGCTTTAGAAACCCTCAATGATGAGTTAGAGGAGCGGGTACAGAGTCGAACCATCGAATTACAACAGGCTAAAGACGAAGCAGATCGTGCCAATCAGGCAAAAAGCGACTTTTTAGCCAACATGAGCCATGAGCTACGGACGCCCTTGAACGGCATCCTGGGCTATGCCCAAATTTTGCAGCGGGACAACGCCGTGACCCCGAAGCAGGCCGACGGACTGAAGACCATCTATCAATGTGGCGACCACCTCCTGAACCTGATCAACGAGGTTTTAGACCTAGCCAAAATTGAAGCGCAAAAGCTAGAGCTGTACCCTAGCCCCTTTGATCTAGCGACCTTTTTGCAGGGTGTCCGTGAAATTTCCCGCATCAAAGCCGAACAAAAAGAAATTGGCTTTTACTATGAGGTCTCACCGGATCTACCCGTCGCCATTGTTGCTGACGCCAAAAGGCTTCGCCAAGTTTTGCTGAACCTAATCGGCAATGCCATCAAGTTTACCGAAACGGGTGGCGTTACCTTGAGCGTTATGCAGCATGCGAGCATTATTGCAACTGACACCTCCGATTCTGATTCTGAAGCTGCCTATTCCCAGTCCGAGGACACCCCAACCGTCCAGTTTCCGACCCATGTCCTCCGCTTCCAGATTACAGATACAGGTGTAGGCATGGAGCCTGACCAGCTCGACAGCATCTTTCAGCCCTTTGAACAGGTGGGCGAGGGCAAACAGCGGGCAGAGGGTACAGGGTTAGGACTCGCCATCAGCCGCCGCATTGTCAACATGATGGGGGCAAATATTCAGGTAGAGAGTATCTCCGGGCAGGGCAGCACCTTCTGGTTCGACCTAGAGCTGCCAGAGGCCAGTGACTGGCAAGCCTCGCTAGAAACAAAACCGACCCTACAGCCCATTGGCTATACAGGCCCGCAGCGAAAAATTTTGATAGTGGATGACCGCTGGGAAAACCGGGCCGTCATTGTCAACCTGCTGAGTCCTCTCGGCTTCACGGTGATCGAAGCGGTCAATGGACAAGAAGGATTGGCTCAGGCCCAGACCCACCAGCCAGACTTGATAATCACCGACCTCAAAATGCCCCTCATGGATGGCTTTGAGCTGACCCAAGCCCTCCGGGAAACCGCTGATTTTGCAGAGGCCTGTATCATTGCTTCCTCGGCCAGCGTGTTTAGCTTTGATCGCGAAGAAAGCCAGAAAGCAGGCTGCAATGACTTTCTCGACAAGCCTGTGCAGTTCTCGCGGCTCATCAATCTGCTCGCCGAGCATCTCAACCTTCAGTGGCACTATGCTGAACTTTTGGGTACCGAACCGCCAGAAGACTTGGGTGCCATCACGTCTCTAACGCCAGCACATATTCCCCCAGCTCCAGAGCTTCAGGCACTCTATCAAATAGCCCAAAGTGGCTATATTACCGACATTCAAACCGAAGCCCACCGCATTCAGCAGCTCAACCCGCACTATGCCGCTTTTTCACAGCACATCCTAGCACTGGCATTAGCGTTCGATGATGAATCGATTGTGACCTTCCTTGAGCCCTACCTTGCTTAAAAGCGACGAAGATGAAAGACTTGACTGCCCACTCGATTTTAATTGTGGATGACCAGCCCGCAAACATCAAAGTCTTGTTTGACTTGCTCCAACAAACTGGGTTTCGCGTTTCGGTCGCCAAAAGCGGTGAAAGCGCGCTCCGTAAAGCTGAAACGGCTCAGCCTGACTTGATATTGCTTGATATCATGATGCCTGGCATGGACGGGTATGAAACCTGCGAGAGGCTGAAGTCCCAGCCCGCAACGCAAGCCATTCCCGTGATCTTTTTGAGTGCTCTTGACCTGCCTTTAAATAAGGTGAAAGCTTTTACTATCGGCGGGGCCGATTACATTACGAAGCCATTTCAAACGGAGGAAGTCTTAATTCGCGTGCAGCACCAGCTCGAATTAAGCACCGCCAAAGCACAGATACTGGCACTCAACAGCAGCTTAGAACATCGGATTCAAGAACGCACAGCTGAGCTGGTGCAGGCCAACCAAGCACTCGCCAAAGAGATTGCGGAACGAGAGCAAGCGCAAAAAGCCCTAGAGTACAGTGCTTTGCATGATGTGTTGACCTCACTGCCGAACCGCGCGCTGTTTACAGAGCATTTGGAACTGGCCCAAAAGAAGGCTAAACGGCAAGCGGAACATCAGTTTGCCGTTTTGTTTATTGACCTGGATCGCTTCAAAGACATCAACGATACGATGGGTCACCAGGCCGGAGATGACCTGTTAATTCAAGTGGCTGATCGGTTGCGGCATTTGGTGCGCGAGACAGATATCCTGGCTCGGCTGGGGGGAGATGAGTTCACGATCTTGCTGGATGAAGTTGGCAGTTTGGACAATGCCATGAGTCTCTCACAGCGGATTATGGAAACTTTTCGGCGACCTTTTCTTTTGGCGCAGAAAGAAGTATTTGTGACGGCTAGTATTGGGGTCGCCCTAAATGACACCCACACCGATGGGGCTGATCTGCTCCGCAATGCTGATATTGCAATGTACCAGGCCAAGAACGGCGGGAAAGCACGTCTGGAAGTGTTTGATCAGCAGATGTACACTGAGGTGCTCGCCAAACATCAGCTTGAAAGTGATCTGTACCATGCCCTCGAAAGCCAGGAGTTTGAACTCCATTTTCAGCCGATTTATAACTGCAAAACCCAAACCATAGTGGGCTTTGAAGCTTTGATTCGCTGGTGCCATCCTCAACGAGGCTGGATGTCACCGCTAGAGTTTATTCCCTTGGCGGAGGAGGTGGGTTTAATTGTGCCCATCGGTCGATGGGTCTTACAAATGGCTTGTGCCCAGTTGGCGACCTGGCGACACCAGTTCCCCCAGATTGATGGGCTGTATGTCAGCGTGAATCTGTCTGTGCAGCAGCTCCGGGAACCGGACTTTCTCAAGCAGGTGGATCAGGTGCTGCAAGAGACGGGCCTTGACGGTCAAAGTCTGCACCTAGAGCTGACGGAAAGTATGTTAATGGATGACAGCCAAACCCTGGTTAATCTACTCAAGCAGCTAGTGAACCGGGGCATTCAGTTGAGTATTGATGATTTTGGTACGGGCTATTCTAGCCTCAGCTATTTACATCAGTTTCCAATCCATACCATTAAGGTCGATCAGTCGTTTATTCGACCGATGCTTCAGCAAAGAGAGAAACGCAAGATTGTTGAAACGATCGTGAACCTGGCCCATCAATTAGGCATGATGGCGATCGCGGAGGGGATTGAGGCCAAGGATCACCTGGTTTACCTGAATCAGCTCAACTGTGAGCAAGGTCAGGGCTATTTCTTTGCTAAGCCGCTGCCTCGCTTGGCGGCAGAACAGCTCCTCTCGGAGGAGGTTGAGGCTCGCTTGGCACTATCTTCGCTGCTGCTATAGGGTATGGACTTGGGGGCTAGGTTCAAAGGCGGTGCGGGCGCTACGGTGTTTAATGGAACCAGTGTTATTCCATCAGATTTGATTTCGGATGCAAACAGCTCAGGTTAGTCCGACTAAGGATTTGCGGAAGCTTCAGGCCCGTCTGCGCGGCAGCGTCGGCAAGGCGATTCACGACTACGCCATGATTGAAGCGGGCGATCGCGTCATGGTTTGTTTGTCAGGGGGCAAGGACTCCTACACCTTACTCGACCTGCTGCTGGGCCTCCAGCGGGCAGCTCCCATCGAATTTGAGCTGCTGGCGGTTAACTTAGACCAGAAACAGCCCGGATTTCCGGCCCATGTTTTACCAGAATACTTGGAACAGTTGGGGGTACCCTACCGCATTGTGGAGGCCGATACCTACAGCACGGTTAAGCGGGTCATTCCAGAGGGGAAAACCATGTGCGGCCTCTGTTCTCGGCTGAGACGCGGTATTTTGTACCGGGTGGCCGACGAAGAACAGGCCACTAAAATTGCCCTGGGTCACCACCGCGATGACATTGTGGAAACGTTATTTTTGAATATGTTCCACTGTGGTCAGCTCGAAGCCATGCCCCCGAAGCTGCTCAGCGATGATGGCCACCACCTGATTATTCGGCCCCTCGCCTACTGTCGGGAACGGGATATTGAACGCTACGCTGACCTGCGGCAGTTCCCAATCATTCCCTGCAATCTCTGTGGCTCACAGACCGGACTACAGCGATCGCACATCAAACAAATGCTGCACCAGTGGGAGATAGAAGACCCTGGCCGGATCGACACCATTTTCCGCAGCTTGCAGAGCGTCCAGCCCTCACAGCTCGCAGACCGGAAGCTGTTTGACTTTGCCAGCCTCCAAACCCAGCCCGTCCCAGATCTGTAGGCCGTTATTCAACGGGTGTGTCGATGGCATATTCCTGGAGTTCGTCGAGGGTGACGTACTCCAGGGTAGAAGCATGGGTGGCTTCGAGATCAACGGGTGGGGCAACGCCTTTGTCTAGGGCTTCTCTCCAGCGGGAGGCACATAAACACCAGCGATCGCCAGGTTTGAGTCCTGGAAACTGATAGGCCGGCACGGGTGTACTCAGGTCATTGCCCTGAGCTTTGGTGAAATTTAAGAAGGCGGGGGTCATCTGGGCGCAAACGGTATGGGCACCAAAGTCTCCAGCGCCTGTGCGACAATGTCCATCTCGGTAAAAGCCAGTCATGGGATCAGTGCAGCAAGCTTTGAGGGGAGTGCCTAGGACGTTTGTTGCTTCAGCCATGGCAGGAAATCCTGTTCCTTGAGTTCAGTGATTGCTTTTACTGTATCGGATTGTTTCGGGCTGCAACAGACCGGAATGTTGCCCAAACCGCAATCTAGGGCTGTAAGGATTACAAAACCCTGTGCGCTTAACCCAGATGATTGAACTGCAGCACGTTTAGACTGACGGGGATGGATGGCTGCCCTTAAAAGCGTTCGCTGGTGACCAAGTACAAATCAACCAGTTCCCCAATCCCGAGGCCGAATAAGCCCAACAGAGCAAGAATGTTCAAGCTGTTGGCAGCCAAACGACTCTGCGATCGCATTTCTTGCCAGAGCAAAAACGTGGCCAGACCGGGCATCCCTGCCACCGTAATCAGAATGGGAAACACCACCACCAGCGAGAGCAAAAGACTCAGGGTTAGCACCAAGAACAGCATTTGGGGAATATAGCCCAGCAACCCGTACAGCCAAGGGGTATCCCTCAGGGAAAGTGCCAGCAAAATAAGGGTTAAGAAAATACCGGCAAAAAGCAGCAAGCTGCGTAACGACAAACTCCAGCCCGCTAGTGCAAAGGCTAGAAAATAGACGCTGATGTAGGGCAAGAGCACCCCCAATTGATGGGACAGGGCGTACTCAAATCGACGATGTTCGTAATCATGACCCATCTTGAACCCCCCAAGCTTGTCTTCTCAAACAGCCGCGCTAGGAAATAGGCTTTGACGCTATCCCTTGAGTGTATACCGCTTCCCTTTTCGCTGCGAGGGGAACCAGAAAACCTGAACCCCGTCGTTGCCTGAGTCCAAAAGCCAGCTGCGATGTAACTTACAAGGCGCGTATCGTTCCCTTTAGAAGGGGTAAATGAGGGGTGTGATCGCAACCGTGACCACACCGTAGAGAATATTGAGGGGGATGCCAACCCGCATAAAGTCGGAAAACCTGTAGCCCCCTGGGCCATAGACCATCATGTTCGTCTGATAGCCAATCGGCGTTGCAAAGCTCGCCGAAGCCGCCACCATAATGCCAATCACAAAGGGCGTGTGGCTCACATCCAGCTCTTGGGCCAGGGAAAAAGCAATGGGGAAAATCAGGGCGGCCGCTGCGTTATTCGTGATCACTTCCGTGAGCACGGTGGTCACGGCATAGATGGCCGCCAGAATCAGCCAAGGATTATTCCCGGCAAAGCTAATGCAGCTAGCCGCAATCGTCTGGGCCGCTCCGGTAACGTCTAGGGCTTCACCCAGGGCCAGCGCAGCGGCAATCACTAGCAAGACGGGCCACTCAATACTGCGGATGGCCTGATTCGGAGAGCAGCAGCCACACACCAGCATCCCCACGGCTGCCAGTACCGCCGCTTGCAGCATGGTCAGCCAGCCCATCGTGGCCAGCACAACCATCAGGAGCGTAAACCCCAAAGCCCAGGGCGATCGCCCATGGCGGAGCGGCTCTGAGTTCGGAATATCGCTGATCAGATAAAAATCACGGGAGATGCGCCGCTCATTCAAGAAAGAAGGATGGGCTTCAAGGAGCAGGGTATCGCCAGCCTGAAGCCGAATATCCCCCACCTTGCCAGTCAACCGTTCACCGTTACGGGCCACCGCGACAACCACGGCGTTGTACTGGGTGCGAAACTGACCTTCCCGGATAGTTCGCCCCACCAACGGACAGGTATTCGACACCACCGCTTCTAGCAAGCGCCGTTCAGTCCGCGGCACATCCAGCTTAAACACCTGATCGGTGGCGGGCTGTAGCCCGTTGAGGCGCTGTAGATCCAGCACAGAATCAATCACACCAACAAACAGCAGCTGATCGCCGCCTTGCAGAACCTCGGTGGGGCTGACTGCTGGTAGTCGCTGTGTGCCTCGCTGAATTTCGGCCAAATAGAGGTTAGGCAGATGCCGCAGGCCAGCTTTTTCCACACTTTTGCCCACCATTGACCCTTCTGGCACCACCACCATTTCAACGGTGTACTGCCGCAGATCATCGGTGTCGCTCAAGACAGGTTTGCGGTTGGGCAGCAACCATCTCTGCGTGAAGAATAAGAATAAAAAGCCAGCTATGCCACAGGGCACACCTACCCAGGTAATATCAAAGAGCTTGAGCCCCGGCCCCTGAGTGGCGTCGATCAGCAGCCCATTGACGACCAAATTTGTACTGGTGCCTATCAGTGTGAACAGTCCTCCAAAAATAGCTGCGTAGCTCAGGGGCAGCATGAGCTTGGACGGGCTAAACCGCAGCTTGCGACACCAGTCATTGATCACCGGGATAAACATCGCCACAACGGGCGTGTTGTTCAGGAACGCACTAATGCCCATCACCGGGAGCATCATGCGGGCTAAAGCCTGAGACTGCGTTTTAGGTAGCCCTAAGAACTGTTGAGAGACCCAATTTAGCGCCCCAGTTTGCTGGAGACCTGTCGCCACGATATACAGCACGGCCACGGTAATCATGCCAGAATTGCTAAAGCCCGAGAGGACTGCTTTTTCGTCTAAAACGCCCGTTAAAAACAAGACCGCCGCAGCCCCTAAGAAGACAATCTCAGCAGGCAGCGGGGTTAGGGCATTGCCACAGAAAGCCGCAACCGTGGCTGCGATCGCCACCCAGCCCTGCCAGGTAAAGACACTGGTCATGCCGCCACTGCGGACCGCTGCGATCGCGAGACTGATCCCCAGCCCGAATGCCACCCAAGCCCACCCATGACGCTGTTTAGAGTTCTGGCGCGCGACGGGTTTGCGCTGCTCTAGATTACCGGGCCGTGTCTGCATCCCTTTAGCCTTTCATTCACTTTAGGTATTCATCTCGGATGAAATCATATCTCAATTAAACTAAAAATGAAATGCAAATGTTTTCAAATTCAAGCTCAGTAAAATTTGGCGTGACTTGTGCTGCATGGCACAATAAAATTACGCAGGCAAGGAGACTTTGGGTGGCCAAGCGAATTCAGCAATCCGTTTCAGCTTTCGATGAAGTGGCATTGTTGCTGCGGCAGAATTTTTTGTTTCGAGATTGCAGTGCTGACCAGTTGGCGACCTACCTCAGCGAGGTGCAGAGTGCCCTGGAAAAGCTCTATTCGGGTCGCCCGATCTACACGGCCTATCAGCCGGATGTTTCGCTGGAATATCTGTATGTGTTGGCTCAGGGTGGGCCGGTGATTGTCCGTAGCGCTCCGTTGGATCGGGTGATTGCCCTGACCTACCCTGGGGGATGTTTTGGGATGTTTGACCTGGATTTTAGTGACAGCTTGATCTGCCGGGGATTTCCGAGTTTAGTGGAAGCCTACAAAACCGCAGATGTGGTCAAGATTCCCCAGGCGATGGTGAAAAGGCTCTATGAAGATAGCTCCGCCTTCCAGCACCGCTACAATCTGCTGCTGGAACTGCGCGAAAAATTTCAGTATCACCTGCTCAATTGCAGCACCTATCCCCCCCAAGCCGTCGCGGCCTTACTCAGGGCGTTAATTTACCAAGAACGGAATTTGGGTAATCAGCCCGAAGCAGACGGGACTTTTTGCTTCGATCTGTCGGTGGATATTATTGCCCGCGCCTGCCAGTTGAACCACCGCACGGTCGAACAGGTGCTGAAGGGCATGACTCAAGTGGGCCTGCTGCAAAAAAATAGCAGGCCAGATGTCTCTGGCGATCGCATTGAGGTGTGCGATCCAGAGGGGCTTAAGGGGGTCTATGGGGCAACCCGCGATAAAGTGGCTTGGTGGCCGTTGCGATAATGGCAGACCTTCAAACCCGAATATTGCCGTCCTTTCAATCAAACACGCTGGCCCGCCATGAAATTCGCCTCAATCGTGACCCCATAGATAGCAAGCGGGCGAACTCACTGGTTACCCTAATAGGGTACGGAAACCTTCCCGGAATTTGTCACCCTGCCAATGGTTCACATCCCTCAGCGATCGCCAGGTCAGTCATGGCTGCAATGGCAGCGGCTCCGGCTCCGGTTTTACCTCAACGATATTGAGACCCCTTTGGGCGTCGCGATTAACCTGCTGATTACCGGGCTGGTGCTGCTGTCTACGGCAATTTTTGTCGCCCAGACCTATCCGGTACCCGCCGAGGTGCGGGTCACTCTGGATATGATCAACGCCGGGATTCTCTGGCTATTTGTCGCAGAATACACGCTGCGCTGGTGGTCGGCTGAGTCCCGATTGAAGTTTATGGGGGAAATTTATTCCCTGATTGACCTGGTGACGGTGCTGCCGTTTCTCATTGGATTATTCGACGTTAGCTTCATTCGGATTTTCCGCTGGTTTCGGATTCTCAGGTTGATTCGCTTTTTAGAAGGGAAAGCCCTCAGCTCGGGGGGAACTGTGAACGACTCACCCCTCCTGGCCCGAATCCTGTTTACGCTATTTGCGATCGTCTTTGTGTACTCGGGCCTGATTTATCAGGTGGAGCATGTAATCAACCCGGATCAGTTCCGCACCTTTTTAGATGCCTTTTATTTTTCGATCGTCACCATGACCACTGTGGGGTTCGGGGATGTCACACCAATTTCGGAAGCTGGACGCCTGCTGACCGTGCTCATGATTCTTACCGGGGTGACGCTGATTCCGTGGCAGGTGGGCGATTTGGTGCGGCGGTTGGTGAATCCAGACACCCAGGTTGAGATGCCCTGCCCCACCTGTGGACTGCGTTTCCATGACCCCGATGCCGACTTCTGTAAACGATGCGGCACTGCTTTGCCGAAAAAAGGGGCTCAACTGCTGGTAACTTCAGACGCAACTGGTCGCTAATACGCAGGAGTGGGTTCAGTAATTGAGTTGCACTGAGACCACACTTCTGTAGGTGAGCATTCTGAAGACGGGTCAGCAACCCAGGGCAACTTTTAGAGTCTCAGCAGATCGAGAAGACCGAGAATTGCTGCAAGGAAAAGGGTAGTGTCAAGCTGAAAGCGTTTTATATCAGCCATGACACCTACCCCCACTTCATTACCTGCGACGCCAGGACTGACAGATGAGGGAGTCTTTGCCGCAGCCGTTGATTGCCCCAAGACCCATATTCCCATTGACATGCAGGGGGTCTATAGCCTCCATTTACCGTTCTCAAGCCAAAGCGGACACTACCTCTTTCTTCGCCTACGCTAGTGTTTATCTGATTCGCCGTCATCATCGCGTCACCCTCGCGATTCACCCCGTGCGAAAAGACGAAACGCTCGTATCCACCATTACGAGAGTATTGACCCAATTGACACTGTTGAAGGTGAAGGTCAAATCGCTCGTTCTCGACCGAGGATTTTACAGTATTCCCGTGATTTGGTGGCTCAAAGCGCTCCAGATTCCATTGATCATACCAGCTGTCAAAATCACAGAGACGGATTCAAACGCTGCAACAATTCCAGGCTCACAAACTCACGATCAAAGGTTGCCGAGTTAATATCCACCTCATGGGAGCAACCAGCAACCCCTCTCATTGAGCCACATGAAATAAAGTATTAAAAACA
>CAZXWR010000054.1:0-16614 GCA_964644325.1 uncultured bacterium
TTAAAGGTGATTATGACCTAGAGCGTTTTACATTTAATTCCGCCTAGCTACTTAAGCTGTAAGTAAATATTTCTAAATAGAGGTACGTAATATGAGCTTAGCTGAACTGCTGCCTGCTGCGCGACGGCTCTCCGCAACGGAAAAACTCAAGCTGATCCGGATTTTAGCTGAGGATTTGGAAATGACCGAGGATATTGCACCCTTAGAATCCTTCAAAACGTATGACTTACCTACGCCATATGATTGTTTTGGGGCAGGTGCAGTTTTGATGGAAACCTTCAAGCAATCAGATGCCAGTCGGTAATCAGGTATGCGATTCCAATATTCAACCACTAGCCCAGCCCAAAATGAGTTTGATAGCCTGCCAAGACTTCCATTATTCCTGCATCGAGAAGAACAGAGGGTTGAGGCGGTTGGGCTAGTGGATAGCGGAGCTACAGTCAATGTTTTACCGTATGAACTTGGTCTTGAATTGGGTGGCATCTGGGACGATCGCAGAGCTATCATTCAGTTAGCAGGTAATCTCAGCAACCAGCCAGCGATGCCCTTCGCTGCGATCGCCCAAATCGGAGAATTTCCGCCAGCCAAGTTACTCTTTGCATGGGTAAAATGCCCAAACACACCGTTAATCTTGGGTCAGACAAACTTCTTTTTGGAGTTTGATGTTTGTTTCTACCGTTCCGAGATGGAATTTGAAGTCAAGCCGAAATCACTATAGCCAGCCAGCTAACAAGTCGTTGGAGCGGCGATTTGAAGGTTGTTCGCTTCGTTTCAAGTCGTATTTGTCGCCGCTCAACTTGGTCGTTAGCAATCCACCGCGCTTCGCACCTTCAGGGGGAAAGTAACTGGTTCTCGCTAGTGAGTATATGTGCTTAGCAAAAATCTAGTTACTTAGAAGACCCCTAGCCCTTCCCCCAAGCTCCAGCTTCATTTGAGCTTTAATCTCTTTCGGGTAAATTCCCCGTGGCTTGCCACGTTAGGATTTAGTCTTGCGGTAGTGCGTCCCGAAGGGAAAATTCCGTAATGCCCCGTCCACTTGCGGCGGGGATAGGAATTTTAGCGCTCCGCTTATTTTTACTATCAATTCTCTGAACTATCACTATAGATCGTTACCCCTCCACCTCCGGCACCTTCCCTTGGCAAGGGGAGGATGGGTGGGGTTGAATGTATGGCCTGACTTCAGGGAATTGGTATAACTCACCTTGACCCGACATTAGCCCCAGACTCTAGTGCGTTTCCGATACCAAATCGTTACAGGCTCCGCTGTCCAGACAAGAACCCTGGGTCGGTCTAGGGCGACAAGGGACGCAGCTGCCCATCTTCTAAATAGCTAATCTGATCCGCAAACTTTAAGATGCGCGGATCATGGGTGGCGATCAGTACCGTGCAGCGATAGTCCCTGGCCAGCTGGTGCAGGAGAGTCATAACAATCTGGCCATTTTCAGCATCCAAGGCCGCAGTGGGTTCATCGGCAATGAGCAGATGGGGCGGGCCAGCCATGGCCCGCGCCACGCCCAGACGGAGCTGCTGTCCCCCGGAAAGTTGATGGGGTAGATGATGCAGGCGATCGCCCAGTCCCACCGACGTCAGGAGTTCTGCGGCTGTATCCGCTATCTGGCGTTGGGGGATGCCCTTAAGTTCCAGCGCGACTTCAACATTCTCCTGAGCCGTGAGGGCTTCTAGGAGGTTCGCTTCTTGAAACAGCATGCCAATGTGCTGGAGCCGAAAGGTTGCCAGCTGCCGTCGGTTCATCCGGGTAATATCTTGGCCGAATAGCACCACCCGCCCCGTCGTCGGGGTCAGGATGCCCGCTAGGATAAGCAGCAACGTGGTTTTTCCAGCCCCTGAAGGCCCCACAATCATCTGAATGGATTGCTGCGGCACCTGTAAATTAACCTGATGGAGCGCCTCAATATGCAGACTCTGGGGACGGTAGATCATGGTCAAATCCTCCACCAGAATCCCAGGGGTGTCTGCAAGAGGGGTGCAAAACTGCTCAGATGCCGAAGAGATCATCGCCCTGACCCGCTAAACACAGTGAGACAACCCTGTCCCGTTCAGCCTCGGGCTTAACCCCTTGGGTCACCCCCTGACGCTACACAGCTCACCATCTAAAATTTAGGCCTCAGCCCAAACCTGTGCTTTAAATCGGGGCTTGATATCGAACAAATAGCGTCTCTGACTGACAGTGCCTCTCTTCAAAACGGAACACGGTCTCATTACATTGTCTGAGACCCAGCCGATTGGCTGAGCAGTTTAAACAAGATCTGTAATAAGCTGCCCCAGTTGACCCGGCCTCACTTTTGCACCTGACTATTCCTGATCTTTTATTGTGGCCACTAAAAAAAGCTGATTTTTTCCGTATCGACGGCTTCTGGGTCTTTTGGGACACTGAACCTATCCCCAACAGCGCTAGGTTTGGCCACAGCAGGCGATCGCCTTGCTGATCAGCTGTATCGATAACCCGAGACAATTGAGATAACGGCGAGTGAAAGCCAGCGCTTCGGGATGGGATGGCAACTGGTAGGAGCAGCGTATGTTACAGTCACTCACCTTCACACAACTTGCAGCACGGGCCAGCAACTTAGCAGAGCGTTTGGTGTTACTCAAAGAACTTGAAGCAGTTGTACCGCCCGACACTTGCCAGCGCCCCTTAGCACGCCTCGATCTGGTGCAGATTGACCAAGATGTAGAGCGCCTCTGCACCCCTGACCCCCAAGCACCCAGCGGCATGATCTTGCCGCTCTCCCGTTCGGTGCTAAAACGTCACCTGCGGCAGTATCGCTGGTATGAAAAAAATCTCGATCTGTTGCCAGCAGCGGCCTGGTCGATCCTGCAAGCGCGTCAGAGTAGCTGGCTGCCGACCTACGCGCTTGCTCTAGAACAGCGGGCTGAACCGTTGCCCGATGCGGATCTCTTTCTTGGGGGTGCGCCCTTTATCGCCCTCCTCCGCCAGCAGATGGCAGTGCTCTGCCAGGAATTAGCCACCGTTGCGGATCCCCTCACGATTTCGCCTCAAGTTCTAGCCGCTGCGGAGCATTTCTTCTGGACAAGGGTAAAGCCGATGGTGACCCAGGCGATCGCCAGTGACCAAGTGCAATTTATCCCCCTTCGGGAGCCAGCATTCAGTGCCGTGGCAGGGGATGGGCGATCTGCGTCCAGCTTATTGGGAGACTACGCCGCGTTTTATCAGCGTTTTCCGGTCTTGGGACGGTGGTTGGCCCAGTTTACGGCCGACTTTCTACAGTTGATGTCAGAGGCCCTGTGGCGTTTACAGCAAGATCAACCCCAGCTACACTCGCACCTGCTTGAGAGTGCGATCACGGGCGTGAGCGGCTGCGACCTGAATTTAGCCTACTGTCCCCAAGAGGGACAAATAACCATTCGATTTGGCCTTGACTTGGCCAACGGCCAAACGGCTCATCTTTGGTACTTCCCCTACAGTATTGATGCCGAAGTGGCCCTGCAAACCCTCCATCGCACCCTCTCGGGTTCCCCCGACCCATCTCCCCAGGAGACACTGCTGGCTCAAGCTGGCTATGGCTATAGTCTGGGTGGACTGAGCGAGCCGCAACAGACGCGTTTCCAGTCGCTGCAAAACCTGGGGATTGACTTGGCGCTGCGCCATGTTTTGGGGAGCCACCGCGGTATTTGGAGTCGCCTGCACCTGGGAGTCGGGCAATTTCGGCCACGGCTACCGCACCCAGTTCCCGCGCCTTTGCCCTCTGGAACCTGGGCTGAGGGTGCAGTCTCCAACCCCCATAAAGCTGTTGCTCAAGGATTTCGCCAGGTTGAGCAACATGTTTATCAGCAGCCAGACGCGATGATTCAGCTCCTACAGCGCTCGTTTAGGGGGGCCACGGCCCGTCTTTATAATCGCCCTGCTGCGGTCTATCTGCGTCTATTGCAACAGGTGCAACAGCCTGCCTACCTGCGGAATCCGCTACAGGTCGATGCGGTGTTTCGCACCTTAATGGCTCAGCCCTGTCCGTGGGACTTCATGGGAGAGCTGGCCCAGCTTGAGGTTAATTTACTGTGGCAGTTCAAGGTGCCCTGGCTGACCGTGCCCATGAACCATCGCTACTTGATGTACAGCAATTGCCATGCCCTATTCAGCAAGCTGCCCCTCTCACCCCTAGAGTTCATGACCCAACGAATTCATCAGCTCAGTGAGGCGGCGACCCCCAGCCAGAATCCGGGTGAACCGCCGACTTTAATGCGCCTGCTTCCGGCTTGAGTCTGGTGCGGTTAGGACTTTTGCCGATGGCGCATCAGGCCCTTTTGACACTCAACGGCCCAGAACCCGATGGTACTGATGGCAATGCTAATCGCTAAGTCGGTCAGCGTTAAGGGAGACGTCTTGAAGAAAGACTGTAGCGCAGGGACGTAGAGCACCATTAGCTGTAGCAAAAACGTGAGCACCACAGCCGCTAGCATCGGCCAGTTGCTCAGCAGTCCTAGGTTCCAGAGCAGATCGCGCTGGGAACGCATGGCCAGGGCCAGACTCATCCGTGAGAAGGCCAGGGTGGCAAAGACCATGGTTTGCCACTCAGCGTACTGCTGCTGCCAGTAGCGATCGCCCACCAGCAAGATGGCGACCCCAATTAACAGGCCCACCCAAAAAATATCGCGCACCATACTGCGGTTAAAGATATTGGCTTCTGGCGGGTAGGGGGGGCGCCGCATCGTATTGAACTCGGCGGGTTCGACACTCAGGGCTAAAGACAGGAGACCATCGGCCAAAAGATTAATCCAGAGAATTTGCAGGGGCAGTAGGGGTAAGGGTAGGGACAGTAGGGGGGCCAGGGTCATGATCCACAGGCTGCTGGCATTGCCCGTCATGCTGTACTTAATAAACTTGCGGATGTTGTCAAAAATAACCCGACCCTGCTCCACAGCGGCCACGATGGTCGCAAAGTTGTCATCCAGCAGCACCACATCAGCCGCTTCCTTGGCGACATCCGTGCCCGTGATGCCCATGGCTACCCCAATATTGGCTTTTTTGAGGGCTGGGGCATCATTCACGCCATCCCCTGTCATGGCCACAACATGACCCTGGTTCTGCAGGGCCTGCACAATCTCTAATTTCTGGGCTGGGGCCACCCGCGCAAAAATGGCAATACGGCTGACTTGATCCGCGAAATCTGCGGGGGAGAGCTGCGCGAGCTGTCTACCGGTCATGGTGGCATCTGGCTGGGTCATAATGCCCAGGTTCTGGGCGATGTGCTGGGCCGTTAAAACTTGGTCACCCGTGATCATGACGGGCCGGATCCCCGCGCGCAGACAGGTCTCAATGGCCGCCTTGACCTCGGGCCGGGGGGGATCGATCATGCCGACCACGCCAATAAAGATCAAATCCTGCTCGGCGATCGCCAGACTGGCTTGGTTGAGGGTGCGCAGGGCAATCCCTAAAACGCGGTGACCACTCTCGGCCAGTTCGTTATTGGTGGCAATAATGCGATCGCGCTCTGGGGGCGTGAGCGGGATGGCTTCCCCATTGCACCAGACCTGGGTACAGAGCGCTAGGACACTCCCGATACTGCCCTTGGTAAAGGCAATGAGGGGTGAGCCCTTGAGTTTTTCGAGTCCGGTTTTGACCTCAGCTAAATGATGGGTATCTGCAATCTGATGCAGGGTCGTCATGCGCTTGCGATCGGCATCAAAGGGCTGTTCAGCCACCCTGGGCAAAAGGGGTTCGAGGGTCGCCTTCGACAGCCCCCATTCCTGAGCGACGACCACCAGGGCCACTTCTGTGGGGTCGCCCAGCATCTGCTCGACGGTAACGGTGGCGGTGGCGGGCAGTAGGACGTCATTGCAAAGGGCACACCCGGTCATCAACAGCTGGAGAGCGGTGATAGACTCTGGCGCGGTGCTACTGGGGCGGCGGTCAAGGGATGGCCGCGGCTCAGCGGTGAGCCATTCTGCCTGGGTGAGGCGCCGACCCGCCACATCCACAACCGTGACCGTCATCCGATTTTGGGTGAGGGTGCCCGTTTTATCCGAGCAAATGATGGTGACGGAACCCAGGGTTTCTACGGCGCTCAGTTTGCGCGCCAGGGCATTCTGCTTCAGCATTTGCTGTGCTCCAATGGCCAGGGCAATGGTGACGACCGCTGCCAAGCTCTCTGGTACGACGGCAACGGCTAAACTGACCGCAGTCAGCAGCATGACCTGGGGGGATTCTCCCTGGAGTAAGCCCAAGCCAAATACCACTACCACCAGCAGCACCGCTGCGATCGCCAACTGTTTGCCGAGGCGATCGAGGCGCCGTTGCAGGGGGGTGACCTCTGCGACCACGAGCTGCATCTGATCGGCCAGCTGACCCAGTTCGGTCGCCATGCCCGTCGCGGTAATGACGGCTCGCCCCCGACCGTAGGTAATCATGGTGCCCTTATAGACCATATTCAGGCGATCGCCGAGCATCGCTTCCGCATTTTCAGGGATGGCCTTGACCTGCTTTTGGACGGGTTCTGATTCCCCCGTGAAGGCAGACTCCTGCACCCGCAGATCCATCGCGTCGAGCAGCCGTGCATCGGCAGGCACCAGACTACCCGTTTCCAGCTGAATCACATCTCCCACCACGAGCTCACGGGCTGAGATGGTTTGCCACTGGGCATTGCGGCAGGTTTTGACCGAGGGTACCGCCAGCTTTTTCAGGGCGGCGAAGGCACGGGCCGCTTTATATTCTTGAAAAAAGCCCAGCAGGGCACTGACGATCACAATGGCGAGGATCGCGATCGCTTCCTTGAAGTCTTGCAGCGCTGCCGAGACAATGGCGGCGGCAATTAAAATCAGCACCATTGTATCCGTAAGCTGCTCCCACAGAATTTGCCAGGGCTGCTTTGCGGGCCGCTCGATTAGTTCATTGGGGCCATCCTGTTTTAGGCGAGACTGCGCCTCCGTCTGGCTTAACCCATGGCAGCTATTGGTATCAAGCCGCGCTACGACCTCAATGGGTTCAAGGGTATGCCAATCCATCACAATCTCAGGGGGGGCGAACGCGGACAGGGTGGGGATCACCCCTTACCGCAGGAGTGAATCTTTATTATCCCACTCCAGCTAGCGTCCGCTAGCGTTCCCGCTGAATTCCAACCCGCGTCAACCCTCATTCAAGCCCGCTGGTAGAGATGCTGACAGGCGAGATAGACCGCTTCTACCAGGTTCTCATCGGGGACAGCACCCAACAGTTCTGGCTGCGGGGTTAACAGCGATCGCAGCTGTCGGGCCAGCCGCTGGGTGACTTGGTTGCGCGCTGCAGGACTCAACTGTGGACGGTAGCCGAGAAAGTCCCGCAGGATAAAATACTGCTCCAGGGAGAGACAATCTGCATCTGCGTGGGCCTGTACCACCGCCAGGGAGTCTTCTGTGAGGGTCGAAAACGAGGTGGGGATGGTAAAAGAACGCTGCTGCTGTGCTTTTTCGTCCTGGATCACCAGGGTACCCCCGGCATAGTCCCCCAGTCGTTTTTCAGATTGTCCGAGCAAAATCAGCGGCACTCCAATAAACAGCAGCCCTAGATCGAGCCAGCCAATGAAGCTGCGCAGGGCGGCCTCCTTGATGCCAATCGCCTGACCGTCATCCCGAATCACGCGAATTTTGGCAAACCGTTTGCCTGGGGTTTGGCCGCGCCAGACCGTTTCCCAGTAGATGTAGTACCCGTTGACCAGCAGAAACTGCAAGAAGAGGGCGATCGCTCCGGCCCAGAGGTTCACATCTTCTGTGGCCACAAACGCGAACCGATCGGTAATCACGGGCAGCAGGGCAAACACGTAGAGAATCGCTCCGACATAGGTCAGCACCGCCAGACCCAGGTAAACAATCAGCTGGTCTAGGATCCAGGCCAGGGTGCGACTGCCAATACCCCCCAGGGTAAAGTCCAGTTCAATGCCCTCCGGGGTTTGAATGGCCACCCGCCTCAGGAAGCGACGCGGATTCTGGGGCAAAATGAACAGGTCAAAAATCAGGCCATCGTTCAGGGCTGCCAAGTCGTAATAGTTCACGGCTTTGATGGCTTGCCAGTAGGGAAAGAGCACCACCGCCAGCACAATACTGACCAGCGGTACAAAAATATTGATCAGCGAGCCCAACACCGAGAGGGGCACCGTCACCATCCCGGCAACAAACATCACTGTGGTAATGCTCCAGCCTTTGCCGGTGGTCAATGCCCAGCTCCGCTGTAGCGCCTCAATGGGGGTGCGATTCTCCTCTAGGGCTAAAACCGTATCAAAAAAAGACAGGCGGGCCGTGAGGTAATAGGCGATCGCCCCTAGGCCCAGCAAAAACAGTAAAAACAGCAGCAGTGCCGCAACGCCTAGCGTCCACTGGAGCCTGGGATCACTAATCTGGGGCTCAAAATTATTCCAAAACGGCAGCAGTAAAGTCCAGCCCAGGGCACCCAGGAGCCCAATCACGCCCCCAAACACCACCACCAAGAACGCCCCCAACGCGATCGCCGCAAGCAGATAGTCCCACACCCGCTTCAGAATTTTCTGGCGGAAGAGTTCTTCCGGCTCCACCCGTCGTTGAAGAGTATTGACCCCCATGCGACTCATCAAAGCGCCCACCGCCGTCATCCGCGCCATGGGGAACAAGACCAAGGGCAACACCAGAAGCGTACTGATCCCTGCCGTGATCAGGGTGAACAGTGGCTGACTGTTGCTGCTGACATCTAGGCCAATGCCGATGGCTACTGCCACGACGACCACGAGCGTGCCAATAATCAGCGCTGCCCAGAGCAATGCGTTTGCTAGCAAACTCCGCACAAACTGATCGTTAAAGTTGAGGCGAGTGAGCTGTACCCCAATGGTGACAATGTTGCCAATGGACAGCGATGGAACAGAGACTTCTTGCTGACCGCGTTCTGGTGTCATGGTTTGGTTCAGCGCAAGGGTTCAGGGTATAACTCAGGCAGTGGGGGCAAGCGGGACATTATTCCGGCGTCACCGCCTGTTGCTTTTGGTAGCGCTGGGCCCGCTCTTCCGCCTCAGCCATCACGACATCCCAGGCCTCTAGGATTTCTCCAGGCCGATTTTCGAGGACGCTCGTGCAGAGAGAAATCCGGCCTCGCTGCGGGTCTAGGTTCGTGACAATTGCCTTGATGGGGGTGCCCACGGGCAGCAGCGCATGCAGCGAAGCCAGATAGGCCTGACTAATTTCATTGATATGGAGCAGTGCCCGCACCCCATTCACATTGACAAAGGCGCCAAAGGGCCGCAGGTCATCGACGGTGCCCGTGATCAGTTGACCGATTTCCAGCGCATTCATACACTCGGCTTGGTGCGCTTGCCGTTGGGACAGTACCAGTTTCTTGCGGCCCTCATCTGCCTCTAAAACCACCACCGTCACCGCCTGCCCCACCAGTTGCTCCAGCTGGTTGCGCTCCACAACGTGGGATCTGGGGATAAAGCCGCGCAACCCTTGGTAGTCGGCAGTCACGCCCCCCTTATTTACCCCTGTTACCCGCACCGAGAGGGTTTGGGGACTGTCCACCAAGGTCTGGAGGGTTTCCCAGAGGGCCTTGAGTTCCAATCGCCGAATGGACAGGGTCATCTGGCCATCAGCATCCTGGTCGCGAATAATTAAAAACTCTCGCTCTGTATTCAGGGGCAGGGCTTCAGCAATGGGCTGATCTGGGTTCAGGCTCGCTTCCTGGAGCGGTAGAAAAGCGGCTGCTTTGCCGCCAATATCGATATAAACACCGTCATTGCTATGGCTCGCAATTTTGCCCTGAACGGTTTGACCGACCTGGTAGCCAATATCCTGCTGTTCAAGGGCTCGCAGTAAATCGTCGTGTGAAAAGGTCAAGTTAGTGTCCTGAAACTGTTGTGAAGGGTATGGCTCGATTCTACCGGATGGCCTGATCGGGTTCCAACTCGATTCCTGCAACTCATAGGACTGGGAGAGAGGCCCATCCCCCCACTCTGTGCAGATGGGTACGGATTACTCGACCGGCTCCCTGTCGGATGAGGGGCGTCCGGTTCCCTAAAATGGAACAAAGATGCTTGAGTTCTACATTCATTCTTGTATCCCTTGTCGTTTCATTGCTGACTGAGAGACTGTATGAGCACCATCACCCCTAACCCGATGACCGAAAACCCGCTGTTGATTGGGCAAGGGCTACCTCCCTTTAGCCAAATTCAGCCCAGCCATATTGTGCCTGCGATGACGCAACTGCTGGCCGAACTTGATACAGAGTTACAGCAGCTAGAGCAAAGCGTTGCCCCCACCTGGGAAGGGCTGGTGGAGCCGTTGCAGCGCCTAGAAGATCGCTTGGGCTGGAGCTGGGGGATTGTCGGGCATCTGATGGGGGTCAAAAACAGTCCAGAACTGCGGGAAGCCTACGAAACCGTACAGCCCAAGATGGTTGAGTTCATTAATCGGCTCAGCCAAAGCCGTCCCCTTTACGAGGCGTTTAAGGCAATCCAGTCTGGTGCGACCTGGGATAGCCTCGAACCTGCCCAGCAGCGAATTGTCGAAAGTTCCATCCTCACCGCAGAACTCTCTGGTATTGGCCTGACCGGAGCCGACCGCGATCGCTTCAATGAGATCCAGATGGAGCTGGCGAACCTCTCTACGCAGTTTTCCAATCATGTGCTGGATGCCACCCAGGCCTTTAGCCTGATGCTGACCCAGCCTGATGAAGTGGCTGGGCTGCCCCCCAGCTTGCTTGCTCTGGCAGCCCAAATTGCCCGCGAAAAAAGTAAAGCTGAAGCAACTCCAGAGCAAGGCCCCTGGTGTATTACCCTCGACTTTCCCAGCTTTGGCCCTTTCATGCAGCACAGTCGCCGTCGTGACTTACGGGAGCAGGTCTACCGGGCCTACATCAGCCGCGCCTCCAGTGGTGAACTCGATAACTCCGCCATCATTGAACGCATTCTCACGCTGCGTCAGGAAAAGGCACAGCTCTTGGGATACAACACCTACGCTGAGGTCAGCTTGGCCAGTAAGATGGCCCCCAGCGTAGAGGCGATCGCCACATTGCTGACGGAACTGCGCACCCCCAGCTATCGGGCTGCTCAGCAAGAACTGGTGGAGTTAACAGAATTTGCTGCCGCGAAGGGGGCCACCGAAGCCGAAAACCTGCGCCACTGGGACATCAGCTACTGGTCGGAACGGCTGCGGGAAGAACGCTACAGCCTCAATGATGAAGAACTCAGACCCTACTTCCCCCTGCCCCGCGTGCTGGAAGGATTGTTTGGACTAGTGCAGCGGATTTTTGGCGTCACCGTCACCCCGGCGGATGGTCAGGCCCCGGTGTGGCATGAGACGGTGCGCTATTTCCAGGTAACTGACCACTCTGGGACTGCCATTGCCCACTTTTACCTAGATCCCTACAGTCGACCTGCGGAAAAACGCGGCGGTGCCTGGATGGATGACTGTATTGGTCGGGCGCGCACTGGCAGTCAGCTGCGTATTCCCGTCGCCTATCTGATCTGTAACCAAACCCCCCCCGTCGGCGATACCCCCAGTCTAATGACCTTCCGGGAAGTCGAAACCCTATTCCATGAGTTTGGTCATGGTCTCCAGCATATGTTGACCACGGTGGACTATGCCGGGGCAGCCGGCATCAACAATGTCGAGTGGGATGCCGTTGAACTCCCCAGCCAGTTCATGGAGAACTGGTGTTACGACCGAGCGACCTTGTTTGGCATGGCCCGTCATTACCAAACCGGGGAACCCCTCCCGGAAGAAATTTACCAGCGCCTGCTCGCGGCCCGCCACTTCATGAGTGGATCCGGAACCCTGCGCCAAATCTATTTCTCAACCCTAGATTTAGAGCTGCACCACACCTATCAACCGGGGGGAACTGAAACCATCCCGCAAGTGCGCGATCGCGTTGCCGCCACCAATACTATCCTCAAACCCCTCCCTGAAGACGCCTTTTTGTGCGCGTTCGGCCATATTTTTGCTGGGGGTTACGCAGCGGGTTACTACAGCTATAAGTGGGCTGAAGTTCTAAGTGCCGATGCCTTCTCTGCCTTCGAGGAAGCTGGCTTGGGCAACGAAGCCGCCGTTCAGCAAACCGGGCAGCGATTCCGCGAAACCGTACTAGCTCTGGGGGGCAGTCAACATCCGATGGTGGTATTCAAGGCATTTCGAGGCCGAGAGCCGCAAACCGAACCTTTGTTGCGTCACAGCGGTCTGATTAATGCGGAGGCCGCGTAGAGGTGAGGGTGAATCGCTGAATATAAAGACCCGGAACAGCAGCCGAGCTTGAAGTGCTGTTTCGGGTCACAGTTGTTCTAACGTTGCCGATTCAGAGTTGGCGAAAATGAGCTGCTGTCAGTTTCGGCATTTGTTGTGCGATTAGACCTGAAGCCGCTCTGCCTCAGTCTCAAAGCGTGCGGGAGTCGGCTCCGAGAAAAACGCAACATAAACGTACCCGGCAATCACTGCGCCGACAATAGGCGCTAGCCAAAAGAGCCAAACCTGGCTGAATAGCTCCGCCCCAGCAAACAGTGCTGGCCCTGTGCTGCGGGCTGGGTTGACTGAGGTATTCGTGACTGGAATGCTAATCAGGTGAATGAGCGTTAGCCCCAGGCCAATCGCTATAGGCGCAAACCCTTGCGGGGCACGGCTGTCGGTGGCTCCCAAAATAATCATCAAAAACATAAAGGTCATGACGATTTCTGTAATGAGGCAGGTCAGGAGCGGATACCCGCCGGGAGAATGCTCACCAAACCCATTGGTCGCCAGGGGATTAGACCCGGATAGTGTAAATCCATCCTGGCCCGATGCGATCAAATACACCATGCCAGCACCGGCGATCGCACCAATTACCTGGGCAGCAATGTAGGGGAGCAATTCCGACCCTGGGAAGCGCTTGGCAGCCCACAACCCAAAAGAGACCGCTGGGTTCAGATGGCACCCAGAAATATGACCGATGGCGTAAGCCATGGTTAAAACCGTTAGTCCAAAAGCCAGAGAAACACCGGCGAAGGAAATCCCCAGGGGAAAGAGTGTACTGTCTCCGGCCTTGACACCTTCTGCTGTAAATACTGCGGCTAAGACAGCACTACCACACCCCCCAAGAACCAACCAAAATGTGCCGATAAATTCGGCAATACATCGTTTTGCGAGAGGCATCTTACTACTCCAGTAAAAAATAAAGCATCTAGTCTCTTACAGGTAATCAACCCGTCAAATTCGATTCACTTCACCCGAGCAATTCTGAAAAACCAGATTGTGAGCGCGTAATCTCACGCCTTCAGTTTATTTGAATAAGCAATTATGACAAGTGAAATGGTAAAAAATCCCCTTGTTCGATTCATTTGGACTTGTGAAGTGACTGTAAGATGTGCCTGATCATAATTTTTTTTATGGTGGAAAAGCTGAAGTTCAGGAAAAATTAATATCCCGTGGGTTAGTCAAAAAAGTCCAGGAGTGCAACCTGACAGTGCTGAGCACTCTGGGCCAACAGATCTGAACCCTAAACTCTGGATGCAAGTTCCTCCCGAATATGGGCTGACTGAACGAAGGGGCTGTGCTCTGAATTGGCTAATTTGAAGCGGGTTTAACGAGTTTGAGGCCGATCTGGATCATCTTGCCCCCTTTCCCTCGGTTAGAGCTGACGGTCAGTTGATAGAGTGACCGCAGCGACATGCTTGTCAAACGCTATTCATTGTCAAAGGCAGTTCGGGTACGCTAACCCTAAGGCAATGATGACAGCTCATCCGATTTCAATCGCGGAATGGATCCAGCCTCGACTCAAATTGTCTTTACCTAAAAATCTGTCCAAGGACGGAAGGTTGCGCTATTGTTTTAGAGGCGGAAGCATTGTACATCAGGCTTTTAGGCGATTTTTCCGGCTTTTAGTCTGTTCATTTTTCCTCGGGTTCATGAATCAGGTTCCCCAGGCATAGGGTGTCCAATGTTCTGGTGCAGGGGATTGGGTTGCGCTATGCGTTTTCCCTGTTTGATGGCTTTGGATCTGTTGCAAACCATACCCTCAACAATGAGGTTTACGATTTTTTAGAGATTGCCTCCGGTCATGAGTTTGTTCCAGTCCGTCTTGTTTGCCGACATCAGCCACAGTTCTCGGCTTTATGAGGTGATGGGTGACGCGGCCGCGAAAGAAATTATTGAATGTTGCTTGAGGCAGCTCATGGAAGTTGTACAGCACTACAACGGTCAGCTGATTAAAGTCATTGGGGACGAGATCATGGCGACCTTTCCCCATGCCAATAACAGTATTCAAGCCGCCTGTCTGATGCAGGAAAAAATTACCCAACATGCTGCAACCCATCAACTACAGCTTGGACTACGGGTAGGCCTGAACTTTGGGCCGGTCATTCACGAAAAAAGCGATGTTTTCGGCCGGACGGTCAATATTGCAGCCCGCATGGTGGAATTTGCGCAATCGGGTCAGATTATTACGACCCAGACTACTGTAAAAGCTCTCGACAAGACGCTTCAGGCCCAAACTCGTTTAATAGAGCGATTGACCAGTCCGGGCAAAATCGGCCGCATGAATGTCTACCAGGTCATTTGGGAGCAGCGGGAACTGACGACTGCCAGGACTTACCTCGCTGCGACACCACCGCTTTCGGCTGCAATTCATCTGACGTTTCATGAGCAATCAATCGTGATTACGGCAGATGACAGCGGCTTTTCGATTGGTCGTAATGCTGATAACGACCTGGTGATCTGTGATGACTATACCTCCCGCATTCATGCCAAAATAGTGTACCGACGTGGCAAATTCATTCTCACGGATACCAGTACGAATGGCACCTTCATTGTGCTTCCAGAAGGCCACCATGCATTCGTCCACCGTGAAGAATGTGTCCTGCAAAATCAGGGCTGGATTGGTATAGGAGAACTGCGCCGCCAGAAACACCCTGATGTCATTTATTTTGAAGTCGGCAGTCCAGCACCTGCCCCATAAACTATAGATATTGCATTTCCCTGTGCATGCAGGGAAATGGGTGAAAGCCGCTAGACAAAAACAAACGGTTTATCCCGGAAGGGCGCAAATGCTTTGGCGTCAAACCGATATAAACTAGCAGGCCGCCCTGCTCCCCGTGATACTTTGACCCCTGTATCTATCAAAAAACCTAACTTCAGTAAGCGAGTCCGAAAGTTAGAGTAATCGGCAAAATTATCACCCAGAACGGTGGCGTAAAACTGATAGAGATCGCTCAGGGTGAAAGTTTCAGGTAAAACATCGAAGGCAATTGGGCAGTACTCCAGCTTGCTGCATAGCCGCTGATGGCCATAGGTCAAAATCTGTTGCTGTGCAGCGGTGAGGGGCGGCAGTGCTGCCATTGAGTGCCAGAGGGTCGAGCTAGCCTGGGGTGACCCGTGGATTAAGGTGGCATCGCGAACTAGCGCAAAGTAGCTAACGGTCAACTGCCAGTCCTGAATTGGGGGGTGGGGTGGAACGGATGGGGTATGGGACTGCGGTGGCGTGGATTCTTGAGCCACTGAAGCTGATAGGTTAGGAGTCTCAAAGGTGTAAAGCTGTTCCAAATACAGATTTTCTTCTGGGAGGGTTTGCCTAAGTAGTTGAATGGCAGTGGCTTCTAAGGAGGCGGGTGGCTGAACCGCTTGTCCTGGTAGGTACCAGTACCCGTCATTGGGGGGTGGGGAGAACTGAGTGAGTAACACCAGGAGTTGATTGTGGGCGGTATCCACCGAAAAGATGACGTTGTTCACCCCTACTCGGTAGGGGATGGGATCAGAGGGAGGGTTAACCGCAGTCATCAGCAGCCTCCTGATTGCTGATGTTGATACAAGTGGTGGGCTTCCATGTAGGCGGCGATCGCGGGCAGGGTTCGTTCTACTTGTCCTGTCTGTCGTAAATCCGTGGATGAAATATCAGGCCCTACAAACGGAGCCACCGTCATGTGCCCCCCCATCGCCTGCAGTGACTGTAAAGTCTCCATCTCTACTGGAAATCCAGGTCGTGGAATGACCAAAAAATCAGCGCGGTTGAGTAAGGTTTCAGCTTCATACCAGCTGGGCAGTGACTCTAAAACATCAGAGCCTACAATCACATGAAGACTGGCTTGGGGCCACTCTTCATGTGCAGCATTCACAGATATCAGCGTGCGGGGAGAACTTAATGCTGGGTAAAAACAAACGTTAGGATGATGATCTTGAATATCTGCAATGAGCAGCCCTAGCATCTGCTGTCGATGCTCCAGACAGGTTTGGTCAGTCTTGAAGGGATTATCGACCGCCCACACTGCAACGGTATCGAATTGGGTTGCCAACCACTGCAGGATAGAGGCGTGGCCAAGCGTTGGGGGGTCAGCGCTGGTGCCAAAAAGAGCGATGCGAGCCATAGCGTTACATTGAGTACAGCTGAATCAATCCGTCATCAACTGCCCTAGGTTCCGTAGAATCGTCAGAAATCTGCCTGTACAACCTTACGCATCCTCCACGCGGCTCCAGTTGCCCAGGTGCAGCCCTGAACTCATCGCCAGGGATGATCTTGCTGTAATTATAGTGGCATTCACCAAAAATCAATGTGGCGGGATCTGATCTGATAAACCGGAACATCCTGTCCCCAGGTCGTCGTCGAGCATCATTGGATTTAAGACTTCTGCTCCAGTAGAATTGCGGTCAATGAAACTGCAAGTGGTAAGATGTCCGAAGTTTTAATGCGTT
>CAZXWR010000055.1:0-16458 GCA_964644325.1 uncultured bacterium
GTCATCAGCCGCGAATGGAAGGATTTCCCCGCAATCACTAGGGGGCTATCGATACCGGAATCTGAGGCCAGGGGCTGGGTTTGATCAATCGTCTGCATGAATTTAATCGGGTGCAACAGCGAGGATTCTCGGGTCAGAAAGGCCCGAGGCTTCTTTATTCTCGCCCGGATTGGTCAGAGTTGCACAGGCTGGAGCACCCTCCAGTCAGTCGGAATTCATTGGCTGCCCCTACCCTGTTCGAGGGCGATCGCTCGTGGTAATCGCCCTCGGATCTGGGAACTTCGAGGATGCCCGACCGTCAAGAGAGGGGAACTGTATTATGGATGAGTCCATCCCATGACAGCCAGTATTTCTGCTTCTTGGTCACGGGTCGAGGGGTTAGTACCATCAGTGCAAATTCCACCCCATAAGCTTGCCAATAACGAACTTGTTGCCCAGTGCCAGGCAGGATTAAGGCCGGAACGGTCTGCCTTCGCTGAACTGATGCGACGGTATCAGTCCCATGTCGATCGGGTGCTGTATCATTTGGCTCCTGATTGGGATGATCGGGCTGATTTGGCCCAAGAGGTCTGGATCCGCGTCTACCGTAACGTTAAACGCCTGAATGAGCCTGCTAAGTTTCGCGGCTGGCTGAGTCGGATTGCGACCAATCTGTTTTACGACGAGTTGCGTAAGCGCAAGCGTCATCAGAGTCCCCTTTCGCTAGATGCGCCCCTGGCGATGGAAGATGGGGAGCTGAAGTGGGAACTGGCCTCTGAAGATCCTGGCCCAGATGATTCCCTGAGCACCCATGAGTTCTACCAGGAACTGCGCGTGGCGATCGCGGACTTGCCTGAGGCGTTTCGCACCACGATTGTACTGCGGGAAATTGAAGGCATGGCCTACGAGGAAATTGCCGAAATTACTGGGGTGTCTCTCGGGACGGTCAAATCTCGGATTGCCAGGGCGAGGCAGCGCCTCCAAAGTCAGCTTCAGCCCTATCTCCAAAGTTAACGGGTGGATAATGCCCCACGGCACCCCCCACTTTGGCGGACAATTAAGAAATCCTTGAGTGTTTACTCAGGACATTGGTTCATCCTAGATGCATGGGTTAAAGTCTGAATAGCGTGCTTAAAATACTCACGACTCTCGAAAAATCTGGCATTCTGGGTTTTGTCTCAGCCCCTACCCTGAGTAAAGCCAGTCTGCTTCTTTCCCCGCTTAATGCGGTTTTATGTGTTCTGAATCTCCTACAAAGGCAAGTGAGCGTTTGCCATGGATAATCAATATCCTCTCCTTGAAGCTGAGCAGTTTGATTTATTAAGCGCGTACCTCGACGGGGATGTGTCCCCGCTAGAGCAACAGCAGGTTGAAGCATGGTTAGCTGAAGATCCTAAGGTGCGGCAGGTCTATCAGCAGATGCAGTCTATTCAGTCAAACCTCCAGTCCATGCCTGAGGTTGCGCCTTCTGTTTCACCTGATGTCATGGTTGATCAGGTGATGAAACGATTGGATCGACGGGAGCGACGCTGGCGGTGGGGCGGTATTGGCGCGGCGGCGGCGGTGCTGCTCGGCGCGTTGTCTAGCGTCTTGGTTGGGTCTCCCGGCGGCATCCTCCAAACGGCCAGCCAGCCCGACTCAAAAGAGCCGAATGCGCTGTCCACCCCGGTGAATGAGCCGCCGTCCACGGTTGCGGCTGTTTCGGTTCCCAATGAAAATGATCCCAGTATGTTGATGCTGGCTCTGGATCGGCCACCCGTTGATATTCCAGTCGTACCGATTGCCTCAGATAGCATTGCGCCCTAGCCCCTTACCCCTTGGGATGCGGGCATCACCTGAAGTTCCATTGGGTTTAAGGGGCTGGATGCAGGGAACCTGCCGTCACGGTCAATAAATGATCAGGTTGGATCAGGGTTGGAATAGCCTGGTTGATCGCCTCTAGTGAAACTGCTTCAATCTGTTGGGGGAAGGTGCGAATTTCGCTGATCGGTAAGCCATCCACGGCATTCAGCAGCAGCCGTTGGGCGAGGCTATCCGGACTGGCTAGCTCCACTGGGTAGCTGTTGATGAGGGTGAGCTTGGCCGCTTCAACTTCCTCTGAGGAAACGCCCTGCTCTCGCAGATTTTGCAGCAGTGCGACCGTACTCTGTATGGCGGTTTCGGTATCTGCCGGGGCCGTTTGCATCTCAATCATGAAGGTGCCAGCCTGCCGACCCGTGGCAAAGTAGCTATAGATGCCGTAGGTGAGTCCCAGGCGATCGCGGATTTCGCTCCCCAGACGACTGGATAACGTATCGCCCCCGAGAATATGGTTCAGCACCAGCGCTATATGGAACCGGGGATCGCTGCGGTGAATACTGGGATAGCCCATGTAGGTCATAATCTGCGGTTTGCCGCTCAGGGGGCAATGCACGCGTTCAGCCTGGGGGAACGGGACGTCAAGCATGGTCTGGGGCGCCCTTGGCCCTTGCTGCTGCCAGTCACCGAAGTACGCTTCTATCCAGCCTTGCACCTGGGCTAGGTCGAAGTCGCCCAGGAGTACCAGAATGGTCTGGTCTGGGCGATAGTAGCGATGATAGAAGTCCAGGACCGCTGTGCGGGTGATGGACTGGAGGCTTTCCAGGGTTGGGAAGCTGTGGAAGGGATGGTTTTCAGGGTACAGCCGCTGCTGCAAGGTGCGTCGCCCGACTCGTCCGGGATCATCGAGTTCCATTTGTAAGTTGGCGATCGCCCGTTTTTGAGCCAGCGTCAGTTCTGATTCTGGGAATGCTGCGCGCTGTAGGACGGCAGCTAAGGTTTGGAGGAGGATGGGTAAATCGGCGGCTAGACCGTAACCCTCAATTTCCAGTCCTTCCCGATAGGCGTGGGCTTCTAAACTCAGGCCCCGATCCTCTAGCGTCCGCGCTAGGGTCGTCGCATCTTCCGTATCCGTGCCCCCCAGCAATGTAGCGGCCGTCAACCGCGCGAGGCCCGCTTGGGTCGCTGGATCGAGACCACTGCCAGCCAGCACAGAGCCACTCAGGGTAACCGTAGGGGAGCTGTTGTCTGGCAACAGCAGGAGCTGTAGGCCATTGGCTAGGGTAAGGGGTGTGGGCAAAAGCTGGCTGTGGGCGGCAGCGGTGGATTTGTAGGGGGGTAAGTACTGGGCGACCTGTGCCGGATTAACGGGTTCGGCTGGACTAAAATCCTCGGCGGTTTGTTGTCCAGCGGTGATTCCTGCCAAATCTGTGTCAATCAGCTGGGAGGGTTCAAAGTAGCCAACAGTACGCTGTGCAGGGCCTAGATAGGTTTGAGCCACGCGCTGGACGTCCTCAATACTCACTGCCATGAGGGCGGTCAAGTAGCGATCGCTGTAGGTGTAGTCCCCCGCGACGACCTGGTTGTAAGCCAGCTGACTGGCCCAGGCTTCGACGTCCCGATTGCTCAAGATAAAGTGGGTGGTGAGCTGTGTCTTGGCCCGCTGGAGTTCCGCCCTTGAGATCGGGGTTTCTTGCAGGGTTTGGATGATTGCTTGTAAGCATTGATCGGTGGTTGCAATGGACTGCTCTGGAGCTACGGCGATGGACAGGTTATACCAGCCCGGTTCAATCAACGCCGCTGAATAGGATTGGGCATGGCTGGCCAAACCGGGCTCGATTAAGGCTCCATAGAACCGCGAATGCCGACCCACTGATAGCACTGCATCTAAGACATCGAGCGCTGGAATATCCGGGTGGTTCACGGCTGGGATCGGGTAGACCGCTTCAATGAGCGCGGTGCTGCCGGGTTCCCTCAGCCAGATGGGTGCTGCCGGAGAGCGTTCGGTTTGGCTCTGCTGTGCCGTCTGGGTTGGTGGGTTTGGCAGGGCTGCAGGGGTTGCGGCGGGGAGAATTCCGAAAATGCGCTGCACTAAATCCATGAGCTGGGCGGGCTCAAAGTCTCCCGCGATCGCCAACACCGCATTCTGGGGGCCGTAATACTGCCGATAATACTGCTGCACTTGCTCCAGGGTGAGCCCCTCGACATCCGCAGGCGTGCCCCCCACGGGCCAGCCATAGGGATGCTGGGCAAAGGCCTGGTGCATAACGGACTGGGACAAGCGGTAGTCCGGGCTGTTGTCATAACCCTGGAGCTCAGACACCACCACCCGCTTTTCGCTGGCCAACTGCTCTAGTGTAAGGTTTAGGTTCTCCATGCGATCCGCTTCTAGCACCAGCAGCGCTTCGAGTTTGTGGCTGCTCACAGTGCCGTAATAGGCGGTCATATCGTAACTGGTGAAAGCATTGGAGACGCTGCCCAGGGCACTGAACAAACGCCCAAACTGCACCGGACGATTCCGGGTGCCCTTAAACATCAGGTGCTCAAGCAAGTGAGAAATGCCGCTGATCCCCACGGCTTCATTGCGAGCCCCCACCCGGTACCAAACCTGAACGCTGACCACGGGTGCCGTGTGACTTTCCTTTGTGAGTACGGTTAAGCCATTGGGCAAAACTCGATGGTGAACATTGCGGGTGAGCGTATTCATTCGTTCTAAGAGCCGGGGATACAGGTGCAGCGTGCTGGTAGGCGATCGCGCGAAATGAACGGCTGTCGCGCGATCGCCCTGTCGTTCACCCCATCATTGTACGGAACTGCACTGCAACCCGGTGCAATCTGCCCAGGATTCCTGGGGGCTTCGGGGTGGGAACGCTGCCTCAATCAGCTGCAGCTGAGCCGCACAATCCTCAGAACCCTTCTTCTTTAGAAAACTGGAAGAATCATCAGGGATACCCCCCTAGGGCATTGTTTTTTGAAGACACAATCCATTAGATAGAAGCAGACCCTAACCCCTGCCTGCGACTAAACTCTACCGACAGGTTTGGGTCGGGTGTGGGCAGAGGTTTGAACGAAGCCCTTAGGAGTAATGAATGCGGCGCTATTTTTCGATTCTTTTGGCTGCGATCGCTGCACTCCCGCTGTTGTCGGGATGTCGCACTGCTTCTGATGAGGCCACGGCGACCCCTGAAGGCACGGGTCAGTTAACCATTCGCGCGAACGGTGAAGACTTTGTGCGCCAGGGATTTGTGACCAAGGATGGCTGGAACGTCCAGTTTGAGCATCTGTACCTGACCCTGTCTGAGGTGACTGCCTATCAGACCGATCCCCCCTTTGATGCGACAGCGGAGGATGCACTCCAGGCCACGCGCCAGGTGAGTTTGCCCGATGCGGTGACGGTTGACCTGGCCGCTGGGGACGCAGCGGCTGAACCCATTTTGGTGGGGACGCTACCTGCGCCAGCCGGACGCTACAATGCGCTCTCCTGGAAGCTGGTGGCTGCGGACGAGGGGCCAGCCCAAGGCTACCCGCTGGTGATCCAGGGCGAGGCTACGAAGGCGGGTCAGACGATTCCTTTCACCCTGAGCCTGACATCTTCGCTACACTTCATCTGTGGTGACTACGTTGGCGATGAACGTAAGGGTGTTTTGGCGGCTGATCAACAGGCCGATCTAGAAGCGACCTTTCACTTTGATCACCTGTTTGGGGACGGCGAAGCGCCGCCCGAGGATGAGATTAATACGGGTGCCCTCGGCTTTGATCCCCTAGCGGCGATCGCCAAAGGGGGCGTTCTAGAGGCCGACACCGCTGCACTTCAGCAGCAGCTCTCGCCCGACCAGTACGAGACCCTCACCCAAATTTTGCCCAGCCTGGGTCATGTGGGTGAAGGGCACTGCAAAGAAACGGAATTGAGCACATGAGACTGTTGTGGATGATGGGGCTGGCAGTCCCTGGGGCGATCGCCCTGGCAGCCCCGCAAGTTTTAGCCCATGGGGCGCGAATTCAGTCTCGCCTGACCCAAACCGTTGAGGTGCAGGCCGAGTATGACAGTGGCGAACCCATGAAAAATGCCCAGGTGCAGGTATTCTCTCCGGCCAATCCCCAATCGCCGATCCTGAAGGGTAAAACCGATGAGGCTGGGCGATTTAGCTTTGCCCCGGAAGGGCCTGGAAACTGGGAGGTCTCGGTGCGGCAGGCGGGACATGGTGCGATTGCCGTCATCCCCGTACAGGTAGAAGCTGCTGCTCCATCTGCTGCTGTATCCACCAATCCCCTTACCCCAGTGCAGCATGGTCTGATGTTGGGGGCGGTGACCTGGGGCTGTGTGGGCACGGCACTCTACTTTCGGCGGGGCAAACAGTAGTGCACATTCCCGATGGCATTTTGCCCGCCCAGGTTTGTATTGGCGGATATGCAGTAGCGGGTGGTGTGACCTGGTATGCGCTTCGTCATATCCAGCGCACCTCGATCCCGGCTGAAAATATCCCGAAGGCTGCGCTATTGGCCGCTGCTTTTTTCGTGGGATCTTCCATCAATATTCCAATCCCGCCCGCGAGCGTGCATTTAGTGCTCAATGGACTCTTAGGCACATTGCTGGGGTGGTACGCTTGGCCCGCGATACTCATTGGCCTGTTTTTACAGGCGCTGCTGCTGGGCCATGGCGGACTGACGACCCTGGGGGTTGATGCGGTCATGATGGGCGTGCCTGCCCTGATTGCCCATGGAATATTTAACCTGCGGCATGCACTGGGTCAGCGTTTATCAGAAACCTGGTCTGTGGGTCTGTTTGCGTTTTTGGCCGGTACGGTTGGCCTAGCCCTAGCCGCCAGTATTTTCTTTAGCCTGGTCATTTTAACCATCCCGGCGGAACTGGAGGCGACGACCGAACAGGCTGCCCTGACCGCTTTATTAATTGCCCATGTGCCGCTGGCTTTTATTGAAGGCAGCTTTACCCTGCTATTGGCCCTCTTTTTGCGTCGCGTTAAGCCTGAAATGTTGAAATCTTGAGGATAGCCTGTGGCGATCGCCTTCCATGCCAATCTGTATATTCCCACCCACTCGATGGTGCATCGCTGGGCGGCCCGCCCCAAGCTCCTCAGTCTGCTCACGCTGATGTTTGCGATCGCCCTCATTCAGCATCTGGTGATTCTGCCCTGGGCGTTGCTGGTGGTGGGCTTGCTCTACGGCCTAGCGCGCTTGCCGTTGAGCTATCTGATGGGGCGTCTGCCCTATCCCGGTTTTTTTATCGCGGCAACGGTGGGGGTGTTGCCCTGGGTTACGGGCCATACCGTACTTTGGGAATGGGGCTGGCTGGCCTTAAAGCTAGAAGGACTGCAAAGTGCAGGGTTGATTGCGGGACGGTTTCTCGCCATCCTGGTCGTCAGTTTTGTGTTGTTGGGCACCACTCCTTTCCTGGATATCCTGGAGGCGCTGCGCTCAATGAGAGTTCCAGCTATCCTAACCGATATGGCGCTGCTGACCTATCGCTATCTCTTCGACATTGCGGCCCAGCTGGCCACTATGCGGCAGGCCATGCAGCTGCGGGGCTACGGGAGTCGGCACTTGGCAACCCGGCAGCAATGGCTGTGTTTGGCGGCGCTGTTCGGGAGTCTACTCCTGCGGAGCTATGAGCAATCGCAGCAAATTTATAAGGCGATGCGGCTGCGCGGCTACGGCCAGGGCATTCCCCAGACCCAGCGGCGCCAGACGGTTACCTCCACCAGTACAGCCCTGATGACTGGCGCGACGCTAGTGGCGGCGCTCATGTTTATTGTTGGTGAATTCTCTTTATCTCATTTATGAATCCAGCGCTTTCTAGACCCAATTCTAACCTTGTTCACTGTCACCCTGCGGCGATCGCCTTGGCGGGCGTTTCCTTCTCCTACCCGGATAAACCCGACGTCCTCCGGGATGTGACCTTGCACATTCCGAGCGGCGAGCGGGTGGGCCTGATTGGCCACAATGGCTGCGGTAAAACAACCCTGTTTATGATGTTGAGCGGTTTGTTTACGCCTACCCTGGGCGAGGTGCGCCTCTTTGATACGCCCGTGCGTGCCGGACAGTTTAGCTCAGAGATCGGACTGCTGTTCCAAGATCCAGAAGATCAGCTATTTTCTCCTTCCGTCTGGGACGACATTGCCTTTGGGCCACGCAACCTGGGGTTTTCTGAGGGTGAGGTCAACCGCCGCGTCACGGCGGCACTGGAAATGACAGGAATTCAGGCTTTGGCCCAGCGGCCACCCCACCATCTCTCGGGAGGCGAAAAGCAAATGGTGGCGATCGCCGGGTTGCTGTCGATGAATCCGCGCATTTTGCTCTGCGATGAACCGACAGCTAGCCTAGATTTACGCACCCGTCGCCGCCTGATTCAGTTTCTCCAGGACAGTGACAAGACCCTGCTGATTGCCTCCCACGACCTGGAGTTTCTCCTGGAGGTGTGTAATCGCGTGGTGCTGATGGATGGTGGGCAGATTGTGGCCGAGGGCGATCCCCATAGCATTATGGGCAATGCCTTTTTAATGGAATCCCATGGCCTAGAATGTCCCCACTCCCTAAGCCATCAACATCGTGTCTATGAGCGATAGCGAGCAGCTTGATGATCCCTAACATCCCTTGACAGAGTTAGTGTGGATTGAACCTTCAGAACTGCGCGGACGGATGTATAAACTTATTTTTGGTCTGGCTTGGCTACTGTTGGTGGGCTATAGTTTTGGGCTAGCGCCCCCAGACCAGCCCGATACTTTGACTTTAATTCAGCAGCTCTCAACGGGGCAATGGCAAGGGATTAACCCCTGGGTGGTGGCGCTGTTTAATGGGATGGGGGTGTGGCCGCTACTCTACGCTGCGGTACTCCTCGCGGATGGTGCTGGACAATCACTGCGGGCTTGGCCCTTTGCGATCGCGTCAATGGCGGTGGGGGCCTTTGCAATTTTGCCGTACCTGGCCCTGCGGACTCCCCACGCAGACTGGTCGGGCTCCCCCACCTGGAGCCTCAAGCTCTGGGATTCTCGCTGGATTGGGGCGATCGCTTTAGTCTTGGTGCTCAGCTTCATCGGGCTGGGTGTTTCCCAGGGAGACTGGGGAGACTTTGTGCAGCAGTGGCAAAGTCGGCGATTTATTCATGTCATGGGTCTAGATTTTTGCTGCTTGGCGCTGCTATTCCCGGTTTTATTGCCCGATGATATGGCCCGTCGCGGTTTGCCTCCGTCGCGATGGCTCTGGTGGGTAGCCCTCGTGCCGTTGCTTGGGCCTTGCCTGTACCTGCTATTGCGCCCGCCGCTCCCAGCCGCCGCTGCCGACTCAACGCCATCCGCCCAACTATCCTCCTGAACCTGCCGTGCTGTGTTTTTTTGGCATCTCTGCAAAGATTCATGGGCGATCGCTGGTTCTCGTCAGCCTCGGTTTACTCGGAGGCTCTGCTTGGGTCGGTGCTGCCCGCGCTGAGTTTCGGCGGTTGCCGATGCATCAGGTTGAACCTTGTGCAGTACCGCTCCCCAGTGCCGCTGCGATTCCCTACCAGTGCTATCAAGCCATCGATGAAACAGCGCCCCTCGCGGTGTGGCAGCGATCGCTAGAATTCCGATTTGGGCGCTTGTCCCATTCGCAATGGCAGACGCTGCGGCAGACCTATAGCCAGTGGCATAATCCGGCCCTGCTAGGTGCCTACGATCCGCAGCATCACTACCAGCTCATGGACTTTTTGCCCCCGGCAATCCAAGCCTTAAATCGGCACCAGTTTAGGGCTGAGGAAAGGGGGGTTCCGGCTGCTCCTGGATCGCCGCTGCCTAAAACAGCCCAGTGGTTGGCGAACTGTTGGAGCACCGTCTATGAAATTTTACGGTTGGCCCACCAGCCCCAGGCAGACTCCCCCTATCTGTTTGTGACGGCGGCTGAGCCGATGCTGCAAAAGCTCCGGCAGATATCGCGGCCCGTCACGGGGGCCGCGCAACCGGGGGATCTCTGGCTGCTCACCCACCGCCACGGCGATCGCGAGTACCTCGACCATACGGTCCTAGTGATTGATGCAGGGGTTTTCTTTGAGAAAGCGGGCACTGGGGATCAGGTGCCCTATCGCTTAGTGGATGCCCAAACCCTCAGGGCAATTTGGCATCCTGATGTTTTTCGGTACGAGCTGCGGCGGCCACAGCGTCAGAATAAGCTACTGCCGCCATCCCGGCAGTTTAGTCTCTGGGCTGATGCCTCTGCAGCCAGCCGCCCCCTGCGTCACCGGCTTGCACCCGCCCTTTGGTCTCAACTGGTGCCGCTTCCCGCTAGCGTTGATCCCAAGCTCCAGCCCTCGCTGTACTGGAGCTTGGCACTGCCACCCCTGCAGCGCAGCCAAGGACGGTACCAGCTGCCAGCCACCGCCTATCGCCCCCGCGATCGCGCTACGCTACCTGTGCTTGTACCTGCTAAGCCCCTATCGGCTGACTAATTCTGTCACCCAGTCTCATTATTCTTTACAATTCTAAGCAGATAGCGAGTAGAAGCAGTGGGTGAGCAACCTTTATTGAATCCGACGGGGAAATGGGTGATCGGCGGTACGGTCATTTTGGCTCTGACCGTTTTGGGTGTGGGGATCGCGGTGCTTTACGGGCGGCGTGCAGCGGAGCCGAACCTGTCTGAATCAGCGGGGATTGAGGCTTCAGTTCCGTCGCAAATTACGGCGTTAGGTCGGATTGAACCCTACGGCGAAATCATTGATATTGGGGGGCCTTCTGGCGAACGGATTGCCGCAGTGTTGGTCAAACCCGGCGAGCAGGTCAAGCAAGGACAGCCCCTTGTGATCCTGGAAAGTTACGAGGAGCGGCTTGCCGACCGCGAGGTGGCGGCGAGTCAGGTTCGCGATCTTGCGGTCGAGAGCACCACGACAGCAAATGTCGGCAAGCGACAAATCCTAGAGGCTGCCACCCGGATTGATCAGGCAAATTTACCCAAAGAGCGTGAAATTGCCGCTCAAAAAGCGAATGTTGCCCGCATCGAGACCGAACTGGGTTTGGCAACCGTCGATTTACAGCGCTTTCAAGAACTCCAGCGTCGCGGAGCTATTTCAGATCAAGCCCTAGACGAGCGCATTGTGGCCTTCAAAACCAAGCAGCAAGAACGCGACCAAGCCCTAGAGACCCTGGCCCGCTTGCAGCAAGAGCAGCGCACGTCTGTGGAGAATGCGAAAGCCCAACTAGAGTCTACTCAGGCCGATACGCAGCGATCGCAAGCTGCGCTCCAGCTCAATACGGCTCGCAGTAACCTCAAACTGGCGGAGGCGCGGCTGGCGCGCTCGATTATTCGCGCCCCTCAGGCGGGACAGGTCTTAGACATTCTCCGCCAGCCTGGAGAGGCCATTGAAATTAGCACGGGTACGGCTGGGGGCCAAAGCCTTTTAAAGTTGGGGAATACCAGTCAGATGTCAGTTGTGGCGGAAGTTTACGAAACTGACGTGCGCCGGGTGCGGCAAGGGCAGACCGCCGTCATTACCAGTCCTGCCTTTCCGGGGCAGCTCACGGGTGTTGTAGAGCGGATTGGGCTACAAATCAACAAGAACGACGTGATTGATACCGACCCCGCCGCCAACACCGACACTCGCGTGGTGGAAGTCTATATCCGCCTGCAGGACAGTCGTCCCGTGGCTCAATTGACCAATCTCCAAGTCGATGTTGCCATCAACACCGACACGGCGTCCTAACCTATGATTTTTGCGATTCCCCTTGCTTGGCTCCAGCTCGTCCGCGAGCGCGTGCGGCTGCTGGTGGCCCTAGCGGGCATCTCCTTTGCCGTCATCTTGATGATGATGCAGCTGGGTTTTCGAGACGCCCTGTTTGATGCCTCCATTACCCTGCACCGGAATCTGAACGCCGATGTCGTTTTGATTAGCCCGCAATCGACCGCGCTGATTGCCATGAATCAGTTTTCCCGCCGTCGGCTATACCAGGCATTAGGAGCGCCTGGCGTGGAATCCGTGACGCCGCTGTACTTAGATTTTGGCATTTGGCGGAATCCGGAAAACCGGACGACCCGACAGCTGATGATGATTGCCTATCCCCCCGAGGATGAAATTTTTGACTTGCCTGGGTTAGCGACGATCCAGCCGGAGCTAAAAAAAGAAGATGTGGTGCTGTTTGACACCGCCTCACGGCCTGAGTTTGGCCCGGTTGAAGCCTGGTTTAAGGAAGGTAAAACGGTCTCAACGCAGATTTCAGGGCGGCGGGTTAGGGTGAATGGACTGTTCCAGCTCGGGGCTTCCTTCGGTGCTGATGGCAACCTGATTACCAGTGCCCTGAACCTGAAGCGCATTTTACCGGCTCGTGACCTGGGCCTTATTGATGTGGGGCTGATTCGCGTGCAGCCCGGTGCCGATATCACGGCGATCGCCCAATATCTGCGCCAGACTCTCCCCAGTGATGTGCGGGTTTTAACCAAGGCTGAATTTGTCAATTTTGAAAAATCTTACTGGCAGAATAGCACTGCAATCGGCTTTATCTTTATGCTGGGGACGGGGATGGGCTTTATTGTCGGGATTGTGATTGTCTACCAGATTCTCTACACCGATGTTTCGGATCACCTTGCCGAATATGCCACCCTGAAGGCAATGGGCTATAAAAATCGATTCTTATTTTCAGTGGTGATCCAAGAAGCTTTGATTTTATCGGTTCTAGGCTATTTGCCTGGTTTCTTTCTGTGTTTGTTCCTGTACAACATGACCCGTAATGCCACTTCTTTGCCTGTGATCATGACCTGGGCGCGAGGTGTGAATGTGTTTATGATGACGGTGATCATGTGTGTGGTTTCTGGGGCGATCGCCATGCGTAAAGTACAGGCTGCTGACCCTGCGGATATTTTCTAGCCATGACGCTACTGGAACCCATTATTTCGCTGCGACAGGTCAACCACTACTTTGGTCAGGGAAACCTGCGCAAACAGATTTTGTTTGAGGTGACAACCGATATCTATCCCGGTGAGATTGTGATTATGACCGGGCCATCGGGTTCCGGGAAAACAACCCTACTGACCTTGATTGGGGCGCTGCGTTCGGCCCAAGAGGGCAGCCTGAAGGTGATAGGGCGAGAGCTGCGGAATGCCAATAAAGACCAGTTGGTCAAGGTGCGCCGGGATGTGGGCTATATTTTTCAGGCCCATAACCTGCTGCACTCTCTGACCACGCGCCAGAATGTGCAGATGTCCCTAGACCTGCATCCTGAGATTCCGCCGCCAGTTGCCTATGAGCGCAGTTGCGAGATGCTGCGTTGGGTCGGTTTAGAGGAGCATATTCAGCGCTACCCCCACCAGCTATCGGGGGGCCAAAAGCAGCGGGTGGCGATCGCCCGAGCCTTGGTGAGCCAGCCCAAAATTGTCCTAGCCGATGAACCCACCGCAGCCCTAGACAAGCATACGGGGCGAGATGTGGTGGAAATTATGCAGCGCCTTGCCAAACAGCAGGGCTGTACGATCTTAATTGTGACCCACGACAACCGGATTCTGGATGTGGCTGACCGCCTGATCCACATGGAAGATGGCCACCTCAGTGCCCTGGATAAAGCCGCTGTTTGAGTGAGCTTCATAGCCCGTTGGGGAAGGGACTGAGATAGAGGGCTTTCCTTAGGAGCTGCAAGCTCCTTTATTTATGGACATCGACATCCACAACACCATGGGCCGCCTCAGGGTTCCCAGTCCCCGGTGGTGTCGCACCAGAATAAATCGTCCATGATTTCTGGGAAGCTGAACGGAGGCTGTTGCGGAAAAATACACAGGGGGAGATTGGTTTCGCGCAGGGCTAAGTCAACGCCAGCCTCGTAGGCATCCGTCATGGTGTCACTTAGGCATGATTGAAGGCTAGGGTTTTGCTGTAGGTGCCGCCGAACAGCACGCCGCTGTTCCCGGATTGTTAAAAACCAGCTTCGGGTTCGTTGGTCGGGCTGATAGTGCCATTGCAAAAGATGCCCACAGAGCACACAAAGACGGCTCACCAGTTCCCGATACTCTTGGCGACCCAAGGCGTCAATTTCCTCTTTAAGGTGTTGCCAGTCCAGGTGGGCAATTTGCCGCTGGCCTAGAGCTTTAGCCTGCTGCTGAGTCCAGGCAAAAAAATCCTGTTCATAGAGCAATTGTGGATCCATCGGTACCGTAACTCAATCGTTAAACTCTCTCATTTAAGTTTAAGGTAGCGTCTCTTTGATGAGCACTCATCAAAAAACGGAGCCTCCATAATGGAGACCCCGTTCAAACATCAAGAGTCAAACAAGACTCTCAAATAAGCTTTCCTAGAAGGAGAAGGTTGCCCGCAGAACACCCTGAATAACGGTGTCAGTATTCTCATTACCCACATCAGTAATGACCATTACAGCAGGGGTAATGGTGATGTTGTCATTAATCGGGAAGCGGTAGAAGCCTTCGAAGTTGGTTTGTTCGGGGCCGTCCTGACCTTCAATGATCATTGGCTGACCCGCAGCGACAGCTAGCAAGGAACCAGGAACAAACAGATCCTTAACACCTACGCCACCCATCCAGGTTAGGTAGTAGTTGGCATCGCCAGCACTCGGAGTCGCAGGTGCACCAGCGTTGATGAACTGAGGCTCAATAGAGTAGCCTGCTCGACCAAACACGCCAAACCGACCGAAGGTTGCTTCACCGTTGAAACCAATCACGTTTTGGTGAAGGTCGAAGGTAGAAGAGCGGGTGTATTGCAGACGACCAGCGAAGTTATTCTGATCGTTAGCACCAAAGGACCGAGCGTACTCAAGCTCAACCGTGGCTTGGTAAGGATCACCCGTCAAACCACCACCAAAGGCATTAGCAATGGAGTTAGTGGGGCTACCTGCAACGTAGGTTGCACGAGCACTAAACGGCCCACCGTTTACGTTCCAGTCAACACCAACACCAGCTCCACCCGTGAAGTCAACTCCATTGGTGATAATCAGGGGGTTGTTAATGAAGAAGCCAGAGCTGAAGTCTTGAGCCGAGTTGTTAGCATAGCTGTTGAAGTCAACAAAGTCACTCGGGAATAAGCGAGGGCCAACGGTGACCGTCAAGTTTTCAAGAGGCTTAAAGGAGTAGGCTAAACGACGCAAGAAGACCGTGTTACCAATGCCGTTGTAGTCAATAGAGCCACCGTCAACGTAGGGAATTCCACCTGCGTTCGTGAGGTTATCAACGTCAAGCGGGTCACCTTCAACAAAGTTGCTGAAGAAATCGGTGCCGCCATTGCCAACTTCTAGCTGAGTTTGCAACAGGTCATTGCCGGTGAAGCTCGTGTTGAAGTTCAAGCGAACTCGCGCTAGAGCAGTGGCACGGGAATCAGTACTTAAATCAGTAGCTGCAGCACCGCCATCAATGACGTCGCCGTACTGAGCTGCCATCACAACTTCACCTTGCAGCTTGGTCGTGGTGGAGAACTGCTGGGCTTCGAGGGTGGCGGTGCGGGCTTCTAAGCCATCGACCCGACCCTTGAGAGTAGCCAGTTCAGCCTTGAACTCTTCTTGGAGGGCCTTAACGGTTTCTAAATCTTCTTTGGTCGCAAAGCGATCGCTAATTTGGTCTAAGCAAGCGTTCAATGCTGCTGCCAACTCATAACGAGTCGCAGCCCGGTTACCTCGGAACGTACCATCGGGATAACCCGCGATACAGCCGTAGCGCTCAACCAAGGACTGAAGCGCTTGGAAAGCCCAGTCGGTGGGCTGTACGTCAGACAACTGAGAAACAGACGTCACCTGACCAATGGAATCTTCTTTCGCCGCCGACATCAAGCTGTCAACGGAGGTTGTTTCCCCTGCAAAAGCAGGTGCTTGAACTGCAAGGCCCAATAAGCCAAGGCTTCCAGCCAACAAAAATGCGCGTTTCATAATAATCTCCTCACTCACAAAGTACTCAGAAGCACAAAGATGCTCTGATTGAGACTTAACTCACAGGTCTAGAAACTAGACTTACTCTTACCACACACTCAATGATACTAACAGCTTTTACAAGAACTGTGAAAGCGTATTGTATTCCTCACTACTTAAGATACTTCATTTATGAGGTGAAGCCAAGGGACTCCACAATAAATTAAGCTATCTGTTCCATAGAAAAGGGGCGAGACTTAGGATGCCAGCCTCACGAAGAAATCGTGGCTGAGGCAGCTGTGCTTGACGCAGTCGATTGATGACGAGTTCCCATTTGAATGAGTTCAACTTTGTAGCCGTCGGGATCTTCCACAAAAGCAATCACGGTGCTGCCATGCTTCATGGGGCCGGGGGGTCGGGTCACTTTACCCCCCAGTTCGGCAATGCGATCGCACGCCCCATAGATATCCTCTACCCCCAGCGCGATATGTCCGTAGGCATTGCCCAAGTCGTAGGATTCGGTTCCCCAGTTGTAGGTCAGCTCCAAAACGGTGTGGTCAGATTCATCCCCGTAGCCGACGAAGGCGAGGGTAAATTCACCGCCGGGGTAATCCTTTTGACGCAGGAGCTGCATCCCTAGCACCTCGCAATAGAACTGAAGAGAACGGTCTAAGTTACCAACGCGGAGCATCGTGTGCAGAAAACGCATGGGTCAAGTTCCTTGAATGAGATAGGTTTTGCACTTCAATTCTATTTTGGCGTCCTTGTTGCGGGTGGGTTCAAGATCCTGAATTGGGCAGTAGCCACTGCCTAAGGAAGGCGAATTTATTAACGTCGAGATTCTCGCCCTCATCCCCTAACCCCTGCTTCGCAC
>CAZXWR010000056.1:0-16456 GCA_964644325.1 uncultured bacterium
CTAGAGAGAAGCCCGCGCCATACCGCGTTAGCGGTTGGTGCCGGGAGTATGTCACAAAAGATGATCGTTGCCGTTGGGGGACTCGGATTGCTTGTGGTAGGGTATCAAGGGTTACAAAAATACCAGGAGTTAGAACAAGCTGCTTTTGAGAGGAAAGCCGAGCAATATGGTTATGATTCTGAAGGAATGTATGATGACCATGCTTATACACAAGCATCTCTAGAGTGGGCTGAGTGGCAGGAGAATCAAGACACCGAGGAATTCTGCCAAAAGTTGATCGAGGATCGTAGAAGTCTGGTAAAAATCTTTATGATGGTAGACCAGGATACCCATAGGATACTCTCTTACAGAATGATGAACGAGTGTCGGAGAAATGTTGCTCAGGGAAGCTACAGGGCACTCACTGATGATAAGTATAGGCAGCACCAATAGCGCAAGAAGGGTTAGGATAACTGCGTAGGTGACTCCAGCACCCAGGACATGAGCGATTTTGCGGTAGCCGTAACGCCTCAGTGGCTCATTGCACATCTAGCCGACCCAGACCTAACGATTTTAGACTGTCGGTTTGCCCTCTCCCAGCCCGATTTGGGACAGCAGCAGTACAACCAGGGGCATGTACCGGGGGCATACTACCTGGATCTTGACCGCAATTTATCAGGAACCGTAGCCCAGCATGGCGGGCGTCACCCCCTGCCAGACCTACAGGCTTTAGCTCAAAAGCTATCGCAGATGGGGGTTCAACCCCATTCCACCGTAGTGGCTTACGACGACAGTCGCTTAGCCTTTGCGGCTCGGGCCTGGTGGCTGCTGCGCTACATGGGGCATCCACGGGTTGCGGTGTTAGATGGGGGCTTTGCGGGCTATCAGGCGGCGGGTGGGCCAGTCACGACAGAAATTCCCAGCGCACGTTCCGGGGCGTTTACGATACAGTTACAGGCTCAACAGGCCGTCGACCGAGCAACTGTGCTGCGCGAACAGCAGTCCCCAACCACGATGTTGATCGATGCCCGAGAGGGCGATCGCTATCGCGGGGAACGCGAACCTATTGACCCAGTGGCGGGCCATATTCCAGGAGCCGTGAACTACTGCTGGACTGATGTGACCGATGCCCAGGGCTACCTGCGATCGCCTGCTGAACTCCAGCATCACTGGCGGGAGGTTGCAACAGCAGAGAAGCAAATTGTTTACTGCGGTTCGGGCGTCACCGCTTGCGTCAACTTGTTGGCAATGGCTGCCGCTGGCATCGAAACTGGGATGCTCTATGTCGGCAGCTGGAGTGACTGGTGCTCCTACCCCCTGGCTTCAGACTGGACACCCTTGCCCCAAGAGGAGCCGCCTGAGTGACGCAGTTGCTGAGCCCAACGAACCGAGGTTTACGCTGCTAAGGTCTATTCACCCAGGCCCACTCGCTCAGGCCCACTCGCCAGGATTACTTTGAAGCACAGGGTACAGCCTCTTAAAGTCCGGCCGTGCAATTGTAAACCTTGGGAGTACAATGGGCTGCAATTGCTTTCTTGAAAAGGGCGCAGGTGTTTGTGTTGTGCAAACACATCCATCCCTTCACGGCTGTCATCATGGTACGAGATCTGATTTTAGGCGCTGTTCTGGGCGGCTTCATTTGGCGCTGGTGGGCGAAAAACCTATCGACAGAAATTCTTGGCCCCCCGGTCATTAAGGGGCTCCTTACTGCTGTCCCACCGCCCGCTGGTGCCCTCACCGCCCAAGAGGAGCTGTCCCAAATGCAGCGTCAGCTCGACCAGGTTCAGAAAGACCTGCAGCAAGAACTTGAGACACGCATTCAGCATGAAACGCAAATCATGGAGCTGAATCAGCTCGCCACGGATCGCGCGATTGAGCTGGTGCAGCTCCGCACCGAAAATGCGGCGCTCGCCGCACGGATTCAGTCCTTGCAGCAAAAACGTCGGCGCCAGAAAACGCCAGTCACCCCTGCTGCACCCGTAGCTCAAGCCAAACCGGAACAGATATCCGCTGCGACAGACCTTCCCGCTAAAAATCTGCCCCCAAACCGGGAGCCTGAGCCCGCAGGACAATCAACCTTCCATCTCAACCTAGACCTGATTCAGCAAAAACAAGCGGAGTCGGCAGCGGTGAGCCAGCTCCTGCAGCCCATCTTTACAGACCCGGATCTGGACAGGTTGGAGCGTGTCCCAGCAACTGTTGCAGAAGGGAACGCGGCGACCGAAACAATCCCCCCCGTCCAGCCGCTGCTCATGAGCGGGTTAGACCAGGCCCATACCGCCTTTTTCCATGATCTACGGCAGCAGCGGAGTTGGCCCCGCAGTGCGCTTGAGGCGATCGCCCAAAAGCACGGCATTCTGTTAGATGGGGCTTTAGAGTTGATCAACGAAAGAGCCTTAGAGCAGTGTGATGATACCTTGACGGAGGGTGACGACCCCGTTGAGCTGCACCCCGATATTTTGCAGGAGTTGCTACCGTGACGCAATCGACCTCGATTAAACCCAAAGAGCGGGATGCCGTCCTCCAGGCGTTGCGCGCTGGCGTCGTCCCGCGTCGGGGCCTGCATCTCATTCAGGTCGGGCGCGTCGGAGAACTCGAAGCCCTGATTCAGGATTTAGACCGCATCGCTGAGGGCGGGGCCGCCATCCGTTTCATCATTGGAGAGTACGGTTCTGGCAAAACCTTCTTTGTTTCGCTAGTGCGCTCCATCGCAGTGCAAAAAAAGTTGGTGACAGCCCATGCCGATTTAACCCCCGATCGGCGGCTCCAGGCCACAGGAGGCCAAGCCCGCGCCCTCTATGTCGAACTCATGCGTAACCTGGGAACACGAGTTAAGCCAGAGGGAGGGGCACTCAACAGCATTGTGGAGCGGTTTGTCACCTCCGCCATGACCGAAGCCCGCGATCGCCATGTAACCGCTGATATCATCATCCATGAGCGGCTCGCTTATTTATCAGAGTGGGTAGGCGGCTATGATTTTGCCGATGTGTTGGCGGCTTACTGGCGCGGTCATGACACCGGAGACACCGACCTCAAACTAAATGCCATACGTTGGCTGCGGGGAGAGTTCAGCAGCAAGATTGAGGCCAGACAGGCCCTGGGCGTTCGTACCATTGTGGACGACAGCAATGTCTACGATCAGCTCAAGCTCATGGCCCAACTGGTCCGTCAATCTGGATATGGCGGACTGCTGGTTTGTCTAGACGAACTGGTCAATCTGTACAAGCTCTCCAATACCCAGGCTCGCAAAAATAACTACGAGCAAATTCTGCGGATTGTCAACGACACCCTACAAGGCACCGCAACCGGGCTAGGGGTTCTGCTCGGTGGCACACCCGAATTTTTACAAGACACCCGTCGCGGCCTGTATAGCTATCCTGCACTCCAGTCCCGATTATCGATTAACACCTTTGCCCAGAAAGGCTTGATTGATTTCAGTGGCCCGGTGTTGCGCTTGACCAACCTCAGCCCAGAAGACCTGTATATACTGCTCAGCAAAATACACACCCTGCACGCCGCTGGGTCAACTCAGCCCTATCAATTAAACGGAGAGCACATCCAGGCCTTTATGGCCCACTGTTCCCAGCGCATCGGCGATGCCTACTTCCGAACCCCCCGGCACACCGTCACCGCCTTCATCAACCTCCTCGCGGTGCTGGAGCAAAACCCAGCAGCGACATTTTCTGAACTCATCCACGCGGTAAACATTCAGACCTCAACACCAAGCTCCCGTGGCCTTACCCCTGAGTCCCCTCAGAGCTCTGTGCCGGGAACCCGAGACTCATCCTTAGAACCCGCAGAGACAGTCGATGAACTCGCCTCATTTCAGCTGTAAGGGGGATAAGCTAGCGCAACCTAGCGAAAAATCAAGATCATCATAAACAGCACCACAAATCCGATGAATCCAATTAGGGTCGTGATATTTAGGGTTTGATTGAGCGTTTTGTTTTTTCGCTCTAGGGATTGCAAGACAGAACGATCGGCAAAAACGGTTGAATTTAGATGCTGGATAGAGTTCTCAATCCATTGCAAACGATTGCCATCTGTGAGCTTGGCGAGGGCATCTAGGTCAGCTTGTTTAAACTGATGCAGCAGATTTTGTCTCTGCTCAAGTTCTTCACGAACTTGACGAGTCATGGCATCAAAGTCGCAGCGAAAGTTTGTGAGCTGTGCCTGGAGCTGCTCATAACGAGTTTCCACTTGGGTCTCTAACTGGGTCAGGCGCTGTTCTAAGCCACCGTGCTCAACCTGTGGATTTTCGACTAGGGATTTAATTTCATTGATGGTAGCGCGTAGGGATTGCTGATCCTGAGAGAACTGTCTGAACTTTTGGTCAATTTGAGATAGCTCACCCAGCAACGCCGCTGACTGTGAAAACTGCTGTCTCAAGGCAAACAGCTCTTGTTCAATATGATCGATCTCACTCAAGTACGGTCACTCCTGATCGCTCATGTCCATTCAGAATATCAGAAACAATTGTCTAATTTTGTCGGTTCAGGGTTGATGTAGATTGCTGCACTTGGAATTTAGTTGAGCCTCTAAACAGGCGTTATCCACAGAACTCGATCGTGCTCTACGCCCCCTCCATATTGTTCGGCAACCGATCGAAATTACCGAGGCGACGATTAAATCGGCACCCCGTCAAGTCATTCAAGGTTTCTGTAGTCAGCGGATTGATCCGCACAGGTCGATATCGGCACAAAGACCCACAGGACTAGCGAACCTGTGCACACAAATCCGTTAATAGTGCAATTTCCCAGCGGGCCCTGAGCAGCCGATAGAGCTTTGTATTTTTGCCAAAAATGCTAGATAAAGTATCAAAAAAATGTTTTCGAGAGGAGGTGAGCGGTTCTTGTAACAAGAGACTAATCAACCAGTCAAACGCTTTATCAGGTTCAATTAACCAAGCTTCACGGCAAATATGCAGCACAATGCTGAGGGGAAATTCCTGTTCGGTTGCCAGCTGAAATGCTTTCTGGAAATGGGGAACCGAGACCTGGGAAGTTTGCTGTAGTTCGCTACTGAGATGGGCGTAGAGATAATGAGCGGCGATATGATCGGGGTGGAGTTTCAGGTGCTGCTCTAAAATGCACAGGCATTCCCCAGCCTGGGGGGACGCAGCAATTGTCCGGATGAGCTGAGACATCTCGTCCGGATCAAACTGCTGTGGCTCAGCAAGTATCTGACGCAACTCACTCAGAGCTGGGTCGAATTCATCAGACGATTGGGGAGTGCCGCGGTCTTGGGGAACACTCGTCAAGGAGGGTTGGCTCGCGGGGCTAGCTAGATTAGGCGCGATCAACTTTTCCAGAAGGCCAGGGCCAACCTGGGTATAGCCACGATGGGCCGACCGAATAGAGCTGGCAAGACCCTCTGCGGAGGTTGTTTTCAGCAGATAACCACGGGCTCCAAACTGGAGTGCCGCCTTGACAGATTCGTCTGCATCGCTGCCGCTCAATAATAAAATGGCCATGTCAGGATACCGTTGGGCCAAGTGGCGCGTCGCTTCAACACCGCTCAGGACAGGCATGTGCTGATCAATCAGCAGCACATCGGGCTGACATTTTTCTGTCAACGCAATGGCTTCTTGGCCATTGGCACCCGTCTCGACAATTTCAATATCAGGCTCTGCACTGAGCAAAACTTTGAGTCCTTCAGTAACCACGCGCTGGTCATCAACAATCAAAACTCGAATCATGGAATTTTAGAGTCTGGCAACTGTATGGGTGGGCTTGTATAGATGGGCTTGGATGGGTATCAAAACCGCTTTCGATCCCAAATTCAGCCAGAACTTAGACGAAAGTTGACTGAGATCAGTAACCTGAACTCTCCCCCGCTGCCGATGTAACATCCCCCTATGATAGTGAGGTCTACGCCAATGTGCAGATCCTGTCATTGCCATTTTGAATCGGCAGGTATTGCGGGGCGATCGCCATCAAAAGTTTTGAGCATTCACACCCCCATGATGGGCCATATCATACTGACCAATCTTGGACTTCAGTGGAGTGTATGAGACTGCAAAATCAGAATCTCGGGCAAATTTTAGCGTTCAGCATCCCCCAATTTTCAGGGGAACTCGGGCAAGGATTAAGGGAAGTCTCACAAAGCAGGGGAATGTCTCCTTTATGATTGCCAGGGTTGGAAGATGTTCGCAGGCCGTGAGCCAGCGATCGCCAGAGTTTTCTCTGCTGTCTTACCCCACCGCTATTGCGTGAGTCCCTATCCGTTTTCCCTAGGAGCAGCCATGACATCGGCCCAGAAGTCTATTTTCAATTTGGCCCCCATGGACCAGTACAATCGCACTCTGGTGGAGAATGTCCACCCTCTGGATTGGTCTAATCCACGGCCACAAGCCCTCTATGATTTGGTGGTCATTGGTGCGGGAACAGCTGGACTGGTTGCAGCCAAAGGCGCAGCGGGTTTGGGCATTGGCCTGAAGGTAGCGCTTGTTGAGCGCCATTTGATGGGCGGAGATTGCTTAAATGTGGGCTGTGTACCGTCGAAGTGCCTGATCCGCTCCTCGCGGGTGGTGGCCGAAATGCAGCAGGCCGCTGCCTTTGGAGTGCGATCGCCCGATAAAATCCAGGTCGATTTCCCAGCGGTAATGGAGCGGATGCGGCGGGTGCGGGCGCAAATTAGTCCGGTAGACTCCGCTCGGAATGCCCAAAAAGCAGGGGTAGACGTGTTTTTAGGAGAAGGTCGATTTACTAGTGACCATACCCTGGACGTGGCGGGTCAAACCCTGCGCTTCAAAAAGGCAGTGATTGCCACGGGGGCGCGCGCGGTACATCCCCAAGTGCCTGGGCTTGCAGCAGCAGGCTTTTTAACCAACGAAACGGTGTTTTCAATGACTGACCTACCGCGACGGCTAGCTGTAATCGGCGGCGGGCCGATCGGCTGTGAACTGGCCCAGTCATTTCGGCGGTTTGGCTCAGAGGTGGTGCTCCTAGAGCGCAGCAGCCATATTTTGAGGCGCGAAGATACCGATGCTGCCGAAATTGTCCAGCAAGCCTTTAAGCAGGAAGGGATACAGCTCTGGTGTAATGCCCAGCTCAAGCAGGTTGAACTGACGGAACAGGGCAAGGTGCTGCATGTACAGCAGGGAGATGAGACCCAGACCCTGGTGGTGGATGAAATCTTAGTTGGGGCTGGACGTGCCCCGAATGTGGACAGTTTGAACCTGGAAGCAGCAGGGGTTGCCTACGACCATCGGGGCGTACAGGTGAATGACCACCTTCAGACCAGTACACCGCATATTTTTGCGGCGGGGGATATCTGCATGAACTGGAAGTTCACCCATGCAGCTGATGCAGCAGCCCGGATCGTCATTAAAAATACTTTGTTTTCCCCCTTTGGCTTGGGCAAGTCCAAGCTGAGTCATTTGGTCATGCCTTGGGTGACCTATACCGATCCAGAAATTGCCCATGTTGGTCTTTATGAGCATGAGGCGCAGGATCAGGGGATCGAGGTCAACACGATCAAGATATTGTTCCACGACGTTGATCGGGCGATCGCCGACGGTGAGGAGGCAGGTTTTCTCAAGATCCATCACCCGAAGGGCAAGGATACGATCCTGGGAGCAACCATTGTGGCCCGCCACGCCGGGGAAATGATCAGCGAGGTCACCACAGCCATCGTGAATAAGATTGGTCTATCTGATCTGTCTGCGGTGATTCATCCCTACCCGACCCAGGCCGACGCCATCAAGAAGGCCGCTGATGCCTATCGACGCACCCTCTTGACCGATCGATCCCGGATGTTCTTGAAGTGGTTATCCAAGGTATCTTGAGCGCGTTCAGTGGCGCGATCGCTCTAGCCATCCAGAACCTTAGCCATCCGGGAATTGCCAGCACAGAATATGTTCAATGCTGTCACTCCCACAGGTTGGGCAGGGTAAGGGGGCAGACCCGACCCATTCCGCGTCACAATCCCGACAGTGGCAGAACACATTGTGACGATTCGCTTCAGCGAGTCGGCGCTGCCAGTCCGCCAGTTCTTCTGGGGTAAACCACTCGGGCGGGGAACGGTCTGGACTTTCATTCATAGAGCAATGCCATCAGGGATGAGCGCAACGATTTGACCCGGAGCCGAAAATGGTACCCTGCTGAAGGCACCGTAACGTGACGACCCGTTTCAGATAGCGCTACTTTTTTCTTGAAAACCTATGGTGTTCTATCAGCAGGATGAACAGCTCTCGGCACAAGCCCACATCATTTTAGGAGATCTGTGGACTGAATTCCCCTGGCTGGCTCGCAACCAACTGGCCCTAACTTGGCTGGTGTACGATCCGCCTTTCCCCACCAATACTGGCGGTTCCATTACGGCCCAGGAATTTTGGCGTTATCCAGTGCGGGGCTACAGCTACCGCGGCATTGAACAAATGTACCCAGCCAGCGTCGTCAAACTGTTCTACTTGGTTGCCTGCCATGAATGGCTGAACCAGGGCATGATTGCAGCCACCGCAGAACTTGAACGAGCCCTCTGCGACATGATCGTGGACTCCAGCAATGATGCGACCGGGTACGTGGTGGATCTGCTAACGGGCACCACTAGCGGCCCTGAGCTGGCGACTGGCCCCTTCCAGACTTGGCAGTACCAGCGCAATCTCGTCAACCGCTATTTTCAGTCCTTGGGCTGGGAAGAGTTGGTCGGCATCAATGCCAACCAAAAAACCTGGTGTGATGGCCCCTACGGTCGTGAGCAGGAATTTGTGGGCAAACACCGTGAAAATCGCAATTGCCTGACCACCCAAGCCACCGCCCGGTTGCTCCATAGCATTGTCGGGGGGGTGGCAGTTTCAGCGTCGCGATCGCAGTCGATGATGGCCCACCTGCGGCGCAACTTAGATCCAGCCGTTCTAGCGGCAGACCCAGAAAATCAGGTGACGGGCTTTATTGGGGGCGGGCTACCGCAAGCGGCCAAGGTCTGGTCTAAAGCAGGCTGGACGAGTCAGGTACGCCATGACGCAGCCTATATTGAGCTGCCCCATCAGCATCCGTTCTTGCTGGTTGTGTTCACAGAAGGAAAGCTGGCCAGCCAGAGTGAAGCCGTGATTCCATTCATTGCCCAGCGCATTGCCGAGAAGGTGCCCCAATTGACGGCGGAAGCAGAATGACAGCGACAAGGCCGCGACAAGGCTGAGATTGTTATGGCTCCCAGGGGGAGGGTTAAAACCGAGGGGTGAGCTGCTGAACTTGGGTCAGAATCTGCACCAACACTTGCGTCATTAGCAGAGAAGCGTCTAGCACCTTGGCTGCCCTTGCCATGGGACACCATTGCCAGGATGCATACTCGGCAGGGTTAAGGGTCAGCCGGCCTTTCTCCGCAGCGGTGAGTTCAAGGGCATAGGTTAAGTTAAGACTGTGCAGCCCATTGGTTTGCGGCGGCTGTTCGCGGCGGGCGAAACAGGTGGAGTAGGGGCCAATAAACTGAAAGCGCTGCGGTTGAACTGGGGCCAGTCCCGCTTCCTCAGAGAGCTTGCGTTGGGCAGCGGCGAGAGGAGATTCTCCGGCCACCATGCGCCCCCCGATCATCCACCAGGAAGGATGGGGGTAAACCCGCCGCTGGGCCAGCAACACAGCATCTTGATGAGTCAGGACAAGATCCACGCAGGTAATGACAATGCAGTCTAGGACCTGACCATAGATCTCATCTGAAAGTCGCACGGTTGAGGGATGACCAGAGCGGCGATCGCGCTCCACAAAATGTGGGACAGCCCTTTGAGTCGGTTCCATAGGCTGGGACAGGTGAGATTAGCAGTGACTCATCTTAAGCGCGAACTCACTGCAACCACCATAGCCCAGGCCCCAGCCCAAAGGTTTGCTAGAGTGCGCCCGCAGCCCGTAACCCTAAAATCATCCCCGCCCCTAAAACATGGCCCAAACTTGTGGTCGCCAGCAGCTCAGGCACCCCGAACCCCTGCATGACCGCTGGCAGCTCTAGGGGCAGACTCGGGCCACTGCCCTTTTGCTGAATCGCATAGCGCCCCACAAAAAACGCAAACAGGTTACACAAAATCATGACGCTGCCCACCTGAATAGACCAGTTGGTCGGAGATGCTAATGCTGCCAGCAGTAGGGAATTCATATCTTTCTAGATCTCCAAAAGTAATGAACAGACAAAAAACTCACGGATAAATGCAGGCGAACCGAGGTACCTGGATCGCAACATTCCAACCCAGTCCTCGTCACGTAGTCAGGATTATAAAAAACGACGTTCACAATCGAGACATTTTGTCTAAAAGCGTTAGCTTTGTTTGGAAGAGTTAACATTGATGTCACGCTGAACGGATTTCCATCAGGATGTTCCCTCGCCTCCCTCACCATGTCTGCCGACCTCCGCGTTAAAATTTGCGGCCTCAGAAAAGCTGAACAGGCCAGGGTGATCGTTGAACTGGGCGCTGATGCCTTGGGGTTTATCTGTGTGTCCCAGTCACCGCGTTATGCTGCACCTGAGCAGATCCAGCAGGTCATTGCCGCACTTCCGACCCACACTCGGCGAGGTCAGCCCCTGGCAACCCTCGGCGTTTTTGCTGATGCCTCGCTTGCCGAGATCATGGCAACTGTCCAGGCAGCAGGCCTCACAGGGGTGCAACTCCACGGCCAAGAGTCGGTCGATTTTTGTCAGACCCTCAGGAATGCAATGCCGGGGGTGGAGTTAATCAAAGCGCTGCGGATCCGCGATCGCCATGCCTTGACCACTGCCCTTGATTACGAACAGGTCGTCGATGGGCTGCTGCTGGATGCGTTTACTGCCCAGGCCTTGGGTGGCACAGGACACACCTGGGACTGGTCGCTCGTGCATCAGTTCCAGCCCAAATGCCCCTGGTTTTTGGCCGGAGGGTTAACGGTTGACAACGTGATCGAAGCGGTGGAGACGCTAAATCCACCGGGCATTGACCTGTCCAGTGGCGTGGAGCTAGCGCCGGGGGATAAAGATTTACAGCGCGTTTGGCAACTCTTCCACACCCTAGAGCAGTGGCAAGCTCGCCATTGACTGCGATCGCCCCATCCGTCACGCCCAGTCATAACTGGACGTCACCCCAACCCGTGCCGCAAGATAGAAAAACATCCGAACGGCACAAACCCAATCGGTTGATTCATTTAGGTTGGGGCTTATCGGTCCGTTTGCCCCTAGCGTGCGGATTGCCATAGTAGACCTTAGCGCTGAGACTCCAGTTCCGCTTGGGGTCAAGGTTCAAAGGCTCAATAGCGCCGTACCCAGGCCACTGCTTCATCGCATGCTGCTTATTTATCCATTGAGATTGATCCATGAATGGATTTGCCTACCTTGTCATGGTGTGCTGGATCCCAGCTGTACTGCTAATTTTCAGCCGATTCCCAGCGCGACGTGCCCTAATCGTGAGTATTTTGGTGGCCTGGATGTTCTTGCCAGATGCCCAGATTGAACTATCGGGGTTACCAGACTATACCAAGATGTCAGCCACCTTTTACGGCATCCTGCTAGCCACCATTATTTTTGACTTCCAGCGTCTGCGCCAGTTTCGCTGCCACTGGATTGACATCCCGATGCTGGCCTGGTGCTTGGCACCTGTCCTGTCTTCTCTAACCAACGATCTCGGACTCTATGATGGCCTTTCGTCCGCCCTCGCCCAAACCGTGACCTGGGGGCTGCCGTTTCTGTTGGGTCGGCTATACTTGGGCACCCTGAAAGGACTGAGAAACCTGGCCTTTGGAATGGTTTGGGGAGGCTTAGTCTATGTTCCCCTGTGTCTCTTTGAAGTCCGGATGAGTCCCCAGCTTCACATGTGGGTCTACGGGTTCTACCCCCAGTCTTTTGGTCAGGCATTCCGCTACGGTGGCTTTCGTCCGTTTGTGTTCATGGAACATGGACTGATGGTGGGGATGTGGATGATGACCGCAACCCTGCTATCGATTTGGCTCTGGCAATCTGGCCTCATGGGCCAGATGCTGCTGCCCGTCAGTCAATGGCTGAATCAAAAAAAGTCAGTATTCAGCGCGATTGTTGCGGTCTCTCCCCAGGCTTTGTTACACCCGCCCATCTGGAGCCTGAGCAACTTAGCACTGTGGCTGACAGTGCTATTTCTGATCACTTTTGTCTTAATTAAATCAACCGGGGCCTATGCGCTGTTGGTGATTGGGGTCGTCACAATTGTCGCAATCCGCAGATTAAAAACGGTTTTACCCTTATTGGTATTGATCCTGGCCCTATCGGGATACCTGACGTTTAATGTATCGGGCGGGATGACGCCAACAACCATCCAGCGGATTGAAACCACGCTCACTCGCGTCTTTAATGCGGAGCGCGCGAGTTCTTTGTCCTTCCGGCTGAATAATGAAGTATTGCTGGTGGAGAAAGCAAAGCAGCAGCCTATCTTTGGCTGGGGGGGCTGGGGTCGCGCCCGGATTTACGATGAGTTTGGTCAAGATATTTCGGTCACGGATAGTCTCTGGATTATTGCGTTTGGAAATTTTGGTTTGTTTGGGCTCGTGAGCTTAATGGCCCTGTTACTGCTGCCCGCGTTTGTTTTTGCCCTCCGCTACCCCCCCAGCGCTTGGCATCACCCCCAGGTGCTGCCCGCTGCAATTTTGGTGGTGTGCTTAGTGCTCTATGTTGTCGACTGTATGGTGAATGCGATGGTCAATCCATTGTTTACAGTGACAGCAGGAGGCATTAGCAGTTTGGTCGCCCGGCCAAAGCCAACAGCAGTCCCCCAAGGCACCCTGCAACGGCGATCGCCACCGATGAAAAGATCGCAGCGCTATATCTCTTAACGCAGGGCTTTAATGCAGGGTTTGAAACGGGGAACCGCTAGCGCGAGGTTGAACCGAAATCCGGCATAATGGCTGCGGGTTGGGGACGAGCAAACCACAGGTCACACACAGGTCACAATTATGGGATTGATTCAGGCGTCACGGGGCACACGGGATATTTTGCCCGATGAGGGGGGATACTGGCAGCAGGTGGAGCAAACTGCGCGCCAGATCTTGGAAAGAGCCGCATACCGCGAAATCCGCACCCCCATTTTTGAGCAGACTGACCTCTTTGAACGGGGGATTGGCGAAGCAACAGATGTTGTCGGCAAGGAAATGTACACCTTCCAAGACCGAGGCGATCGCTCCATTACCCTGCGCCCGGAAGGAACGGCAGGGGTTGTGCGGGCCTACATCGAACATAAACTCCAGGGGCAAGGGGGGCTACAACGGCTTTGGTATACAGGGCCGATGTTTCGCTATGAGCGGCCCCAAGCCGGACGCCAGCGTCAGTTTCATCAGTTGGGGGTAGAGGTACTGGGGAGTGCCGATCCCCGCGCCGATGCGGAAGTGATTGCCTTGGCTGCCGATATCCTGAACGCAGTGGGTGTGACCGATTGGAGTCTCAGTCTCAATTCAGTGGGCACCCCTGAAGATCGCCAACAGTATCGCACCGCCCTGGTGGCCTATTTTAAGGATCATGCGGCAGATCTTGACCCGGACTCCCGCGATCGCCTAGAGCGGAACCCCATGCGCATCCTGGACAGTAAAGATCCCAAAACCCAACAGATTGCCCAAGCGGCCCCGAGTATTCTGGACTACCTCGGCCCGGATTCAGCCACGCATTTTGAGCGGGTGCAGGCATTGTTAGGGCTTCTGGACATTCCGTTTGTCTTGAACCCTTGTCTGGTACGCGGTCTAGACTACTACACCCACACAGCCTTTGAATTCCAGCTGGCGGAGCTGGGCGCCCAAAGTACAGTGTGTGGCGGGGGACGTTACGACGGCCTAGTGGCAGAACTTGGGGGGCCGGAGACTCCTGCGGTGGGTTGGGCTATTGGGTTAGAACGCCTGGTTATCTTACAGCAACAGCACGGAGCCATCCCCTTGAGCCGGGTTGATATTTACTGTGTAGCCCGTGGAGATGAGGCCGAAGCCCAAGCCCTTAAACTATCTCAGCAATTACGTCAGCAAAACTTAGCGGTGGAAGTTGACTTGAGTGGCAGTGCCTTTGGCAAACAAATGAAGCGTGCTGACCGGAGCGGTGCCAGTCTCTGTCTGATTTTTGGGGAGGCCGAAGCCCAAAATGCCACCGTTCAGCTTAAGTGGTTGGCCACAGGAGAACAGGAAAATCTGCCGCAAGCCGATCTGATTTCCAATATTTTTAATATTCGCGACAAAATAAATCTGTCTAAATCACCAAAAAGGATATAGAGTACAACCAATATTGCATGGTTCTTTTGCGAAATCCTGTTTAGTGGAGGAACGCATTTGTCTGAGCAGCGTCTTCTAGGCGGCGTTCTCGTGATTTTGATTGGTGCTATTTCTGCCTGGATCAGTCAACTTTCCTGGTGGAAGGATACCTGTTTTCTGGTGTGTGGAGTAAGTTGGGTTCATCATGTCTCAGTGGCTATTTCTGATTCAAAAAGAGGGCGATCAATTTTGGCTACCGCTGGAGTCATCCAGCAGTGAAATCTTGGAGGGCCGCTATCGGCTTAAGGCCCAGATTGGCGTTCCGGAACTAGCAGTCACGGTACGGGTGCGCCATGAGACAGAACAGAATGGCATCCTCCAGGGCAAAACGCACCGGAAGGTTCTCAAGACAGATCCAGAGGGAGCCTTGTCATTGCTAGGCTTTGAGTATCTATCCCCTGGGGCCTGGACGTTTGCCTGTCAAGCGGCGGGTCAGGCGTTAGAACCCAATCATTTGACCGATGGGCCAATGCAGCCCAGCACCCTAGAACTTCAGGTGCTAGCCCAGGATTGTGAGCCTAGCTGGGATCTCCCAGAGAGCGATGCGTTCCAGCCCCTCGGCTTCGCAGAGAGCCCCGCCCGTCCACCCATCCCCCCTCAAACCTTTAATCCGGTGAAAGATCTGAGCCTGACTGTCGCGACCGTTTCCGGCAGTCCATCCCATGCTGATTCCTCTCAAGGGGAAGTCAGGCTACCGCAGATTCCCACCACTATCCCTGAACTCAACCTGCAAACCACCTCAACGGCTGGCTTACCCCCTCTGTTGTCTCATGAGGCTGGTACTCGCACCCATTTGGAACTACAGCTGCCCAATTTTGTGCCCCTGACTGGCCCATTCCCCGATCTGGATGAGGCAAGCGCTTCAAACTATCTCCAGTTTCTCCGCCGGATTGCGAAGCAGTGCGATCGCCATGCGGCGGCGGAAGAATTTGAGCTTCTGTCTTGGCAGCAGCGCTTTCTCTCAACCCTCAATACCCTGGCATCAGGTCATCCGGTCACTGACGATTCGGAGGATGGGCCGCACTCCTCCCAACTGTCAGCGGAGCAGGGAGGAACAGCCACCCTGCTGCGACCCCAGCCCCAGGTGCTCAATGTCGCCGAATTTATTGCTGCGTTAGACACCACGGACAGCGGCATCCCCCCGCTGCCCGCAGAGAAAGACCAGGCAAATGCTGCTCCCGAGCGTGAATTGTCCATGCTGCAGCTGGTTATTCCGACCGAAGAGCTGTTTGTCGATCAGCCCATGAAGGTCACCGTTCAAATTTCCCCAGCCGTGGCCCAGCACTGTGTCAAAGTTTGGATCAGCGATCGCTATACCGGTGAAGTGCTCAGCCCTCCGTGGTTTTTAGACAAGTGGGAGCCACAGGACAACACCTCAGGATTAGCTGCGGCCCTGTACGTTGTCGTGCCCTGGGGCTCCCAGGCCGTCCGCTTTTCGGCGACCCTGCTCGATCCCCATACGAGCCAAGAAGGGCCGACGGTGACGCTGGATCGATTTCTAGGACTCAATGGGTCTGAGCCAGTTGACCCCTAGGGTGGGCCTCAGGGATGGGCCTCAGGGATTAATTCGCCTCAAGGATTGAGAGGGGAGCTTGAGTCAAGAGACCCTTCAGGGGCCAATACGGTCAACCCCTGGGGAATGCACTCCACTTCGATGGGGGTTTTGCCAATGAGTTCTCCATCTAAGACCACCTTTTGGGCAGGGGTAGTGGTCACACGAATCCGCTGGGTTTGGAGACTGATGATATCGTCCCGATTGGTGGGGGACTGCATCAGGGCCGAACCGAGCAAGTCTGCCATGGCGGTGACGGCCTCAAGATCGGACTGAGGAGCACTGATTGTGACATCCAGCAGGCCATCGGTTACGTTCACCGTACCGCTGCCCTGGGCCATGACAGAGGAGGGGGGTGCGGCATTGGCAATGGTCACTGCGGCGGCTTTCAGGTGTTTAACGATCCCTTCTACCTCTAGTTCAGCATCAAAGAGTTCCTGGTCACGGAATTGCTGGAGTCCGGCCATAATATAGGCCAGCGGCCCCCAACGATCCTTGGCCTCTGGAGCGGTACGCTCAATGGTTTCGGCTTCAAAGCCAATGCCCGCCAGCAAGATCATGGGTAGACCGTTACAGCGGGCCGCATCAACGCGACGGGTTTGGTGGGCCAGAATAATTTCACAGGCTCGACGAATGGGCATTACCCGCGGTAAACCCAGGGCAAAGGCAAAGGCATTGGCCGTGCCTCTAGGAATAATGCCTAATGGGATGGGGGTAC
>CAZXWR010000057.1:0-16126 GCA_964644325.1 uncultured bacterium
CCTGAAACGGTTGCCCATCGCTTCATGGTCAGCAAAGAGTCCAGTGATTCAGCCTGACGAGGCTACATGCAATTGCTACCCCGTCACCCCTAGCAAGGGGATGTGGCAGATGCAAAACTTCCCTTTGAAGTGATTTAATCTCAACGGTTACCCTTCGGATTTTGCCTAGGCAATAGACCGTAAGCAAACACTTCTTGCTAGGCTATGAGGAGGCGATCGCCCTTGGGTAACCGTTTCTCGTCCCATTAATTTGCCGTTCTTCAGAGTATTTAAGCCAAACATGGTAGACCGCCCGCCCCACAGCGCAGCTAGCCTCATTGTGTTTACCGGGCCTAGTGGGGTCGGGAAGGGCACGGTATTGCGGGCCTTGTTGGAACGGCATCCCAGTTTGCAGGTTTCTATCTCGGCGACGACGCGCGCCCCTCGTCCTGGAGAAGTGGACGGCCAGCACTACTACTTTCTCACCCGGCCAGAATTTGAAGCGCGGGTGGCCGCTAATGATTTTTTAGAGTGGGCTGAGTTTGCCGGAAACCTATACGGCACCCCCCGACAGTCGGTGGGCTCGATGCAGGCTCAGGGCGAACGGTTAATTTTAGAGATTGAGCTGGATGGGGCGCGTCAGGTGCGTCAAACGGCCCCCGAGGCACTGCAAATTTTTGTCCAGCCTCCTTCCCTCGCAGAGCTAGAGGCGCGTATTCGTAAGCGTGGTCAAGATTCAGAAGCGGCGATCGCGCGGCGATTGGCCAGGGCTGAGGTCGAAATGGCCGCTGCCCATGAATTTGATGTCCAGATTGTCAATGATGATCTAGAGCAAACCATTGCGGATCTCGAAGCGATTCTGTTCCCGGATGCTGTCGAGCGATCGCCCTCCTTGGCTACGGATGCAAGGGTCTCAAGAATTTAACGATTCATCCAGCGGGGGAGAGCGATTTGTGCCGTCTGTTTTCTATGGCCGCAGACCCTGAATTGTTCAAAAGCTGATGCTGGTTCTGATGTACCCTTGAAAAATCGTGGGTTGATCAGTGGCGTTGTTGCTATCGGTTGTGAGAATGAGCCCAGGCGTCACTGAGAGATGTTCACCCATCGGTAACTTGAAGAAGGCTTCATAGGTTTTTTTGGGGGTGTGTGGCCCCCAAGGAAGCACTATCCGGCAGGTCCATGCGGTAGGGCTGGCCCGCAGAAATCGCCAGCCATGAGCCTGGAGTCAACAGATCTTTGACCCCAATACCCGCCATCCAGCTTTGGGTGCGGAAATCAATCTCCTCGCCACTATTGGCTAAGAACGACCTTTGATTAACTGAGGTCAAAGCATAGCCGTAATAGCCAAACAGGCCCAGGCGGCCAAAGGTGACTTCTGCATTCAGCCCTAGCCCATTCTGGGCTGCATCAAAGAGCACTGAGTTGGTATATTGCAGGCTGAGGACAAGGTGGTGCTGATCTCTACCAAAAACCTGATCGTATTCCAGGGCCGCCGTGAGTTGATAGGGGTCGCCCAACCCCAATTCTTCACTTTCAAGGGCTTCTATCGGGGTTGAGTTCTGAGAGACATAAGTGGTTCTGATCCGGATCGGGTTACCCAAGGTGGCCCAGTCTCCGTCGTCACTCACTGCCCTAGGGGAATTGAGTGCTAGGGGTAAGGGCAACAACCGAGAGGTCAAAAAGTGGGAATGAAAAACACTGGGGTCAAACTGTGGTTGTCCCGTGAGCGATTGGGGTTGACTGGGGTGACCAGAATCGGCCAGGGGGAATCCATAGGCGACCTGTATCCCCTCCGAAGAACCTGGATAGGGTATCACCGCATCGATGCGTCTTGAATCCAGCTGAAACTTTCCCCTGTTGCCAGTGCCGTTGAAATCATCAAGGCGTTCAACACGGGTGCCTGACTGATCTATCTCTGAGGTCAAAGACGCTTGTGGGATCAAAGACGCTTGGAGCAGGCTCTTAACTGAAAAACGGCTGCTGAGATTAGAGGGCGTTGATCGGAGGGGGGGAGGCTGCTCAATGTCTAAATCAATGACTAACGCTGCATCCGGCTTGTTGAATCCTTGACTTTTCAAGAGTTCGGCAGAGGTACTGGTGCGACTGATGCTCCGAACATAGTTTAAAGGCGCAAAAGCTGCGGGTCGGGGAGACTCTGGTTTCGACACTGGGGCATTATCCTGGCCCTGCAAAATAGCTAGCTCTCTTCGAAACTCAGTCTGCAGGACTTGAGCGATCGCACGATCGGCGGGTGAAGCAAACGGTTCCTGCCCTGAGGATTCTGCTTTATCTGTTGCCCTGCCATCCCCGCGAATGTGCTCAAGGCATGCATTAAGGGCTGCGGCCATCTCAAACCGATTGGTTTCTCGAATGCGATGAAACCGGTTGGCGAGATAGTCTGTCTCACAGCCATACCGTTCAATCAAAGATCTTAAGGATTGGTAAATCCAATCACTTACTGGAATATTTGACGGTTTTGAAGCAGCGGGAACAGCCTCTAGATCTAGAGCGGGGTTGCTTAACTGGGCCAGTTCAGACACTGAAGCGGGCTGTGTCCTGATCATTGGACTGGCCTGCGGTCGGGTGTGACTGTGTGCTTGGCTCAACGGAACTGCTGCGCCAGCACGACCGCCGAGGTCAGGGATGGGTGTGGCAACTATCAGCGTGAAACTTGCCAGAAGACAAATCTTGTATCCAGAAAAGCTGTTGACCTTCATGCCCTCTATTTGTTTTTAGTTAGCTGCTTGTGGTTTACAAGAGGTCAAAGCAGAGATGGCTTGGAAAGGCCAGAGAATCACGATTGCCAGGAACGAGGTTTCCCTTTAACCGGGCCTGAAAAAGATAGCGCGTGAGTCCAACGGTAATTTCTGCACGGGTTAGCGTTGCTGACCTGATGGATGTTCTCAGTGAGTTTGACTCATACAGGAAACGTTGGAATCGTTACCGCTTCAGCCATACTTACTGTGCCCCGGCTGTTTGGTCGATGTGACATACAGGTAAAGATTGTTCAGGCGGAACGAGTATTCTAGAGACTGCCCATGCAGATAGGTGCATGTCCTTCTTGCCCCATAGCCCTAGATGCAACCTTTTGCGTCCTCTCATCGATGGTCAACCGGGAGGCTAGCATGACGTCAGACATAAGTAATGGTCAGATGAATCGGGGCTGGACTTACCAGAACCGGGTGGAAAAGCCTGGGGAAACCCTGCTTGACTACTACACAACTCGCTATCGGCACTCTAGCCGCAGTGAATGGCAAGTTCGCATAGAGTCAGGCCAAATTTGTATTGATGATAAGCGGGCGCATCCAGAAACGTGCCTTGTGCCCGGACAAATTTTGACCTATCAACGTCCGCCTTGGCGAGAACCAGAGGTGCCGCTCGCGTTTAGGCAGCTGTACGAAGATGATGCTTTATGGGTGATTGAGAAGCCTGCGGGTTTACCGGTTTTGCCTGGAGGAGGGTTTCTGGAACATACTCTGCTCTGGCAGCTTCAGCAGCGTTACCCTCAAGACACGCCGCTCCCGGTGCATCGACTGGGCCGGGGTACCTCTGGGCTGATGTTGCTGGCGCGATCGCCCCAGGTGCGCGCCCAGCTCAGTCAGCAATTTCGGGCGGCGACGGCCCAAGTTGGCGATCGCCCCATCACGAAGGTTTACCTCGGGGTAGTTGTGGGTCAGCCCCCGCGCGATCGCTTTACGATTACCGTCCCCATCGGTAAAGTGCCTCACCCAAAGCTGGGGCAGGTCTTTGCGGCCCATCCCCAGGGTAAATCTGCCCGCAGTGATGTGGTGGTGTTGCAGCGTGGCGAGACGGCTAGCCTCGTGGAAGTCACCATTTTTACAGGGCGACCCCATCAAATCCGTATTCATCTGGCGGCTGCGGGTTATCCGCTCCAGCACGATCCCTTCTACCAAGTTGGGGGGGTGCCCCGCGTTATCCCAGAGTCTTCTGGGGGCAAGCTCCCGGTACCCGGTGATTGTGGCTATGTGCTCCATGCCCACCGATTGGCCTTCCTACACCCGGCCACACATCAGCCCTTAGACTTTGTCAGTGACTTTACCCCAGCTTATGCCGGGTTATTAACGGGCTAGCAATGGATCTATGTCTCGCTTTACCACTTCCGTGGCCACGGCATGCCGAGCCTTGTGGGGATGCGCCTCCTTCACCCCTGCGATCGCCGCTAGTTCTTTGAGACAACCTTGTAGATTCCCCAGTAGCTCAACCGCACCGACGACGAGTTCTGACGTGATGCTTGTCAGACTTTGGTTTGAGGCCAGAATGATGACGTAAGACGCAGCCTTTTTTTGACCAAGAGAGGATATCTTCTCTCTCAAACTCCCCGATTAATCGCGTCACCGTCACTCGGCTGGAGCCAATCACTTCAGCAATGTCTTGATGGGTGAGGGGAAGCGGAATAAAGCATCCGTCTCCAGACCGCTGGCCAAATTTGTCAGCGAACCAATCGAGGAACGTTCTAAAGCGCGTTTGAACTGAACCATGCTGCATGGTGAGCAAGGCTTGACTTTGTTGAATGTGAGACCACATGGCCTCATTCAATGCCAGACCGTCATCGCTCTGTAGTCGATGTACTCGAACATTGCTCAGGCATTCGATGTGGTAAGGCTCAATACCCGCGAACAGGTACCCAATAATATCTCCCCTTCCCCAAAGGCCGAGGGTAGTAATCTCACCCTCTTCATGCAAGGTAAAGCTGCGAACCATACCCGTATCAATTTGCCAGAGAAGAGTCTGAATCATGGGCAAATATTCTCGCCGCTTAAACTCCCGAACGACAGGGTTAGCTTCTTGTTGGTGAGCTGTGGCGGATGTGGGTTTAATCAATGGAGACATGAGCATGATAAATGAAGACCTAGATTCAGGGCTGCGCCGAAGGCGCAAATCGAAGCTGAGGACACCAGATCCGCTCAGCTAGTAATGCGCTACATATTTCGGGGGTATAAATCTCTAGATAGGCGTCTGGATTGGCCCTAAAGATTAGACAATCGCCCGGAAACAGAGCTTTCTCAATGTCATTGCCAGAATGATTCGTCAGACGAGCGATCTGCACAGAGCAAGTTGAATTGACATGTCTGCATAAAATCGTCTCCTGTGGGATGCAAGTTAGTGGGTGACTCATTAAGTCTTGGAACATCGTTCGAATGTGGTGGTTACGGGCTGGGATAGGGAATCCTCGCTAGAATCCCCTTTTGAAGTGACTCTGGACGGCTCTGACGGGGAACGATGCCATCTGAGCTGGCGTGATATTGGTGGGCCAGTTGCAAGACCGCTGCGGCACTGTGCAGGGGCAGTAAGTCACCAAACATTAAGGTGTTTTTCCCTACTGCTGCTAGGGCAATGGTGCAGGGGCGATCGCAGGCACTTAGACAGTTCACGGCTTCGATCTTGAACTCAGGAGGTAGGGGCCACTGCTCCTGAAGCCGGAGTAGACTGCTGAGCAGGTGATGGCCACCGCGTTGTCCCCTGTAATCCCGTTGGGTCGGTGAGAAGGCACAGGATCGACAGACGAATAGAGCGTGTTGAGTCATGATGGGCGCTGCCATACTAAAACGCCATGGGTAATCGCGAGCGAGATTAGCCACACTGCATTGCCCGTAAAGATGCTCCCTAGAATCATTGGGGTTAATCCTGATGGTTCCCCTAACAATAGGTTTGCCCCCCCAATCACCAGTTGAAAGAGGATAAATCCACCGACGAGAAACCCGCCCATCCGCCAATAGTGGTGGCTTACTTTTCCAGGACTAAAGAGGGGTTTATAGCTAGCGAGCACCGTCACCAGCAAGGTTCCCGCTAAGAGGATCCATCCCCACATAAAGCAATTCAAGGTACGGGGATAGTTATGCAGGGTATAACCACAGAATTGATTCGCAAACCAAATACTGGTGGCAACCGCGATCGCACGGCGGCGTTTCAAGGTTGTGCCCGCCATCACCCCAAGACACACGAACGGCAGAGTACAGGTATAGACAAGATTACTGAAGCTACCGATGGTTACCAGCAAGATCGGCCAAGCTCTGCCTTGGGCAACTGCGCGACACCTCGCTGACCATTGCTCCCAAGCAGGTGCATGAACAAAGGGATAAAGGATGCTTTGACTCGGAATCATAGGGTGGTCTCCAATTGTTTTACAGGTGGATAGAGATGGTTTTGAAGGGGATGGCCTTGGATCACATGCTCTTGAACAATACGGTGGGCAACCTCAGGCGTGACGCGGGTATACCAGGTGTTGTCGCCGGAATAAAATACCACTGGTCCTGCTTTACACACTTCTAAGCAGCCAGAGGTCATCACATAAACATCCAGGCCAGCTTGTTTTACAGCCGTTTGCAGTGCCTCTATGATGGGTTGCCACTCTTGAGACGGATGGCAACGACTGGATCGACAGACCGATAAATAGGGTCGCTTCAAGGGATTCTCTGCATAGGGAATGGGACGAGTTCCCAATACATAAATATCTCTAAGTTCTTCGTATAGGCTCAATTTATTCAGTTGGGGCTTTCCTTCCGGCAGCAAATTTTCTTCAGCATCCACAAAGGGATTGGGTAAAAAGAGATTCATCATCTTTTCTCCAGCCCCATTCCAGAACTGAATTCCCCAGCTTCGTGCTTGGCCGCGATCATTGAAGCGGCGGTAAAATGAGGCTCGTTCTACCCGTCGCTGCCGCCTCAAATCAGGAGGGGTTTTGCCCAAGGGACCGCCCTGATGCTCTCCTAGGCATAGATGTAAATGCCATCCTGCCGTCACTACCGTCAGATAGCCATCGTACAAAACACAAATTTTGGGGGCTTGGGTAAATTCCAGCTCAAGAACGCTTCCCTCCACGACGTGACCAATCTGGGTTTGCTGCCAGCGTTCTTGAAACAGGGTATACAGCAGCGGACCGATGACATCGATGGTGCAAGGAAAGTCTTCAAACTCGATCTGTCCGCCCGCTAATAATGGTTCAACGGTGCGGCGGCTTAAAGGGATAACTTGACGTAAAAATTCAGACATCTTAGTTGAGTCCTAAAAAGTGGCACTGACGCCCAGGCGAAAACTCCGACCCACTGCCGGAAAGCCTGGAAATTGTTCATACTGCTGGTCAAATAAATTGTCTAAACTCCCCGTGAAGGCAAAGGTTTTGCGTAACCGTCCCTGGAACTCATATTGAGCTTAGTGTTCAACGAGTTTAATAGGGTTTCAGCTTCTACTTTGAGCGGTCTTTAGACCTGAAATGGCTGAAACAACCAATCTTCGTCAGATGCCAGGGACAGTTACGGTTTTGCCTATGGGGAACCGGAGTTTGAGATCCATGGTGGTGAAACCCGGCAAGGATTCCGTATTGGCGTTGTTGACAAAGTAAGAACTCAGATAGCGCACAATGGCGGCGGCGTAGATGCCTTTTCTTTCATAGGCCAGTCCTACATTGAGGCTATCGGCTCCGCGAAAACTGAGTTCATTGCCTTCAATACTAGGGTCGCTGTCTTGAATAATCTCAGGTTCATTCAAGGTGTAGTTGGCGAAGGCATAGAAATGTTTAGCCAAGCGCACGTTTAAGTCGGCCTCTAGACTCAGGGTTCGCACCTTGCCAATATTTTCATAGATGCTGGGTGAACCAAACTGAAAGTTAATCAGATTGGAAATCGTGTTGGCAAAGAAGGTCAGCCGCAGTAGCCCGTTTTTACCCAAGGACTGGTCAATGCCAATATCAAAACTATCGCCCCGCTCAGGCTCCAAGTTGGGGTTGCCCACCACACCAAAGGCGGCTAAGCCTTCTAAATTCACGACTTGGGGTGCCCTGAAGCTCTTGGCATAATTGGCCCGCAAGACAGTTGAAGGACTAACCGCTAGACGCACCCCTACGCTAGGAGAGGTAAAGGAACCTGCTGCCAAGCTGTTGAAGTCTTGGCGCAACCCAAAATTGAGATTGATATTTGGGGTAACGTTGAGGTCATAGCGGGCAAATAAAGCCCCTTGATCAATGCCGCCGTCATAGTTGACGTTGGTGGTGCCCAATCCGTAGTTAAAGGTGGTGTTCCGTGCTTGAGTATTGCGATAGTCGAACCCATAGGTGAGGGTCTGATTTTTGGCAATCTTCCAGTTGTGCTGCACCTGTGCCCCAATGGAGCGGCGATTAACATCATCTCGTGTGCCAAAGGTCGCAGGGTCAGGATTATCAAAGTTGAAGTCCAGCAGATCCGCAAAAATCCGGCTGGTGAGTTGGGAGTTGCCCGCCCGGTCCAGTTGGGCCTGCCAAGTCAGATCGAGGAAGAGTTCTTCCGTGGTTTGTCTGGCTAACAGGGTCAAGGCATTAAATTCGCCAATACTGCCAGGAATGGGCACACCCCCAGCCACGCCAAAATCTTTGTTTAAATAGAGGGCACTGAAGGTTATCTGGTGGCGATCGCTCAATCGTCCGTCCAGTTTCAGATTCAGATTGTTATACAACACGTCGGCATTATTGCGCTTGGCCTGCAAACTAATCCGGTCAATCTCAAACGGGAAATCATTCTCGGCCTGGGTGCGGGCATAGCCGACGCTCCAACCGAAGTCTCCACTGCGCCCTCTGGCCTGTATGGCTTGCTCATTGAGACCAAAACTACCGACAGCAGCCTTGAGGGTCACCTCCGGCTTCTCGTCTGCGGGGGCGCGTGTAATGATATTAATCACGCCGCCCAATGCATCAGAGCCATAGAGAGTAGAACCACCCCCTGGCAGCAGTTCAATGCGCTCAATGTTGTTAGTGGTGAAGTTTGATAGGTCAAAGCCGCCGAAGAACCCCACGTCATTGATGGGGCGACCATCAAGCAAAATCAACACTTGAGCTGAATTACCACCGCGAATAAACTGGCTGCTCAGAGCGCCCAACTGACCGCCAGCCGTACCGTCTCCCAGAATTCCAGGTAGATATTTCAACGCTTCCTGAACTGTTCTTGCGCCTTGGGCCTCAATTTGTTCGCGATTAATCACATACACCGGACGAGAAGAATCACGCACAGTGCCTTCTCGTCGAAACGGAGCATAAACGGGTTGATCTAAGATTTCACCTGTGACTGTGATTTCTACTTCTTCATCCTCCAATACCGAGGGAGGCAGGGCATCTTCGCTCGTAGGGAGATTGGCTTGCGCCAAGCTAGCCCTGGAAGTGCAGCCAAACCAGGCAGTTAGACCGAGTCCAAAAACAAATATGAGCTTCCCAATAACAGAAAATCCAACCTTTACACCTTTCATCCATACCTCGCAGATGCAATAAAAGTGAGTTGAAACTCGGCGGGCATTCTGACTCTGAGGCAAAGACCTCATCACAGCTGCGGGACAGCGCCAGACTTACACCGAACTTTCCCCGTTTCCTCTAACGGCTGAACCCCGTTAGAACCGAATCTATAAAATTTTTCCTGCACCTTATCCCGAGAATGAGATGCATTGGCGAAAGGCGGAAAATGCATAGAAATCAACCAACACTTCTTTTGAACAGATTGGACTCTTTGCACAAGATCCTGTTCTTGAGAATGATAATCATTATCATTATTTTTTGCAACCCAACCTTCTGGCTCTCGAAGTCGGATGGCAATAGTTAGGGATGCGTTTGACCTCACCCAACGGGTGAGATGGGCTCTACGACGGTGGACTAATTTAGAAGTAAACGACTACGCGGGCGTTCTCCATTTGAGGGAAGACTATCGCGCTTATAACCTGATCCCGTGAACGCGGATCTTTCTGAAGCCACCAAAATCCTGTTCTTCTTCAGGGGCGAAACCCCTCACGGGAGCTGCCCAATGGCATGGGGTGGGGCATCAGTGTTTTCCGCTTGAATGTTAGCCAGTAGGTCGTAAAAGGGCTGCCAGTCATCTGCTTGGGCAATGGGTTCCCACACAGACTCAATCACGGGGCGAGTGATGATGGTGAGGGGGTTATGGCGCTTGAGGCGATCGCGCAGAATTTGCCGCTCCGCAACGGAAACGGACTGGAGTAGAGTAAAATAGCGCGATCGCCACTGATCGAGGGCGGCTGACCAGTCTGGGCGGTTGACGAGAGGCACTTCCCTGAGAATATGGCCGGGGTCGGTTTGCCACAGTTCCGAACAATCCTGGCGGAGGGCGGCGAAAAAGCCGTGGTAGTCCACCTGGGTCGTCTGCAAGAACTGAATGGTCGCGGCTAGCAGTTCATCTGCTTCTGGGGTGTTTGCGGTCTCAAAGCCCAGTTTGGCGAGCATGCGCCGCCGATAGTGGGTATGGTAAGCCGCCTCAAAGCGGCTAAGGCCTTCATCAAGGTCAGATTGCGAAATGACGGCGATCAGGGGTCGCTGCAACATGCGCAGGTTCCAGTGGCAGATACTGGGCTGGTTCCCGTAGCAATAGCGACCCATGTAGTCAAAATAAGCAGCCGTGAAGGTCAGGTCATAGGTCTGAATGAAGGCATAGGGGCCATAGTCAAAGCTTTCCCCAGTAATGGACATGTTGTCGGTGTTCAGCACCGCATGGCAAAAGCCGACGGACATCCACTGGGCGACGAGCGCTGCGGTGCGCTCCACGAGCGCTGCATAGAATTGCGGGTAGCGATCGCTTTGACCCGTGAGCTGCCCGTAGTACGTGTCAATCACATGGTCTAAGAGCACTGGCACTAAATCAGGGCGCTGGAGTGCTAGCAGTCGTTCAAAGGTACCAAACCGGATATGGGATTGACTACAGCGCACCATCACCGAGGCCCGGGTCGGGGAAGGTTCATCGCCGCGCCACAAAGATTCACCCGTTTCAATCAGGCTTAAACAGCGCGAAGTATTGACCCCCAGGTGATGCAGGGTCTCGGCGGCCAGCACTTCCCGCACGCCGCCTTTTAAGGTGAGTCGGCCATCGGCGCTGCGGGCATAGGGGGTGGTGCCCGACCCCTTCGTGCCAAGGTCGTACAAAATGCCCTGTGGACTCCGCACTTGTCCGTAGAGAAAGCCCCGACCATCACCGAGTCTGGGGTTATATTCGCCAAACTGGTAGCCGTGGTAGGCCATTGCCAGCAAAGGGCTGCGGCCCTGGAATTGGCCGAGGGCTTCAATAATATGGCGATCGCTCACCGTACTCGGGTCAAGTCCAAGCTGCTGCAACACCGCATCGTTCCGAAATCGCAGCAGATGCATCGGAAATTCAGCGGCGATCACCGGACTGTAAAACGCCTCTCCGAGGGCTTCAAAGCGAGGTTCAAAGTTGAGCTGGTGGATGGGATTCGGCTGCTCAAGGTGAACAACGGTTTCTGGCGTAGACATGGGGGCTCACTGACCGCAAACTCGCTCCCCATCATATCGCTCCTGCTCGTGGAACCTGTATCAAGTCCCCCAATCGTGCCGTGGTTTACCCTGAACCAGCTCAGAACCGATGGCTAGATGCAGAGCTTGGCGGGGACTACCGTTAACGGCGACTGTAGTAGTCGCGGGTGCCCTTTGCGGCGATCGCCTCACCCAGGCGCTGGAGTGCGAGGGCATAGCCCGCAGTGCGCGGTGAGCAGGCATTCTGCTGGGAGATCTGCCAGATTTGTTCAGTGGCCGTGATCATGCGCTGCTTGAGTTGGGTGTAAACTTCATCCTCAGACCAGTAGAGGCCGCTGCGGTTTTGTACCCATTCAAAGTAGCTGACGGTCACCCCCCCCGCATTGACCAGGATATCGGGGAAGACCTGAATGCCGTTGCTCTCCAGGATCACATCAGCGGCAGAGGTGACCGGGCCGTTGGCGACTTCAAAGATATATTTGGCCTTAATGTTGTGGGCATTTTCTGGGGTGATCTGGTTTTCCAACGCTGCCGGAATCAAAATATCTACTTCCAGCTCCAGCAGCTCTTCATTTGAGATGATCTTGTGCTCAACAATATTGCAGACCGACCCCTTGCAGTACACCGCTTTAATACTGCGGGTTGAGTCTTTATAGTGCTGAATGCTAGGAATATCTAGCCCTTGGGGCGCATAAATGCCACCTTGGGAATCACTCACCGCTACGATGTGATAGCCCGCCCGTGCCAGTAACCCCGCCACCACACTGCCGGCATTGCCGAACCCCTGAATGGCGACTTTCGTTTTCCCTGGGGTTAACCCTAAACGGGAGGCCATCCGATCAATGACCATGAACGCGCCCGTGCCCGTCGCGCTTTCGCGGCCCAGACTGCCCCCCATCGTTAGGGGCTTCCCGGTGACCACCGCACGGGAAATGCGGCGCTGAATCACGTTGTACTGGTCTAACATCCAGCCCATAATCATGGCGTTTGTGTACACGTCCGGGGCCAGGACATCTACATCCGGGCCAATAAAATCGGCGATCGCATCAATATAGCCGCGACTCAGCCGTTCTAGCTCCATCCGGGACAGGGATTTGGGGTCGAGGGTAATCCCGCCCTTCCCGCCGCCATAGGGTAGATCCAGGGCCGCACATTTAAACGTCATCCAAAAGGCGAGGGACTGTACCTCATCCAGGGAGACATTGGGGTGAAAACGCACCCCGCCTTTGGTCGGCCCCCGCGTATCGTCATAGCGAACCCGATAGCCCTGGAAAATTTGCAGGGAGCCATCGTCCATGCGGACGGGAATCGAAACCGTTAGGGAGGCTTTGGGATAACGTAGGTATTCAAGGGCGTCATCTGAGAGGGTGACGTAGCGCAGCGCTTTGTCAAGTCGCTGACTGGCATCTTGGAATAGTTCCATAGGGCAACTGGAGCTGGGGCAATCAGGATCTAAGAACAGGCCATTTGGTGCGAGTCGGGTGGGTGCGAGTCGGGTACAGCAAACCCTGGGCTCGTGAACGCTGAAGCCCAGAAAGACCCTTGCTTTCAGCTTAGGATTAACGCGTCCTTCCCTTCTGGATTGATTGCAAGAAGTTATTGAAAGTTTTGGCTTTGTAATGAATGCCTAGGCGCGGAAATAGCCAATTTCCCGCAATAGGGCTAAATGTGCCTGAACGGGCACCAGCGTGTGTGCTGCAATCATGCCGCTAGCTGCGACGGCGGGTAGGCCAATGCCGGGGAAGGTGGAGTCACCACAGCAGAGTAGACCAGAAATGGGCGTTTTGGGGCCAGGAAATAGGGCTTGTCCGGCCCGAATGGCGGGGCCGTAGGTGCCGCGATCGCGGCGCAAGAACCGGGCATGGGTGAGGGGGGTGCCCACCAGCTCTAGCTCACACCGCGATCGCACATCTGGAATCATCTGCTCTAGGGCCTGCCATAGAATGCTGGCCCGCTCCTGCTTTCGGGCTTGGTAAGCGGCACTCTGGCGCGTTAGCCCCGCCCATTGGGCATAGGGTTCATTCCCAGGGGTATAGACATGAACCACATGTTTGCCAGGTGGAGCCAGGGTTGGGTCGAGCAGCGATGGAATGGAGGTTAACACCACGTTCTGGGGGGCATCGATCGGGGTTTGCCAATCGGCTACAAAGATACCGTGACAGGGGAGATTAGCAGGTAGGTCTTGGCCATCAATGCCCAGGTGTAGATGCATGAAGCTTTGACACTGCGGCGTGGTCTGGCGCTGTTGTCGGAAGGCTAGGGGTAAGGCTGTCTCGGGCAGAAGCTTTAAGGTGTCCCAAATGGACGTATTCATGACAACGGCCTGTTTTGCCCGCAGTTTGAGGCCGGAGCGTAACGCGACCCCAACCGCGCGATCGCCTTCTACTATCACCTGCTCCACGTGACTATTGAGCCGGAGTTGACCCCCATGGCGCTGCAGCCCCCGAACCAACGCGGCCACCAAGGCAGCGCTCCCCCCCACCGGGTAGTCTAGCTGCACGTTCGGTCGATACCAGTCTGCGAACATAAAGGCCATTTCTGCTGTACTGGTGCCGTTCGCGGGCAGACCTGACAATAAAAAACAGAGCAGATCAAGCCACCGTTGGATAAAGGGATCGGTGATCACTCGGGCGATAACCTGAGCAAAAGGCCCGCTGAGCTGACCCATTCGACCAACGTGGGGCAGGAGCTTTGGGGCAAACGGCCCCAGGGTGCGGACTGCTCCCCAGTCAAACCGAAATGCCGCTGGCGGTAAGGCGATCGCCGTTTGGGCAAGGGGTGCCATCACTTGCTGAAGCTCTTGCCATTCCTGCACGGCCCTGGATCCTCTCAGGGTTTTTAACACCTCACAGAACTGTGTGGCCCCCACCGCAGTCTGGAACTGGCCCTCGGGTAACTGACAGTGCCAGGTCTCATAGTTGAGCCACACCGCGTCTTCTCCAATGGCATCCAGCACCTGTCGTAGCGGATTGGGGGAAGGGCTATAGGATAATCCCGAATACAAAGACGGGCCGGAGTCAAACATAAACCCTTGTCGTTCAAAGCCGTGGGCTGCCCCCCCTGGAATCGAATGGCTCTCGCACACCACCACATCTAAGCCATATTTAGCTAGTAGGGCAGCACAGCACAGTCCGCCTATGCCACTCCCTACGACGAGGACATCAGCTTGTTCCATTCCTTCTATTTCTATTTCTATTTCTTTACCTCTGCTTCACTGTGCCATAGCAAATCAAAATGCTATGCACTCCAAACCGTGATTGTCGATGGTTGAGCACTGTCCTGTTAAGAGGTGAGGTATCAAAATCCCCTGGATAAGTAGGTGAATAGAATAAACGTAGTGGTGGAGGTAAGCTGAATAACCGCCAATGGAGGTTATTCCTGCTATGTCAACGCCCTCGTTGCGAGTCGAACTGAGACCAGCGGAAGATCTCACCCTGCAAGACTTGCAAGGAGTATCTGTCGTGCCTCAAGCCACACTAGCAAGGACATGCAACAGCATCTCGCCACCTGGCAGGCTCAAGGCTTGGGGTTCTTTCAACTGCCTCCGTACTGTTCACATCACAAATGAACTTGATTGAGACCGAATTGCATCAACTTAAAGCCGTGAGATTCGAGGCGCAATACTTGAGGATATCTATGATCTAGCGTTGGGCATGATGGCTGGATTGAACTGTTGAGATGTCCGGACAGACTATACCCTCAACCGCTTTATTTTTGCCTCTAATCGTCTAGTCAATCTTAAATTCCTCACGACCCAGCAGGACAAGGTTTATTTAGGGCTTCTCACAAATCTTAAGAGCGATCGCTAGAGACTATGCAAGAACTAGCGTTTTAGGAATTGACCAAAGATACAGACTGTTATATTTCGTGATCCACGGAAAGTCTTATGAGGAAAGGGTTATAAGCGATTTTTACGAGAGGCTGTGAGAAATCCAGTTAAAGCCCCTTGAAGCTTTCCTCTGGCTCGGGATTTAAATGCTATCCTCGATTTAACCATGCCTTAACCAAGTGTTTGGCGGTTGTGGGCCATGGATGTGCGTGGAAATCATTAACAATCGGTTGAATTTCTAAACCTTACGGTTTGCAGACAATCGACGAGAAAGACTTAGCCTTTTTGCAAATCGAAACCTCACATTTCACTGATATACGCCCAGTATCACTAGGCTGAAGTTTTGGTAGGGCAATCATAAATAACTTTTTTTAATCGGAGCCATAGCTTCGCATACCCATGAATACCTTCAAATACTTAGCATCAAAAAAGAAGTGGCCAAGGGGAAGAGTCCTAAGAGTCTTACTCGCCTTTGACTTCTTATTCATATTTTTACATATAATTTCTGGATATTTTAGATATAAAAAAAATATTTATTTTAATGATATTGAGCTAGCAAGTTTTTCCCTATCCAAAGATGGAGGATATTCGGAAATCTTCCAATATTTCAAGGAACTCTCCATATCTGGCATGCTTTTTTGTATTTATCTTAAGAAGCAAATCAATTTATTTGGTGTGTTGGCATTATTTTTTTTATATATATTTCTTGATGATAGCCTCAGAATACATGAAAGTTTTGGGAGATTATTTTCCCAAAACTTTGGCAACATACCTTGGGCTCAAATAGATCTAAAATATATAGGAGAATTGCTGACATTTATTTTCGTTGGAATTTTATTTTCTGTATTAATCTTTCTAAATAAGAAAGATGAGCTTAGTGGTTTCTTTGTGAAATTTAATGTTTTGGCAAAACTTATTGGTTTGTTAATTTTTTTTGGAGTGGGAATTGATTTAATTCACTCACTCGTCCTGTCTGGGTATTTCTTGAATGCTGTATTCGTGATACTTGAAGATGGGTGCATCCCAACTTTGCGCTAAGTATTTATACTTAGTTGGCGCTTGGCGAC
>CAZXWR010000058.1:0-16023 GCA_964644325.1 uncultured bacterium
ACTCCCAGATCGGAGACTTGAGTGATACGGCGGCGCAAGAACGCGATCGCAATGCCCAGGCCTATGCCGAAGCCGTAGCCTGTGAGTTCCCTGACCATTACTTAGCCCCGGACGATGCCGCTGAATCTGCACCCCAGTCACCGTCGCGATCGCGCTTATCCCCTGAGGTGCAGGATCGAATCTATCGCGGTTCCAGACGCTAGACGGAACGGATGGCTTGAAAAAACGGCGATTGCCATCAAGCATTCCGCCATTGATTTTGCCGAGACCCAGCCTGAGAGGCAGCGATGGTTGACCGGACGCTATATCCCCATGAGGTGCAATGTGCCCAGCGTTTCGATGGTCATGCCTATCAACGGCAGCATCGGGAGTATCGTTTTACTGCGGCGCTACAAACCTTTAAAGAATATGGAACCTGGGCACACCTGTCGCCCCAGGAAGCAATGGCAACAATGTCGCTGCTAGAAAAAGCACTCCAGCTATGGAGCCGCTCCCAGTATGCAGATCAAACTCAGCTCGATGAGCAGTACGCGGCTTTTCACAGTCTCTATGACCTGCTCAAGGATGTAAAAGTCCCGAACCAGTAGCCAGCTTCAATTTTAGGTGATCAGGTTCAGGTGATGCGAAACACAGCCAGGGGTGATCCAGATTACAGGGCAACCCGAAGATCGGTCGTTCAATAGGGGAGTGGATCAAGAACGATGCTTCTGAAGTCCGCTGATGTGTTGCGCTCTATGTTTAATGCCGTTAGCCCACTCTGTTTAATAGGGCTGACCTATAAATCCCAGACGCCAATTTTATAAGGTCTGGGTCTATTCTTCAGAAAACCTGTGGTTCTTCACCCCCGGTTGAGCAGCGCTTCTGGCTCCTGGTGCATAGAAGATAGGCGATCGCCCCAGCGGCAACAGCAAGCTTTTGCCTAAATCTGAAGGAGGGTAGCGGCGATCGCGCTTATTGCAAAACCGCAGTGGGTAAGCGACTGGCCGACTCAGCAGGACAGCCAACAGCAATTTCATTGGTGCGGGGGAACAGCCGCAGCAGTCGTGAAAAGAGACTTCTGTCGAAGCTGCGCGGATCTTTACGCAGGCCAGAGCGATCGACGCCTTGGTGGGTTGTGATGCGATTTTCGGGAATATTGGTCTTGGCCACTAACCAGGCTAGGGAGTAATACTGGTTGTTGGTATAGCCACCGTGGGTGTTGCCGTTGTGACGGCCATTGAGTGGGGTTTCCAGGGAAACATGGTAGGCAAAGTTATTGACGGACGCTGAAAACTTACGGTTGGTTTGGATGGCTTCTAAACCCCCAGGGCCAGAAAATGCGGATTGTCCAGCGCCAAAGGCTCGTTTGTCAGGGGGTACCAGATAAACAATGGTGCCATCAAGCATCACGAGGGCATGGTAACTCGCCTGGTTGTTGTCGTTGGGTTGAGCACTCTGAAAGTAGTTGATGGCACTTTGGCCGGAACTGACGGTTTCATGCAGCACCAGCAGGGGTTCGCGGTAGGCTGGCTGGCCGTTGACATCCCGCAGATAGCGCTCCCCGAAGTTGGTGGGGTGGGCCAAAGCGATTCGCTCCGGGGGCCGATAGGTTTTGACTGTCTCGGGGATTGGGATAGGCATGGATTCAATGACTTTGGCTAGCTCAACCTGGGGGAGGTCGGCACGAAAGCGATCGCGGGTGAGGGAACCGGGCACAAAACGGGTCTCGATGTGCGGGGTCGGTGGATTTTGCAGGGGCTGCACAGTACAGCCGCGCACAGGCACACCACTGCGGTCGTAGGGGCCAGCGAGGGCTGATTGGGCAGTGAAGCCGACCCAGGTGCTGAGGAGGGGTACGGTCAGCAGTGCGACCTGCATGGTGCGAGTGGATGCCTGTAAGCAGTCATTCATGTGTTAAAACCCAAAATACCCTTCACAGTTGCGTCCCTTAAGACAGGCAAAATTATATACCTGTTTTAGCAGGTACCCCCACAGATGCCCTAGATCCCCTAGAACATGGAAATGTTCCGGCAGCTTTTGCGGACAATCGTTATTTATGGGAGATATTGGCCCGAAATACACGACTGTCACTTTGGAGTAGACCCAATTCCTAGCTTTTTTGAGTTAGCGTGACCTGATAGCGGCGATCGCCTTCTGGGATATTGCGGTGCAGCAAGTCTGAAAGGGTTTGGGGCTGCTGAATAATCTGCCAACCCACAGGGGAAAAGGTTTTTTCATTGAACACATTTTCCGTGAGCAGCGGGTTTTTGAGGGCTTGGGAAAAGGCATCAATCCCCACCAGCCGACCCATCAAGGGCTGCAACGCGGAATTGGGACGCACATCCTCCGCCATCAGGCCCATGTAAAACTCAATGTTTTCCACATCCTGGTAGAGGTCTTTCAGCTCTTGTTGTAAGGCTGGGTCGCTGGTGATCTGGTCAAAGTCCGTGACGCGGGGGAAGCCGCAATACTCGCGGTAGTCGTTATAGCTGGCCATGCGGGCCATCCGCTCTAGCTCTAAGGTCGGAATTTCAGCGCGATCGATCAAAAATTCAGGCGTGTTGTGCAGGCTGATCTCAGAGCCCTTTTGCAGAGAGGTCTCTTCAAACAGCGGCCCTAATCCCTTACGAATGAGCAGGTCATTGTGCCAGAGGGTGTCGATCATGGCCATGGGTTGCCCGTCGTACTCTAGGGTTTCGGGGAGGGCGCTGTGCCAGCGATAAACCAAGGTAAATTCCGCCGTCATCCAGTTCTGGCGATGCCATTTTTCATTGACGAAGGCCATCGGATCCACGAACAAATTGAACAGGTAGGGCGTGATGTGGTTGATGTACTCCTCCAGCACAATCTTCAGCATGATCACCAGCAGAATATTGCGGGCGGTCTGGAATAGCCGTTCATCATCCCACTCGGGATAGGCCTGGGCCAAAAGATCGCAGAGGCGGTTGTGCTCCCGCAAGGCCAGAACGTTCAGCATCACGTAGCCGATCTGCACGTTAGCCCGCTCTACCCCCATCGCAAACAGCTTGGCCTTTTTCTCAGGGGTCACCATATCTTCGGTGTAGGCGATCGGCAGATCTTTAAACTCCGCCTTCGGTTCGCCAGATTCATCAAAGTAAAAGGGCGGATACTCCTCGCCATTGATGAACTGGCTCTTCAGCTTGCCTCCTTGATGGCTGCGCAGGATTTGCGTGTACTCGCGCTTCAGTCCGTACACCGTACTCATGTCTATTTCGTGGTTTGAGGTATTGCGGCGGCGATCGTGGCGATCGGTCCGCAAAAAACCATCGGTAAACCACTGGACAAAGTAAGGGAACAGGAGCGTCGATTTTTCGGAGTAGCGGGTTTCGCCCCGTTTCTGAAAGAGCGGTCTAACTGCGGATAAGTCTGGGAGCTGATCAGGTCGCCAGTCTTTGGGGGGTAGATGGCGTCCGGTATAGGTGCGATCGGTGAGGGAATCCCAGCAGGTGTAGTCGGCAAATAAACTGAAGGGATAGGGCCGCACGGGCACTTTGTAGATGGCGTTATTGGTGAGGAATTTATTGACCCAACGGGCTAGCTTTGGATTGGCCTGAATAAAGGCCCACAACCCAGGGAAATGGGTCAAGAGATAAACCTGAAGCTTGTTCCCAAAGCCATCCCTTGAAGTATCACGTTTAGTTTTCATGCGTCTTCTGCTGATGCAATGTGTTTAGGACAATGGTCAATGGGAGCGACACAAAAACAATGAACGAATTGAGACAGTCACAACGCGCTTGAAGCTGCTTCTTGTGTATGGGTCTTAACGTCTTTGCTAATGGATCGGCAATCAATAGCGCTCTTGCAACCTTTAGGTGGGGCTTAGGGGACGGCAATACGCCATCTCGGAGGGGGGAACACCGATCTTAGTTGAGGAGCATTGCTCCTTAAAATGACAGTACACCACCTCAAAAAAATCTTTATTTTTCGCTGCTTAAAGTTTATAAGGGCAATCCGGTCGTGGTGAAACGGCCATGGGCCTAGTGCTGATTTGAAGGAGGAGAGACAACCCCTATGCAACCCACGAACCCAAATCAATTTACCGAGAAAGCCTGGGAGGCCGTTGTCCGGACACCCGACATTGTGAAGCAGGCGCAACAGCAGCAGATTGAAAGTGAACACCTGATGCAGGCCCTGCTGGAACAGGACGGGCTGGCCAGTAATATCTTTAATAAGGCTGAGGTGAATGTTCAGCGGCTGCGCGATCGCACGACGGAATTTATCAACAAGCAGGCCAAGCTCAGCTCCCCCAGCAGTTCGGTCTATCTGGGCCGCAGTTTGGACACGCTCCTGGATCGGGCTGAAACCTACCGCAAAGCGTTTGAAGACGACTATATTTCAATTGAGCATTTGGTGCTGGGCTATGCCAAGGACGATCGGTTTGGCAAGGCCCTCCTCCAGGAATTTGGCTTAGATGAAGCCAAGCTAAAAACAGTGATTGAACAAATTCGGGGAACCCAAAAAGTGACGGATCAAAACCCAGAAGGCAAATATGAATCCCTTGTAAAATACGGGCGGGATCTAACCGAACTGGCCCGCTCCGGGAAGCTGGATCCGGTGATTGGTCGCGATGACGAAATTCGACGCACGGTGCAAATTCTGTCTCGGCGGACCAAAAATAATCCGGTGCTGATCGGCGAACCAGGGGTGGGTAAAACCGCGATCGCCGAGGGGTTGGCCCAGCGGATTGTGGCGGGGGATGTGCCGGAGTCCCTGCGCGATCGCCAGCTCATTGCCCTGGATATGGGGGCGCTGATTGCTGGCGCGAAGTATCGGGGTGAATTTGAAGATCGCCTCAAGTCGGTGCTGAAAGAGGTGACGGACTCTGAAGGTCGAATTGTGCTGTTCATTGACGAGATCCACACCGTGGTGGGTGCAGGTGCGACCCAGGGTGCCATGGATGCCGGGAACCTGCTCAAGCCGATGCTGGCGCGGGGTGAACTGCGCTGTATTGGAGCGACCACGCTAGACGAATACCGCAAGTACATCGAAAAAGATGCGGCCCTGGAACGCCGTTTCCAGCAGGTCTATGTTGATCAGCCCAGCATCGAAGATACGATTTCGATTCTGCGGGGCCTCAAAGAACGCTACGAAGTCCACCACGGCGTCAAAATTTCGGATAATGCCCTGGTGGCCGCTGCGACCCTCTCGACCCGCTACATCAGCGATCGCTTCCTGCCAGACAAGGCCATTGACCTTGTGGATGAGTCTGCGGCCAAGCTCAAAATGGAGATTACCTCCAAGCCAGAAGAACTCGACGAAATTGACCGCAAGATTTTGCAGCTGGAAATGGAGCGGCTCTCGCTGCAAAAAGAAAGCGATCGCGCTTCTTTAGAGCGGCTGGAGCGCCTGGAAAAAGAGCTGGCTGACCTCAAAGAACAGCAGTCGAAGCTGAATGCCCAGTGGCAATCGGAAAAAGAGGTGATCGACAAGCTGCAAAGCATTAAGGAAGAAATTGACCACCTCAACGTCGAAATTCAGCAGGCGGAGCGTAATTACGACCTGAATCGGGCCGCTGAACTGAAATATGGCAAACTCACCAACCTCCAGCGCCAGTTGGAAGACACTGAAACTGAGCTGACCCAAAACCAGACCAATAGTCACTCTCTGCTGCGGGAAGAGGTAACCGAGGATGATATTGCCGAGATCATCTCCAAGTGGACAGGCATTCCGGTGAGCAAGCTGGTGCAGTCCGAGATGGAAAAACTGCTGCACCTTGAAGATGAGCTACACCAGCGCGTAATTGGGCAAGAGGAAGCGGTGACGGCAGTGGCCGATGCGATCCAGCGATCGCGGGCGGGGCTGGCCGACCCGAACCGACCGATTGCCAGCTTCATCTTTTTGGGGCCAACGGGAGTCGGTAAAACTGAGTTGGCTAAAGCCTTAGCCGCCTATCTATTTGACACCGAAGATGCCACCGTGCGCATTGACATGTCTGAGTACATGGAGAAACACTCTGTCTCGCGTCTGGTAGGGGCGCCTCCCGGATACGTGGGCTACGACGAAGGCGGCCAGCTCACGGAAGCGGTTCGCCGCCGTCCCTACGCGGTGATTCTGTTCGACGAAATCGAGAAGGCGCACCCGGATGTGTTCAACATCCTGCTGCAAGTCCTGGACGATGGTCGGGTGACGGATTCCCAGGGTCGCACCGTGGACTTTAAGAATACGGTCATCATTATGACCAGCAATATCGGCTCCCAGTTCATTCTGGATTTGGCGGGTGATGATACCCAGTACGCCGAGATGAACAGTCGCGTCATGGAAGCGATGCGATCGCACTTCCGACCGGAGTTCTTGAACCGGGTGGATGAGCTGATTATCTTCCACAGTCTGCGGAAAGATCAGCTCCTGGACATTGTGAAGCTCCAGGTCAAGCGGCTAGAAAAACGGCTAGCAGAGCGCAAGATGGTGCTGAAGCTCTCGGAAAGTGCCCTGGAATTGCTGGCTGAGATTGGCTATGACCCTGTGTATGGTGCCCGTCCTCTGAAGCGTGCCATTCAGCGAGAGCTGGAAACCAACCTTGCCAAAGGCATCCTGCGCAGCGACTTCAGCGATGGCGATACGGTGTTCGTGGATGTTGAAAATGAGCGCCTCAGCTTTAAGCGCCTGCCCGCAGAGCTGCTGACGGGTACCCCAAGCTCCACGAGCTAACGCACCGGGCTGGCCCCCTGCTGCTTGCACCTGTGAAGTCATTTCACGCCAGGGGTCGGGCCGGGGGTCGGTCTTGGGTTAGAGAAAAAATAAGAGCGATCGCGAAGATCCGCATAGTCCTTTAGGACTACCCGCATCACTCGGCTCATAGAGAATTTGAGTATTCCGATCCATGTCAGGAAGAGGCAGGCTTTATAAGCTATGACTGTTTGCTCAGACTGACCCCCAGGCAAATTTGCCTCAGATAAATTTGCCTCAGACAAATTGAAGGTGGACGGATGGGGAACTTGACCCCCTCGGCCCTGCAAGGCCAACATCCCTTTCCATATTTTGGGGAGGGGGTGTTGATGTAAGCGGCTGCTTTTGTGGTGAGGGAAAAGTGCCAGCGGCAGAAAACCATGTCGGAGGCTAAAACATCCATCCGGTTTTATACAGAACCAGCGCGAAAATCATTACCATACAAGCAATACGCAGGGTTGAGCCTAGCTTCACGTCGCCACTGAAATTCGAGAGACCATGATGAATCAGAGTGATATCGGGCAATGGTCAAAACAATGTCTGGTCTCAGCTAGTCTTTTACTCCTAACGGCAGGTTGTGGCGTTATTTTCCCAGAGGCAGAAGCCCAGCGGCCTGAGGCAGACTCAGACACAGGCCCCATTTCTGTGGATGTGGAACGGGCAACCCCGCTGGCGAACGCAGCGCTTGAATATACCGGATCCACCCAGCCCGTCCGAGAAGTGGCTCTGCGATCGCAGGTGCAAGGTCAGCTGATGACCCTGGAGGTCGAAGTCGGCGATCGCGTTCGGCAAGGACAGGTTTTGGGCAATGTGGATGACGATGTGCTGGTCGGTGCGGTCAATCAAGCCACCGCTGAGGGCGCAGCCCAAGCGGCGGAAGCCGCCAGTGCTCGCAGTCAGGTCGGTGAAGTTAAAACCCAGGTCGAACAAGCGCGTCTGGCCCTGGTGCAGGCCCAAGGCGATGTCCTGAAGCTTAAAACAGCCCTCCAGGCCCAGATCGAGGAAGCCCGTCTCAATCGACAGCAAACCCAAGCCGATGCCCAGCGTCTCACGCAACTGGCAAAGGTCGGGGGCATCCCAGAGCAGCAGGCAGAACAGGCCCGCACCCTCGCCCAGCAGGCCCAGCAAACCTACATCAATGTGCAGGCGAATGCGGCCCAGCAGATTACCCAGGCCGAAACCGCAGTTCAAACCGCCCGCCAGGTTCTGGCCTCGACGCAGGCTCAAGTTGCGATCGAGCAAGATAACTTAGCAGCGGCCCAGCTCCGGGTTACCGCCCAGCAAGCTGCGGTCAACCAAGCCCAGAAACAGCAGTCCTACGCCACCGTGATTGCCCCGATTAGCGGGCTGGTACTTTCACGTCAAACCGAGGCCGGAAATTTACTCCAGCCGGGGAACGAAATTGTGCGCCTGGGAGACTTTCGCCAGGTCAAGGTAGTGGTGCAGGTCTCAGAACGCCTATTGTCCCAGCTGCGGGTGGGGCAGCAGGCCCAGGTACGACTGGATGCCTTCCCAGACCAGCGCTTGCGGGGCACCATTGCCCGTATTTCGCCCCTCGCGAATGCCACCTCCCGGCTGCTGCCAGTGGAGGTAGTGATTCCCAACCCGAACGGTAAATTGGGGAGCGGGTTGCTCGCGCGGGTCAGTTTTGAGTCTCGGGCCAATCGCCGCGTATCGGTGCCGGAAACGGCCCTGCTGAGCGGCCAATCCCAAGGTCAGGGAGAGCCGCTGTCGTCTCAGGCCGCGGCGCGATCGGGTTCTACGCCTCCCGGTGCCACGACCGATGCGAAGCCACAATCTCGGCGAGCTAATGTGCCCCAGTCCGGTAAACCCCAGGCTGAGTCGGCAGATCGGCAAACGGATACGCTCTTTGTGTTGCAGGCAGACGGCTCGACGGTTCAAGCCCGCACCGTCACCCTGGGCGATCGCCAGAATGGGCAGGTAGAAATTCTGAGTGGGTTAGCCCTCGGTGAACGCTACATTGCCCGCAGCAGTCGGCCCTTGGAAGATGGGGCTGCTGTGCGCCTCAGCGCCATTTCAGCCCCCGCTGCGGAGGAGAGCCGCTCATGACCGCGCCCCCCCAAACACCGCCCGCCCGCTTCAGTCTCAGCAGCCTCTCCATTCGGCGACACATTGGTGTGCTGATGCTGTCCCTGGCCGTGGTTGTCCTGGGCCTCTTCTTTATCATCAATAATCTTCAGGTCGATTTGCTGCCCTCGATCACCTACCCGCGCATTGGTCTGCGGGCCGACGCACCGGGGATTTCCCCCGAAGTGGCTGTCGATGAAATTACCAAGCCCCTCGAAGAAGCCCTCTCCGCCACGGAAGGGGTTGTGCAGGTCTATTCCCAAACCCGAGAAGGCCGCATTAGCCTAGATCTCTACTTCCAGCCCGGCGGCAATATCGACCAGGCCCTCAACGATGCCACCGCCACCCTGAACCGCTCCCGCGATCGCCTGCCCGATACCCTTGAGACCCCCCGCCTGTTTAAATTTGACCCCTCCCAGCTGCCCGTCTATGAACTCGCCCTCACCTCCCCGACCTTGACGGGTTCTGACCTGCGGGTTTTCGCCGAAGAAGAGCTCGTGCGAGAGCTGGGCGTTATTCCAGGTGTATCGGCGGTGGATGTGTCGGGGGCAGCGGCTGAAGAAGTCCGCATTAACCTCGACTTGAATCGCATGCAGGCCATCGGCATTGGTCTGAACCAGGTACTAGAGGCCCTACGCAGTCGCAACCTGGATATTTCCGGCGGACGGCTTCAGGGCGGCACCGCTGAACCCCTCACCCGCACGGTAGGTCGGTTTAATTCAGCGGCGGAAATTCGCGATTTAATCCTGACGGTGCCGACCCCTGCGGCCAGCAGCAGCGAGAGTTCTGGATCGGGTACGGCGACGCCTGCGGCTACCGGGGTGCAGCAGGTTTACTTACGGGACTTTGCGGAGGTGATAGATGGCACCGAGGATCAGCAGGTCTTTGTGAACCTGAACCGCAGTCCTGCCGTTAAGGTCAGCATTCAAAAGCAGCCCGATGCCAACACGATTCAGGTGGTAGAGGGGGTCAAAACCCGGCTGGAACAGCTGCGTCAAGGGGGCGTGATTCCGGCTGATGCTGTCCTGGTTCCGACGCTGGATGAGTCTATCTTTGTTCAGAATGCGGTGCAAAATGTGGCGATCGCCGGACTGGTGGGGACATGTTTGGCAGCGGTATCGGTGCTGCTGTTTCTGGGGTCGCTGCGTCAGACCCTGATTATCACCCTGGCGATTCCCCTAGCGACCTTCACCGCCATTATCCTGATGAAGCTGTTTGGTCTATCCCTAAACGTATTCAGCCTGGGTGGACTGGCCCTGGGAGTCGGGATTGTGGTGGATAATTCCATCGTCATGCTCGAAACCATCGTGCAGGGAGCAGGACTTACCCTGGGACAGGGGAGATACAGTCTCTCCCTCAGCCGTCGTCAGCTGATGCAGCAGGCCGAGCGCAGCAGCCGAACCGTTGAGTCTGCCCTGATTGCCTCAACCAGTACCAATCTGGTGGCGGTGCTGCCCTTTTTGCTGATTGGCGGCTTTATTTCTCTGCTGTTTAACGAGCTGATGTTAACCATCAGCTTTGCCGTAGCAGCTTCCATTGTGGTAGCCCTGACCATTGTGCCCATGTTGACCTCGCGCCTGCTGGCGATTCGCTGGTCTAGCGGCATCGGACAGTTGAGGGGCATTCGGATTTTTCAGTCTCAATTTGAGCGGGCCACGCTCGGCTATGGCCACCTGTTGGGGTGGGTGTTAAGCCATCGCTGGCGGATTGTGGCGATCGCCGTGGTCACCCTAGTGGGCAGCAGCTGGCTGATGCTTGGGCAAATCCCCCAGGAAATTTTGCCGCCGATTAACACGGGTCAGGCCAACCTCTCGGCGCAGTTTCCACCGGGGACTACCCTGGCCACCAACCGCCAGGTGATGGCCCTAGTGGATGATGTCCTGCTAGAGCAGCCTGAAACTCGCTATGTTTTTACCACCTCCGGCGGTGCCCTGTTTGGCACCTCCGTTTCCGAAAATGCACTGCGGGGCACCAGCACCATTACCCTCAAGCCCGGTAGCGACGTTGAAGCCTACGTTGAGCGCGTGTCGCAAGCGTTAGATGCCCTCAACCTAGTGGATATTCAGCTGCGGATGCGGCCTGGGGAGGTGCGGGGCCTTATTACCAGTAACTCACCCAGTCGCGGTGCCGATGTCGATATTATCCTCCAGGGGGAAGAGACAGAGACCCTCAATCAAACCGGACGGCAGCTCCTGCGGGCCTTGGGGGAAGGGGTAACGGCAGCGCGGTTTCGCCCCGACAGCGATCCAGCCCAGCCTGAACTCCAGATCCAGCCCGACTGGGAACGGGTTGCAGCGCTAGGGCTGACCACCCAAACCATCGGCGACACAATTCAGACGGCGATTAATGGTCTGGTTCCCACCCAGCTCCAGCGCCAGAATCGCCTCGTGGATATCCGGGTTCAGTTCCCGCCTACGGCCCTGCAAGAGGCAACTCAACTCGCCCAAATTCCCCTGACCGTTAGCGATCAGCAGCAAATCCGACTGGCAGACATTGCCCGCATTGAAGACGGGCGATCGCCCTCTGAAATCCAGCGCATCAACCAGCGTCAGGTCTTTCTGATTGCCGGGAATTTGGCTGAGGGGGCAAGCCTGAGCCAAGCCTTGGCCGAAGTTGAAACCGTCCTCAGCACCTTTGAACTCCCCCCTGGCGTATCTCTGCTGCCCAGCAGCACCGCCGAAAGCAACCGTCAGCTTCAGCGATCGCTTACGGTGTTGGGTCTACTCGCCATATTTTTGGTGTTTGTGGTGATGGCCGTGCAATACAACTCTCTGATTGACCCGCTGGTTATTTTATTCACCGTCCCCCTGGCATTGGCAGGGGGGGTGTTGGGCCTCTACATTACCCAAACCGCGATTGGTGCCACCGTGATTGTCGGGATTGTGCTTTTGGTCGGGATTGTGGTCAACAACGCCATCATTATGGTTGAGATGGCCAATCAGGTGATGCTAGAGGCAGGGGTGAGCCGCACAACCGCCATTCTGAAAGCTGCCCCGGAGCGGCTGCGCCCGATTTTGATGACCACCATTACTACCGTTCTAGGCATGTTTCCCTTAGCCCTGGGCATTGGCCAAGGCTCAGAATTTTTGCAGCCCCTTGGGGTGGTCGTGTTTTCGGGCCTTTCTTTAGCCACGGTTCTAACGCTGTTCATTATTCCGTGTTTTTACTTGATTCTCCATGGCGAGAAAACTCAAGGGGTTCAATGAGACTGATAATCAGGAGTTTTCAAAACTTAGGGTTCCTGTGGCCGTCTTAACCGCTAAAGCGCTATTTTTAAAACCCTGTGACTACAATAGGAACGGAGTCATGCGGCCATCCAGAAAGCTTGGGCTTTCACCGTACTGCACGAGAACTGCGCCTTCGAGGGGATAGGGTACGCCGTTCAACGACTGGAGTTTTAAAGAGGATCGTCATTGAAGTCCATTTTATGGCGCCTATACCTGTGGTATTGGCAGTTTGTCCTATCTGCAACTCTGCATCAGTCCCATGCCAGCATCTTTTCTCCATCGGCTTAACCCCTTTAAATCCGATTCATCGACCCGTTCTAGCCGTCAGAAAACGCTCCGGATTGAAATTGTTGGCCCTGAAGCCCGTCTTCTGCGCAGGTATGAGCTAGGGCGGCGCGCCTTTAGTCAGATAGAGCTGGTTGCCGCCGACCTTAAAAACGCTGAACTCCAGGACATTGTGCTTGTGGAGGCCAATTTGCGGCAAGCGAACCTCCAAAACGCTAATTTTGCCAGAGCCGATTTGACAGAAGCCAATTGTGCGCGGGCCAATCTCCAGGGTATTCGCCTAGAGTTCTCTCAGCTCAGACGCATTAATCTGGAGGCAGCAAATCTGAAGCAGTCAAGGCTCTGGCTTGCTCAGCTAGAGGCAGCAAACCTCCAAAATGCCAACCTAAACGCTGCTGACCTGTATAGTGCAAACTTAGCCTTTGCCGATTTGCAAGGGGCAACTCTAGTAACGGCGCAACTCGAAGAATGCGATTTATCTGCGGCCACGTTAACTAGCACGATTTTGACTGCGGCGAATCTGCAGCGATCTAATTTAATCGAAGCTCAACTGGATGAAGCGAAGCTGTCGGGGGCGGATCTCAGGTACGCCGATTTATCTGATGCCAGCCTGCAACTCGCTGATTTATCGGAAGCAGATCTGCGAGCGGTTCAGCTGTCGGGGGCGAGATTAGACCGCGCGATGCTAATTGGGGCCAACTTCGAGCAGACCAATTTAGCGGCTGCTGCTTCTCTTGAGAACGCATCCTACGATGAAAAAACTCGGTTTCCCCCTGGGTTTGACCCCACTGAACATCGGATGCTGCTGCTCTGAGGTCGAGCCATGTTTTGATGCTCATGGCCAAGCCTGAGTTTCGGGGATTTCTCAAGCGATGATGACAGACAGCCCACGACACTCAAGTCAATTTCACTGCTTCTGAACCAGAGGCTTGTGCGTTCAGTCACATTACAATCGAGGCTAGGTGTTTGAGTGGGGAACTATGTCGCAGCACAACGGGCTCATTGATGCCGAACTCTGGTCTCAACCCAGTGAGGGGCAAACCCTAGCGGTTCCTATTTTGGTGGTGGGGGGGTCTACTGCTGCCTATGCGGCAACGCTGGGTGCATTGCAGGCTGGAGAACAGGTCTGCTGGGTGCTGCCCAGCACTGTTTTAGGGGGCCAGTTTACGGCCCAGGCACTCTCTGCCTCTGATGATGCCCCGGTGATGGCACCCAAGTCCCTGATCCCGCCGGATCAACGCGATCCCAAGCGGCTTGAAAATGGGGAGTTTTTTGGTCTATCGCGATCGCAAAAAGTCGCCCGCGATCGCATGCGTGCCCTCCAACCCGTCGCAGGTGAGATCCTCTACAACCCCGGTGGTGGCTGGGTCAGTCATTTTGCCGTGACGCCTCTGACTGCGGCGATCGCCCTCAATGAACGGCTCATCCCTTACCTGGAGCAGGGGCAATTGACCCTGATCGGCAATGCCGAGCCGACCGCTGTCCTCCAGTCCGAACCCCCAGGTGAATATCGCCAGGTGACGGGCGTGCGCTTTCAGCAGCCCCGCACCGAACTTTCCTTTACCGTGACGGCAGGGGTGGTGATTGAAGCCACGGATTTGGGCGATTTGCTGGCCCTTGGCAACATTGAGTCGCGGGTGGGTCAGGAAGCCCGCAGCGAAACTGGCGAAGCAATCCTGCCGGAGACCGCCCATCCAGACTGTCAGCAATCCTTTACCTACTGTGTGGTGGTCGAAAACAGAACCGCTGACAGTGCCACTGCGATTCAGTCACCGCCAGATTATGGCACGGCCCCCTGGCTCCAGCCTGGGGAATTTACAGGCACCTTTTGGGTGAATGGGTCAGGGCGACCGTTCTTCTCCACCTCTGGCATGTTCCGCTACCGTCGCTTAGCCCGCAGTGGCAATGATAGTCAGGTCAGACCGGGGGATGTGACCGTTCTCAACTGGGGCACCAGTCCCCTGTCCGCCAATGGCCCCCTGGGCTGCGGCAACGACTATAAATTTGGCGCCTTAACCGGAGTTAGTCTGGCAGAGCGCCAGCAGCATCTGACCCGCGCCCGCGATCGCGCCCAGGCCTACCTTCATTTTTTACAGACCCACGACGCCCCTTACCTCAGCGGTCGTGGCGACCTAACCTGGACATCAGACGGCATTGCGTTAGACCCCTACATTCGCGAAGCCCGCCGGGGCATTGCCCTGACCACCATCCGCCATGAACATGTCGCCGCCGCCTTCTTCCCCGAAGCCGCACGGGGCCATACCTTTACCGATAGCGTTGGCATCGGCCACTACCATTACCTCGACTTCCACCCCAATGATGCCCCGGGACACGTTGATTTAGGCACCAGCAGTAACCACCGCTGTTTACCCTTTACCCTACCCCTCGGGTCACTGGTGCCGCTGCGCACCGAGGGTCTCATCCTGTCGGCGAAAAGCATTGGCACCACCCACATCACCAATGCTGCCTATCGCATGCATCCCGTAGAGTGGGCGATCGGTGAAGCCGGGGGACATCTAGCCGCCTTTGCACTGAAGCAAGGGGTTCCCATCCGGGAAATTGCTCAAGAAACCCGTTTGACCCGTCAACTTCAGGGACAACTGGCGCGTTTCGGCATTCCCCTTGTCTGGTTTGATGACGTCTCCCATGATGATGCCGATTACGAAGCGATTCAGGTGCTGGCCGCCGCGGGTGTTGTCCGCACTGAAAACCACCGTAACCTAAACTTCAATCCGGCAGGAGCCGTGAGTCGCGGCGTCGCGGCGGTGGCCCTCGTGAACCTCTTGGGACTCGAACTTGTGGTGCCGACTGCCCCAGCGTTCATTGATGTGCCCCCGACTCACTTTGCCTATCGCAGCATTGAAACCCTCCGGGCTCAAAACATTGTGAGCGGCGTTGGCGGTCAGCGGTTTGCGCCCCAGCAAGCCATCACTCGTGAGCAGATGGCGATCTGCGTGGGTCGGGCTGCTCCCGATCATCTAACCGCAGCCTTTGTCGATACCCCGATGGATCAACAGGGGTTACAGCGCCGTGAACTCTCACGGATTCTTTACCGCCTTTTCCGGCAGCGGCGGTTAACCTAGTTAATCCGTGATTCCAGAACGGATGCTCCAAACGGGGCAAACCCGCTATCTTCGCTTGAATTGCCAGCATTCGTTCCAGCCCCGCAACGGCATCTGAATTCAATCGTTTAGAAGACTGAATTTCTTGCAAAATGCAACTGAATGGTGAATGATGCCCAATGATTGAGGCATGAAGCCTTGAAGATACAGTGCTCACCCCCCAAAAGTTCCTGAGAGTTGTCTGGGGTTCACCTGGGTTTCTCGAAGCCGACAAGGTTTAGACTTGGGCCTGCCCAAGTTAGCCTGAGCTATTCACAATAGAAACTTTTTGGGTTGGGGGCAGTCTTGGTTGAGAAGTGATGGAGCGGTGTGAGTTATGGTGATGATGCGAGGGTCAGTGCTTGGAATGCTGTTTGGAGTCGTTTCTCTGCTGCTCTCAAGCCAGGTGCAGGCGGGGAGTATGAGTAGCCTGGAAGTGCAGGTGACAGGGCTCAGAAATACCCAAGGGAAAGTCTGTCTCAGCCTATTTTCTGGCCCCAAGGGATTTCCCACGGGGGGCAGCGGCTCCAACTTAGCCAAATATCAATGTATTACCCTGTCGGGTAAACCCGTGGTGACTTTCTCTGACATTCCGGCCGGGTCCTATGCGATCGCCGCGATTCATGACAGCAACGGCGATACCAAGCTCAATCAAA
>CAZXWR010000059.1:0-15794 GCA_964644325.1 uncultured bacterium
AGGCTCATCGGGAGCCTATTTCCCTGGCTTAAGCGCTACCAGAGGGACGGTTACCCAAAATCTTGGAATCTAGTTAATACATAATTGTCTGACTAGAGCTTACAGCAGATGGCCGCAACACTCTGGAGCACGGGTCTCTAAAGAGGTGAGAAACACCTGAAAGACTTGTCTAGAAAGCTCTCTGAGTCATTGAAGGCGAACAGCTCAAAATGTTGTCAATAGGGCTTTCAGAGTTTTACCACCCGTTAACAGTCCAGTGCCGCTCAGCATGACTGCATTGCAACATCCTGAATAAATGGCACTGCGTTTATTCAAAAAAGCCGCTCTGGAAGTGCGTGGCGTGCATCCCATTATTGTTGGTCAGGATAAACCGAGGTAAAACTGGTCGGTTGATCAGGCGAAATCATGCCGTCTTCCACATAAACCACCCGGTCGGCAATATCCATGATGCGCGGGTCGTGGGTCACCATCAGCACCGTGGCACCCTCTTCTTTGGATAGCGATCGCAGCAGTTCAATGACGGCCCGCCCCCGGTGGGAATCGAGGGCCGCCGTGGGTTCATCCGCCAGGATCAGCTGCGGCTTGCCCGCCAACGCGCGGGCGATCGCCACCCGTTGCTTTTGGCCCCCAGACAAATCCTTCGGCAAGCTCTGGCTCTTGTCCGCTAGCCCCACCTGTTCCAGCAGCCGCAGAGCTTCTTGATGCCCATTCGCCCCCTTAATACCCTTCAGGTTCAAAACCGTTTCAATATTTTCAGCCGCCGTCAGCGCCGGAAACAAATTAAACCCCTGAAAAATAAACCCGATGTTGTGGAGCCGAAACCGCGAAAGCTTAGGGCGAGCGAGTTCCGTAATTTCCTGACCCAGCAGAAACACACGCCCTGCCGAAGGGGTCAGAATCCCCCCCAAAATAGAAAGCAGCGTCGTCTTACCAGACCCCGAAGGCCCCATTAACAGCTGAATATCACCCGTCTTGATTTTGAGATCAATCCCCTTCAGTACCCTAAAATTTTGGTCGCCATTGCGAAACACCATCTCAATCCCTTCGGCACAGATGGCGTGGTTAGCAGAAAGACTCACAAGTCTAGGCTTGGTAGATGACATAAAAGAAAAGGGCATTGGCCGTACCTTAACAGACGCAACCAGACAAAACAGTTCAGCACCTCACCTCAGGTGACTGAAATCAGTAGCAGAACGTTAAAGCTGCAAATAAACCAGCTAAAACTAAAATCTAGGGTTGAACCAGGAGCGTGACATGCATTCATAGGCATATTACCCAGCAACCGCAGCAGACGCATCAGCCCCCCTAAGACTTGAACACCATCGCCGGATCCAATCGCGTCACCTTCTGAATGGCAAAAATTGCAGCTCCCCCGCACATCACCACCGTTAGCAGCAAAACACCAGAAGCCGTCAGGGGACTCACTAAGATCTGTACCGCTTGCGCTTTCTGGGTCCAAGACCCCACCAGCAGCACCAAGCCCATCCCAGGCAGATAGCCGAGAATTGCCATCCACAGGGCCTGCTCTAGAATAATGCGGTAGATATACCAGTCTGAAGAACCCATCGCCTTCAGGGTACCAAACTCCCGGAGGTGATCCGTGACCGAGGAATACAGAATTTGCCCCACGACCACAATTCCGACAACCACTCCCACCAGAGCACCCAGACCTAAAATAAAGCCCACCCCCGTACTTTGCCGCCAGTAGTTCTGGGTGAGGCTGGTTAACTCAGCTTGCGTCAGGGCCCTGACATCGGGCAAATCTGCCTCTAGGCGCTCCTTCAGCTGCCCCAAGTCAACGCCAGGTTCCGCCCGAATCAAAATGTAGGTAATGCGGGATTGGTCAACGAGGGCAGGTGGGGCAGGCGGATTTGCTTCTGGAGCTGTAATCGGCGAGTTGAGAAAGGCCGTCGCATTGGGCAAGGACGTAAAAATAAACGGGCTGGAGACAATCGAGCTGATTTTGGTCGTCACCCCCACGACCTGCCCCTGGTAAGCCCCAATCTCGCCAGTATCCCCCACCCCTTCAATCCCTAGAGATTTCAGATCAACTTGATCCACCATCAGGGAATAGGGTTCTTTGAGGTCTGCTGCTGTGCCAGAAATGACGGGCTCCGGCTGAAAGAGCGTGCCCTCCGGGTCAAAGCCAATAATGCGGATCGGGGCAATAAACTTTGAGGACTCTTCCTCCTCAGCCCCATACCGCCACACGGATCCCTGGGTAATCAGCGCCTCGGCCTGTTCGACCCCATCCACCTGCTGGGCTTGCTGGAGGAGCTGGTAGTCGAGCGGCAGCGTAAAGTCGAGATGCCGAATATTTTTAGAGGCGACCCAAATATCAGCCTGGGAACTGTTAATCAGCAGGCTAGAAGATCGGGTGAAGCCATTCAGCAAACCCGTTTGGATTGAAACCAGACCCACCGCAAACATAATGCCAGCCTGGGCCACAATAAAGCGGGGCAGATCTTGAAATAGGTTTTTCCGTGCAATAGAAACCATAGAACGTTGAGCAATCAAGCCTTACAACAAAACGAACTGAACCTGCAAGATCTGACTGACATTGGCAATACCTTAGCCGACAGAGATGAGAGTCTGCTCAGAAAACCCTGAGATTACCGCCGAATGAACGACCTATTGCCCCGTTTCAAATCGCTGTTCCCAGGCTTCGTGGTTGGCCTTGGCATCCTGGATAATCGGCGAAATGCCAATGCCGCGACAAACCGCCCAGTTCACCCAGGACAGCGGCCAGCGCAGGGGCCGCATAAAATCCACGAATAACACGACGCGCGCTCCGGAGGTGTCGTTCCAAACGGCATGGGGGTAGGTGTCATCAAACAGTAAGCTTTTCCCTTCTTCCCAGGTTAAATCTTGACCATTCAGACGAATGCGACACTGTGCTCGGGGTTCGGGAACTTTTAAGGCCAGGTGATAGCGCAGTACCCCTTTGTGCTTGCCGCAATGTTCCGGGATGTGTTTCCCAGGGGCCAAAATCGAGAAAAAGGCGACCTGAAGCCCCGGAATATTTTGCAGCAATGCCCAGGTCTGGGGACAGCGATCGCAATTTTTCTGGGCCTTGAAGCCGTGGGCGTAGAAAAAGTAGGTTTTCCAGGCGTTATCGTTGGTGATGTCTCGCTGGCGCTCGGAAATATCCTGGTAGTTGGGAAGTGCATCCATTTGGGCCAAGAGCGGCTCCAGTTCTTGGCGAATGACGTGCCAGTTTGCCTCCAAGCCCTTCACCCAGGGAAACTGTGCCGCCGAAAAAAGCGCATCATTGCCGACTAAAGAGTAGGCAGGCACTAAATCCGTCAGCCAGTTCGCGAATCTGAGCAGTTGGGTTTGGACTGGTTTTTGCAGCATGTTGACATCTTTGAAAAATGACATTCCTTAAAAAGAGCCAGGGTTAATCCCGGCGAACAGCCAACCAACGCCCATGACAGGGGAGATCTCAAGCGCGAACCATCGTGATGGGTTCTGTCTCAAGAGATTAAGGCCCCCTGCGGCGATCGCAGTAGCCCGTAACCACAGTAGACCTTAAAGGGCCTCGTCAAGTTCGTCAATCTCAGGTCCCAAACCATCCAGCGCAGTCTCTGAACTCACGGCCTCTTCCATGCCGTTTAAGTTAACCACAGCCCCATTAAAAAAAGCCGCAAAGTTACGGGTGGACTGCGTCAACTCGTCATAGGTCTCTAAGGATCCAGAAAGGGGGGCAGTATGGGCGGGCGGTGTATTGAGGGCCGCAGCGGACGCTGGGTCAGCGGGCGCAAGGGGGGGCGCGGGTGCAGGCGGTTCGACGGGAGCGGGAACAGAGGGTGGGGCGGGCGCTCTGGGCTGAGTGAGGGGTGGCGGCGTCACTGGACTCCCTGGCGGCGGTGCCGCCCTCGGTACGTGAGCTGGGGCCACGGCTGGGGGTGCCGCAGCCTCAAGGGCTGCGGGCGTCTCCTCGGCATCAGGGGCCATGATTTGCAGATTGACCGCCACTTTTCGGTCAAAAACCTTCAGAAAAGCGGACTCAACATCCGGCAGCTTACTCTGGGCAATTTTAGCCAGGTGGCGATTGCGAATGCCAATCCGAGCCTCCCGGCCCTTAAAGAATAGGAGCTGGCCATGCTCGTGCAGGAGCGCACGGGAAGGCCGATGCAGATGATCCAGGAGCTGGCTCCAAATTTCTGTGAGGGACTGAGTCGGGGCCGGATCAACGGGGGCCGGATCGCTCGGCGAGGGTGGGATGGGTTCCGGCAGGGCCATGTCAGATGCCGCATCGGTTTCAGGCCAGAGATCGGCACTGTGTACCGAGTCACTGGCCCTGGATGCTGCGGTGAAAGACGGGGCAGCGGTGCTGGTCTGGGGTGGGGCCGTTGTCTGTGCCGCCACAGGCATCGGCTGGCGCGGGGGGGAGACAGATGCTAGGTCTGGCTGTGGCTGTGGGTTGGGCTGTGTATGGGGCTGTGTATGGGGCTGTGTATGGGCCTGAACCTTCAACTGAGTCAACTGTGGCGTGGGCGCTGGAGCCGAGGGGCGCGACAGGGGTGGGGCTGCTGTCCCTGGGGAGGTTGGCGCTGGCGTTATGGCAGCGGGGAGACTGTGGGGAATGAGTCCTAACAGTGAGACTTCGAGCCAGAGGCGGGGCTGGGTTGTGTTTTTAACCTGTCCTTCACAGGTGCGGAGATGCTGCTGTCCGCTCAAAATTGTGTTGAGGTCGAGGGATTGAGCAAACAGACAAAGCTGACCCCAAACCGTCTCGGTGAGGGCGACGAGGTCGCGGCGATTGGGGGCAGTTTTGGCAATCAGTAGGTCTCGATAGAAGCTGGTGAGGTTTTGCAGCACAATCAGGGGTTCACGACCCCGGTCAAGAAGCTGCCGGGTGCGATCGAGGATGTGCTCGGGGTTGGCCTGGGCGATCGCCTCCACGAGGGCCATCAGGTCTTGTTCCGGCACAGAACCCACTAGATCCCAGACCCGCTCCACGGTAATTTCGCCCGTTAGTAAGCTGAGCTGGTCGAGCAGGCTTTCGGCATCCCGCAGCCCGCCCTGAGACAGTTGGGCCACCAGTTCAATGGCCTGGGGAGCAATGGCGATCGCCTCTTGCTGGGCAATGTGCTGGAGATGCGCCACCATTGCCTGGAGGGGAATCCGGCGAAAGTCAAAGCGCTGACAGCGAGAAATAATGGTGGCCAGTACCCGCTGGGGATCGGTGGTGGCCAGGATGAAAACAACGTGGTTCGGAGGCTCCTCTAGGGTTTTGAGCAGCGCATTGAAGGCGGCGGTGCTCAACATGTGAACTTCATCCAGGCAGTAAACCTTGTAGCGGCACTGCACCGGGGCAAATTGGGCCCGTTCAATGAGTTCGCGAATATTATCGACCCCGGTATTGCTGGCGGCATCAATCTCAATCACGTCCAGGGCCGTTCCGCGGGCGATGGTTTGACAGACCTCGCAGCGGCCACAGGGTTCAGCGGTGGGGGTGGGGCTGTTGAGACAGTTTAAAGATTTGGCCAAAATGCGGGCGCTGGAGGTCTTGCCCGTCCCACGCGGCCCCGTAAACAGATAGGCCGGGGCAATGCGCTGGCGGCGAATCGCGCTGCTGAGGGTGGTGGCGATCGCCTCTTGGCCCACCAAGTCTGCGAAGGTCTGGGGTCGATATTTGTGGTGGAGCGGTTCGTAGGTCACCGGAGGGAGGAGAGGAGGTTCTTTCACTCTATAGCAATTGCTGGTCAGCCGGAGCTGCCCTGACTTCCTAAGCTCCTTGTCCCTGAGCCACTTGGAGGGGGCAGCGGTAGGGGGAAGCTTACAGAAGGGGCTACGTGGGTTGCTCCGGTTGTTTGACGGGCAGACAAATGGTGAAGCAACTGCCTGTCGCTGGCTGTGACAGTACCGTAACCGACCCCTGATGGGCTTCTACGATGTACCGGGACAGATAAAGCCCCAGGCCACTGCCACCGTTCTGACAATGACTGGCCGAGAAGGGTTCAAACAGAACCTGCTGTTGCGCTTCCGGAATGCCAATCCCGGTGTCAGTCACTTTGATGAGCACAAATTCGGGGGCGGTGCCCGCAGGGATCACGGGCCGCAAGCTCACGGAAATTTCGCCTGCTTTGGTGAATTTAATGGCGTTGTCCAGCAGGTTAATCAACACGCGGCGCAGCTCTAGGCGATCGCCTTCGATAGGGGGCAGTTTGGGGTCAATATCCTGGTGAATGGGCAGCTGTTTGTCCTGGGCCAATGGGGCAAGTTCTGAAACCACGTCGGAGAGCAGCGCGGCTAGGTCAACCCGACCAAAGTGGAGGCGCTGCACGCCTGCTTCAAAGCGATAGACCTGGAGTAGCTTGTTCACGAGTTTAAGCAAATGATGGTTGCTGCGGGCCAGTTGGGGCAACACCTGCTTAATCTCCTCGGAGACTGGCCCCAAATGTTCTTGCAGGATCATCTCCAGGGTGCGATCGGCGGCAATTAGAGGGGTGCGTAAGTCATGGGTTAACCGCGACACAAAATCCTGGCGCTGGCGAGCGATAAAATCGCGCTCGTCAATGGACTGCTTCAGGCGTAGGAGGCAGCGCACTCGGGCCAGCAGTTCTTCCACTTCAATGGGCTTGCGGACAAAGTCATCGGCCCCTAAGTCCAGCCCTTTGACCACGCTGGGCTGATCGTAGGCGGTCATCAACAGGATCGGGATAAAGGGCATGTCAGAGACATGGCGCAGACGACGGGTCACTTCATAGCCGTCTACATCGGGCATCATGACATCCAGCAAGACCAGGGCGGGTGGCGTGCCTTCAATTTGATGCAGCGCCTCAGCGCCGCTGCTGGCTAGCTCAACCTGGTAGCCAGCCCCTTCCAAAATACTTTGAATCAAAAACAGGTTATCTGGACGATCATCGACCACTAACAGCCGCTGGCTGAGGTCATCCTTACTTTGACGAGAATAGGTCATGGACAATCAAACGCTGGGCGATCGCCAGGTAGAACCCTGCAGAGCGCAACAGACGGGAACAACAGAGGGAAACAACAGATGAGAGGCAGTTCAGCGTTAGAACGCTTGCTTTTCTGAGAAAAACAGGCGTTCAGTTTTGGAACCTAGCCTAACTTCAGTGTGAATCAGAATCCGTTGCTTCACAATCATGCAGAGCGGCCCGAGCATTTCGCTGCATCATATCGGGGCGAATACGGCGCAAGGCCGAGCCGCGAAAGCGCTGATCCCAGTTCGCTTCCGTCTCTGCTGCCAAGGTCTTGAGCGGGGGCGCAATGTTCCAGGGATAAGGCTGAAAGTCAGCAAGGGTTGTTTCCTGGGCGAAGCGCTGATTCCAGGGACACACATCCTGACAAATATCGCAGCCCGCCACCCAGTTGTTCAGACGTGAGGCGATCGCCTCGGGAATTGCTTCAGCTCGGTTTTCGATGGTGTGGTAGGCAATACAGCGATTGGCATCGACGACAAACGGCTCCCGAATGGCCTCAGTTGGGCAGGCCTCCATGCAGCGGGTACAGGTGCCGCAATGTTCAGTGTGAGGAGTATCTGGAGTGAGGGCCAGACTGGTCAACACCTCCCCAAGAAAGACCCAGGAACCATAGTCGCGGGTGATGAGATTGCTATGCTTGCCAATCCAGCCCAGTCCAGCCAGTTGTGCCCAGGCTTTTTCCTGGATGGGGCCAGTATCAACGTAGAAACGGGCTTGGCTCTCCGGTGCCTGGGTCTGGATCCAGGTGGAGAGAGCCTTCAGCTTTCGGGTCAAGACCTTGTGGTAGTCGCGTCCCCAGCCATAGCGCGATAGCTTGGCCGCCTGAACGTCCTGACTATGGGAAATTGGAGTCGCGTAGTTAACTGCCACAGAAATCACAGACTGTACCCCAGGCATCACCAACCGAATATCTTGGCGACGGGGGTCAGCCATCCAGCCCATAGAAGCGTGGTACCCCTGGGCCAGCCAATGCCGCAGTCGGGCCGTAAACTGCGGTTCTGCCATTGGGGATTCCCTGGAGGAAGGGTTCGCCACCTCCGGCGTCACAGCGGCAATCCCAACTTTATGAAACCCAAGCGCTAGCGCTTTTTGCTTGATAGATTGTGCGGTCAACGCTGGCATACACAAGACCCGATGGATTGAAACCGAGCGCCCGGTCAAAGGTAAGGGCATGTTGACGCTCTCCATCCAACCCTAACGGGTATGGACGGAGAGCGTCAAAACCTGTAGTGGCGAATCACGGCTTGGGGCAATCTCTATCCTTCTCAGGTGACCGGGACTGAAATCCGCCTAAAATAATGACCGACCGTGCCGCTGTTTCTGCGATCGCCCTATGGTTCTTGAATCCCCTGCCCATTCCCCCATTCCGACTGCGGGGCTTCAGGTTTCAGTGGTGGTGCCCCTCTACAACGAAGTGGAAAGCTTGCCCCATCTGCTGGAGGCCATCGGGCGATCGCTCCAGGCCCAGGGTGTGTCCTACGAAATTGTGGCAGTGGATGACGGATCATCGGATGGCACAACGGCCCTCCTCAAGCAGCTGGCCCAGGATCGGGCCGACCTGCGGGGGGTGTTACTCCGCCGCAACTACGGTCAAACTGCCGCGATGGCGGCTGGGTTTCACTATGCCCAAGCCCCTGTGATTGTCACCCTAGACGGCGATCTGCAAAACGACCCGGCGGATATTCCCAAGCTCCTGGCAAAATTAGCGGAAGGGTACGACTTGGTGAGTGGCTGGCGTCAGCATCGCCAGGATCATGCTCTGACACGCCTGCTGCCCTCTAAGATTGCCAACTGGCTCATTAGCCAGGTGACGGGGGTGGCGCTCCATGACTATGGCTGCTCCCTGAAGGCTTATCGGGCTGAGGTGGTGGCGGACATGAACCTTTACGGCGAACTCCATCGATTTTTGCCAGCGCTGGCTTTTATTGAGGGGGCCAAAATTGCTGAGCTGCCCGTGAACCACAAAGCCCGCCAGTTTGGGGCGAGCAAGTACGGTCTGGGCCGCACGTTTCGGGTGCTGATGGATTTACTGACGATTTACTTTATGAAGCGATTCCTGACCCGACCGATGCACGCCTTTGGCTGGCTGGGGCTGGGCTCAATGTTTTTGGGATTTGGCATTGGCCTTTACCTGACCTACCTGAAGCTGATGTTTGGGGCTTCCATTGGGCAGCGCCCGCTCCTGACCCTGGCAGTGCTGCTGGTGCTGGGTGGCCTGGAACTGTTTTGCTTTGGGCTGTTGGCGGAGCTCGTGATGCGCACCTACCATGAGTCCCAGGGGCGTACCATCTATCGGGTACGGGAAGTTGTAGATGCAGAAGGGGCCAGCCAGCCCTACCGCAATATCCGTCGTCCACCGGGCCTGAACCGTGGCTGAATGGCCTAGGCCTCGTTCAGTTCAGCGACCCGGTCGGCCATCAAGCCGTATAACAGCTGCTGGGCTACTTTCCCGGCGAGGTCAAGGTTGCGGTAGACCGTCAGCGATCGCCCCAGCTCTCGTTGGACATCCGTCTCAAAGGTGCGGGGATTGATTTGGCGACGGCGGAGCGTCTGGTTCCACTGTTGGCGATCGCTAGCGTTAAATTGGCCTAAACGACCCTGGGAACTGGGACTTAAACCTTCACCAAAGGCTAGTAAATCAGCAGCCAGGGCATCCCAGTTGGCCCGTAGGGGAGCGTCCTCCGCCCCGCGACCCAGGAGTCGTCCCTGCTGATCCGGGTACTGGAGGTAGTAGGCTTCATTCACGAGTCGATAAAAAAAAATTTCCGAGATGCGGGACTGCTCCAATCGTTCCAGGAGCTGCGCTTTGCGCTGTTGCTCTGCGGCGGAGTAGCTTGTTGAAGCTGGTGGTGCCTGGGTAGAGGGATCAGGTTCTGGATTAAAGGGGGCTGAGGGCTGCGATAAAAGCCACCAGCGCACCGCTGACCAGCCCAATGCGCCCATCCCAATCAGCAGACCCAAGACCAGCAAAAACTGGAGCAGCTGCCGCGTCCCGGCCCAAAGCAGACGGGGGATGGCCATGACCTTGCCCCCTACCCCAGCAAAGGGCGCAGCACCCTGCGGCACCGCCACCACTGAACGGGCGATGGGGGCAGTTGGATTGGCCGCAATGGCCGTTGCCATGGCTGTCCCCGCCGGAGAGACCACCATCGTTGGCCCTGACTCTGTGAATCGTGGATTTGGGGCTGGGGCTGTTCCCCCGGTCATGGGCACGACTGGGGCTGACCATCCTTCAGTCCCCGATGCAGGGCGATCGCCCTGTACAGGAGCCAGACCCTCGAGATCGGCGATCACGGCCTCCACCGAGGGATAGCGATCGGCAATCGTGCCCGCGACAAGTTTGTCGAGGAGGTTAGCAAACCCAGACGAAACGCGGCAGCGACTTCGCCAGTCAAACTTCAGGTTGTAGGCATCATAAAACGCAGCGGGTTCCTGACCGATCATCAGCACCATCGCCGTCACCCCCAGGGCATACAGATCGCTAGATGCAGAGACAATTCCCTGGCGCATCTGTTCATCCGGAGAGTAACCGGGTTTGCCAATCAGCGTCACCGGGTTAGCGGTTTTTGGGGACTGCATGGCACTGATGGTCACCTGCTTCACCCCGCCAAAATCAATCAGGACGGGGAGATGATCGCGGTTGCGACAGATTAAGTTGTCGGGGGAAAGGTCGCGGTGAATGACCCCTTTGCCATGGATATAGCTAAGCACTGGCAGAATTTGCCAAAAAAGGGCCAGCACCTCAGACTCGGTGAAGGTTTGCTGCTGCTTTTGGCGATCGCGGAGAATGTCCTGATACGTTGGCCCCTCGACATAGTCCTGTACCAAAAACATCGACTGCCGCGTCGGTTCAATAAACCATTCCCGGAACCGGGGAATTTGGGGATGCTCTAAGCGATAGAGAACCTCCGCTTCCCGGGCAAAGAGTTCCTTGGCCTTGTCGAGATTGTCCTGATTGCTGCCGCTGGGTGCCAGCTCCTTCAGAACACAGGTTTCATTGAAGCGATTCATATCGGCAGCCAGATAGGTATGGCCAAAGCCACCCTGTCCCAGCTCCCGAATCACCTGATAGCGATCGCCCATAACCTTCTGGGTCAGGTCATCTGTCCCCATCAACGCCTCACCACACTGATGACAAAATCGGCTGGTAGAAATGTTGGTATGACCCTTTGGACAATAACGAACCCCAGTCATAGATGCCCTTAGCCCTGACGATTGCTGGTCTGAACAAGCTCGCTCAAGCCAACCTGTGCTGTTCCCCTGGATGCGATCCCATTGAACATGCCTATATTAGCGAACCTGACTCACCCTTGAATCATGCCGGACTTCGGCTTTGCTGGCACAGCACTGCCCAATCGGGCGTAAATCCAATTCGGTCTATCGCCAGCCTGTGCGATGGAGATGGATGGCTCTGGTATCACAGGGTAGTGGGGGCAGGTTGCCAGGGCAACTTACTGGAGCAACTTACTGGAGCAACTTACTGGGGCAGCGTCTGCTGCCAAAGCGCATAGGGCTGACGGGCCAAATACGAGTTGTAATATTGGGGCTGATCCGAGACTTCTTCGCCAATCCAGTCCGGCAGTGGCACCGTTTGCTGGGGGTCGTCTAATTCAACCTCAGCGAGAATTAGGCCTTGATTCAAACCCAGAAACTCATCGACCTCCCAAGTCAGGCCACCCAGGGGAATGCGGTAGCGCATTTTTTCAACGATATAGGGATGACACCACAGCTCCATCATGGCGAGGGCATCTGCCACCGGAATCGGATACTCAAACTCAGGCCGCACCAAACCGCGCTGTTTCCCCTTCAGCGTCAAGTAGCCTTGTTCGCCAACAACCCTGACCCTAACCGTGGCTTCCGGCGCTTTAACGATGTAGCCCTGGCGATAGAGCACCCCTGAACCGAGGGCCCGCCAGTCATCTGTCTTAACTAAAAACTTACGCTCAATTTCAACGCCCATGCAGTGTTGAGAGGAAAGAGATGAAGGATTGGAAGATCACGCAGTCTTGAGCAGTCCCTTAATGGTCGCGATCATCTCAGCTGGGTCATAGGGTTTGGTGATGTAGGCATCGCCACCCTGGCGCATGCCCCAGTGACGATCAAAGTCTTCCCCTTTCGTAGAGCAAAGAATAACCGGAGCGGCTCCCCCCGGCAGTTCAGTCTTAACCCAGCGGCAAAGCTCGTAGCCGTTCATGTTGGGCATGACAATATCGGTGATGACTAAATCCGGGCGCATGTCCTTCATCAGCATCTTTGCTGCCATTCCATCCTGGGCTTCAATTACGTCCCAGCCATTCTGCCGCAGCAAATCGGACAGCATTGCTCGAATTGTCGGACTATCGTCCACGACCATCAGTGTTGCCATTGTTCTCTTGTACTACCTTTAGGGAGTCAGCCCCTCCATGGAGAGTGTGCCCACAAACACCACATCACCCTACTCAGGATAGGACGAAATTCGTGAACTGAGCCGTTACTTTGCAATTGCAGTCAAACGCATGGATCATTGTGTACTGCCCACATGTTAAAAGATTTGGCCCGGACGTTGGCAATAAACTCTATTTGTGCGTACAGATCTCGACTGACCCAACACGAATATCATACTGGATGCGCTTTAGGTCTGGGCTATTCCTGTCAGGTGGCGCTAGCACAGGTCATCCATTGTACTGAGGGAGTAAGGCTAAACCCCTTTAAACCTCAGCTAAACCTCAGCCTCGCTGCACTCATTTTCATGGCCTATGCGTTCGCCTAGGCGGTCAGGCGAATGAATTTTTTTTTCCCAACTTGCAAAATGCGATTTTCCAGTTCCTCGGAGGTCGCTACCTCCCAATTGACATCGGCCACCTTGGTGCCATCCAGCTTGACCGCTCCCCCCTGGATTTGACGGCGGGCTTCGCTGCTACCGTTACATAAGCCACTGGCACTGACCAAGTAAAAAAGCTTGACGGGGAACTGAATCTGACTGAGTGAGTATTCCGGCACTGGTGCTGCTGTGTCTGATGTTCCCGTTTGAATCATGGCCAAGACAGAGGCCTGGGTTTGGCGGGCAATGTCGGCACCGTGAAACTGGCTGACAATATCGAGGGCCAAAAGCTTTTGGCGGGTTCTGGGGTCAGAGGGCAAGTCGTTCAGGGGCAAGTTGGTTAACAGCTCAAAGTATTGCTCGATGATCGCATCGGGAATCTTTTCTAGCTTAGAGTACTGACTGACCGCATCTTCAGCGAGTCCCACATAGTTATTGAGAGACTTCGACATTTTCTGAACGCCGTCGGTTCCCAGTAAGATGGGCACCAGTAACCCAAATTGAGGGCTCTGGCCAAAATGACGCTGGAGATCGCGCCCCACTGCGATGTTGAATTTTTGGTCGGTGCCGCCAATCTCCACGTCGGCTTGGACAGCAACGGAGTCATAGCCCTGCATCAAGGGGTATAGAAATTCATGCAGATAGATAGGGGTTCCCTGACCGTAGCGCTCGGAGAATCCTTCCTTGGCCAGCATTTGGCCGACGGTCATGGTGGTCAGTAAACCCAATACTTTCGATAAATCTAGATGACTCAGCCACTCTGAGTTGTAGCGAATCTCTAGACGACTAGGGGTGTCAAAGTCGAGGATTGGGCGAATTTGCTGGATGTAGGTTTCAACGTTGGTCTGAACCTCCGCCTCGGTGAGCTGTCGGCGGACTTCTGATTTGCCGGTTGGATCCCCAATGCGGGCTGTAAAGTCACCAAAAATGAGGACGGCTGTGTGACCCTGGTCTTGAAAAGCCCGTAGTTTACGGAACGGAATACTGTGGCCCAGGTGAATATCGGTACCCGTGGGGTCAATGCCCAACTTAATCCGCAAGGGGCGATCGCTTTGCTGAAGTTTGGCGGCTAAATTTTCGGCTGGGTCAGCGGAGCTGGGCTGATCGGGGAAGATTTCGCTGACGCCTCGATGGAGGAGAGTAGAGAGCGGCTGGGTCATGGAACAGGAAGCAGGGACTGCCAAACGTTAGGGGTTCAACTGCTGTGCCCCAAGGGCTGGGGCTGTCTAGGCAGTGCTCCATTATAGAACTTGACTGGGGGTAGCATCGGTCAAAATCATGGATCGCCGCTCAGACCATCGATAGTACCGTTGCGAAATACTCTGTTGCGAAAGACTGTCGCGATCGCCCGCGCTAGGAATATTAGCAGCAGTGGCACTATCAGTGCGGCTACCCACAGAATAGGATTAAGCTAGCAGAGAGCAGTGTGGTTTGCCATTTAAGGGATCTCCGGTGATTCACCGTCAAAAATATTAAACGGCTTTATTGCTGATTCACAGCTAACGCAGTAGGGTAGTCTGCGAGCTGGGGGCTTGAGAATTTAAGATTGCGTTGTCTAGTTGCAAGGTTACGTCTGCGGTGTCTACAAAAGTGCTTCGTTCCACATCGGCGTCAACGCCTCCAGTCAAAATGGGTTTTTTCAAGGGAACCTTGAAGATGACGGGGGCGACCGTCTTGGTGACCTCTATGCTTGGGACAACGGCGATCGCAGGTACACTTTTGGGCCTAGCCATCAGCTACCGCAACCTACCCAACGTGCGCTCCCTCAAGAACTACGTCCCCAGCGAAACCACCTATATTTACGACGTTAACGGCAAGGTGTTAGCCAGTCTCCACGGCGAGGAGAATCGGAAAGTCATTGCCCTGGAAAATATTTCCCCCAACTTAAAGCTCGCCACCCTGGCCATTGAAGACAGCAACTTCTATCAGCATCATGGGGTGAACCCCGTCGGTATTATTCGTGCCAGTCTGGTTAACTTCCAGCAGGGCCGCACCGTAGAAGGGGCCTCGACCATCACGCAACAGCTCGTTAAGAACCTGTTTCTGACACCCCGGGAAGCCCTCACCCGAAAAATGGCCGAGGCCGTTTTAGCGTTGCGGGTAGAGAAGCTTTTCCAAAAAGACGAAATCTTGGAAATGTACCTGAATCAGGTGTACTGGGGACACAATACTTACGGTGCTGAAACGGCGGCTGAGAGCTACTTCAACAAGTCCGCGGCTGACCTAACCCTGGCCGAAGCTGCCATGATGGCGGGCATCATTAAAGCTCCAGAATATTACAGCCCCTACATTGACTTTAAGGCCGCTAAACGCCAGCAGACTATCGTGATTGATCGGATGCTGGCCCTCAACTGGATTACCGCTCAAGAAGCGGAGGAGGCCAAGGCACAGCCCCTGAAATTTGGCGAGGTGACCTCTTTTCAACAAAGCTTGGCCCCCTTTGTCACCAATACCGTTGTCAGTGAACTAAATGACCGTTTTGGTCAGGAGGCTGTCAAACGAGGTGGGATGCGCATTCAAACCACCATTGACTGGAAAATGCAGCAAATTGCAGAAGATGCTGTCAGATATGGGGCCCAGTCCCTGCGGTACAGCGGAGTCTACGCTGATCAGGTTGCCCTGGTTGCCGTTGACCCGCGCACCCATTTCATCAAGGCGATTGTTGGGGGTGTGGATAGTCGGAAGACCTCCTTTAACCGAGCCACCCAAGCCCTGAGACAGCCCGGATCTTCGTTTAAACCCTTCGTGTACTACACGGCCTTTGCGACTGGAAAATTCTCCCCAGGTTCGACCATTAACGATTCACCCGTTAGTTACGACGACGGCAGCGCTGAGCGCTACAGACCGCAAAACTACGACCGAACCTTTGGGGGCACGATGTCGGTGCGGCAAGCGCTGGCCACCTCTCGAAATATCCCCGCGATTGTGCTGGGGCAAAAGGTGGGTCTGGAAAAGGTGATTGATGTCTGCCGGGTTCTGGGGATTAAAAGCCCCATTCCACCCGTTATTTCACTGCCACTGGGTTCTGTGGATCTAACGCC
>CAZXWR010000060.1:0-11740 GCA_964644325.1 uncultured bacterium
CTTCGACAAGCGTTGGGGCCGCGGCTCGGTGGACGATTTTCCCGTGGCTCATTTCAAACATGCGGAAGCCTACAAGGATTGGCGCTCGAATGTCCGCGGCGCGCTCGCCCGGGCCACCGGCGCGACGGCACAACGCGACGAGCGCAAGCAGCGCGACGACGCTTGGGCAGCTCTGCTCGCTGCCACGACCGAGCGCCGGGCGAACGAGTTGGGGCTCGACATCGCGTTGAGCCGGATGGCCGATTACGGCCGCCGGCTCGGGCTCGGCCCCACCGAGCTCACGACGACAGCGCTGCACACGTTGCGCCTTGAGGACCCGACCCGGCGCGGCAAAGACATGGTGGGCCGGGCCGTCGGTCGCTTCGACCGGCTGCGGGCGGACCCCGCGTTGACCGCCTGGATGCCGCCGCAGCCGGTCGGGCCGTTGCCGCCGCTGCGCCGGCCGCGTGGCGACGTCTGGCAGTCCCTGCCGGCAACAGTGCGAGACGAGTGGGATCAGGCCATCATAAGCTTGGCGGCGGGCACGCCGAGTCCGATTTCCCAACAACCCGGCCGGCCCTTGTCGAGTGGCTATCTCGGCCAGATCGAGGCCGCCATGGCCTGGTACCTCGAGCACCTGCTCGACGCCGACCTGATCGACCCGGCAGTGGTCGGCGGGCTCGACGAACTGCTCGACGAGCGGTGGGTGCGCGACTGCGCCCGGGCGGCGCTCGCCACCATCACGGCGGCGGCGCCGGACCAGCCGCTGACACCCTCGAGCGTCGAAAGCTACGTCAAACGCCTCAAGCGCGTGTTTCAGCATTTCAACCGGAACGTGGACGGGTTTGCCCCCCTGGCGCGCGACCCGGCGCTGCGCCGGCCGGGCGGCCTGACGCCAGCGAACGAGGCGTTTTGTCGCTTGATCCTCGACGACAGCAAGCGTCGGACCATTCTGCTCACCGCGCCCGAGCTATTGCGGGCTCGGGCCGAAGCGGCGCTGCGCGGCGCGTCACGCGCCGATCTCGCGGCGGCGATCCGCAGCGGCACGATCGCCACGGCGATGGCGATCCTGACCCGCGTCGCCCCGCTACGCGCGGAAAATACCGTCGGTCTGCGCTACCAGGGCGACGCGCAGACACTCTTTTTGCGTGCCGGCGCTGGCAGCATCCTGATTCCCGGGCCGCAGGTCAAAAACCGCAAGCCGTTCCGGGCGCCGTTTCCGGAGGGCGCCGGCAAACGCTGCCCGCGGCGGGTCGTCGACTGGTATCTGGCGACGATCCGGCCGCTCGCGGTCGCCCGCGGCGCCAGCGACGACGGGCACTTGTTTCCCGGCCGCAACGTGCAGCTCTGCTACAAGAGCTATCTGGACTGGTTTCGGCTGGAGCTGGCGGCGATCGGCCTGCCGATGACCCCGCATCAGTGCCGCCACGCCGTCGCGACGCTGATGCTCGATCGGCATCCCGACGCCGTTGCCCTGGTCGCCGCCCTCCTCGGCGACGACGAGCGCACGGTTTTGCAGCACTACGCCTTCATCGACCGCGAACGCCGGGTCGAGCGCGCGCAGACGACGCTGCTCGCGACCGCGCAGGCCCATTTGCGGCGGCCCCGATGAGCCGGCCGGCCGAGCCGGTGGCGGCGGTGCTGCGGGCGCCGGAAATGCGCCCCTTCGCCCTTGCCGCCGCCGCCGCTCTGGCGGACGACCGGCTGAGCGCGCACGACCTCCGGCTGTTTTGGAAGTGGCGCTGCTGGCGGCGCGATCATGGCTTCAAGGGCACCGCGACCCTCGCCGAAATCCAGGATTTCTGCCGGGGCAAGCGCAGTGTTAGGTGGACGCATCAGCTTTTTGTGTGTCTCGACTGTCTCGATCCGTCGTCGCCGGATTTGCCGGCGATCCGCCAGGCACGGCTGCTGCGAGCTCGCCTCGACCGCCCCAGCCTGCAGCACCGGCCATCGCGGCCGCCGCCGCGTCGGGTGTCGGTGCAGGAAGCGGCGCTGCCGGCCGCCTGGCAGGCAGTGCTCAACCGCATGCGAAGTGGGTGCCCGGGCGTTCGCGGGCACAGGGCCCCTGCCTCGATGATCATCGTGTCGCTTGCGCAAAAGCTGTGTCAGCTGGCCTTTTCCGCCAAAGCCGCCGGGCTGTCGGTGGCGCTGGCGCCGCCGCAGCTGGCAGCGTGGATCACGGCGATGACCGAGCGCGGCCTCGCCGGCCGCACGGTGGTCTCGAGCCTGGCGAAAATCCGGGTGTTTCTCCAGCATTTGGGCGGGCACGAGCCGCTCGAGGAGCTGCTCAAGGGCGAGGTCAAATTTCACAGCAACGCCGTGGTCGGCGTGCCGAAGAAAAAGGAGGTCTTCCTGGAGAAGACCGGACTGAACCTGCTCGACATCGCCGCCGCGGCCGCCGCGGCGCTGGAAGAAGCCAGGCGCGCGCGGCTGGCGATCAGCCGCCAGCGGCTGGCCAACGAAGCGGCGCTGTTCGCGTTTGCGCTGGTGGCGGCACCGCGTCTCGCGGACATGCAAAGCCTTGTCATCGAGAAGACGGTGTTTCGTGACGAGCGTGGCTGGCGGTTGTGTTTTGCGTCGTCGAAGACCGCAGAGCCTTACCGCTTGCGGTTCGATTCGCGGCTGACGCGGTTTTTGGATGCCGCGATTCTCCATGGTGTCGACGAGACCTTCGTCACGACGTTCTACAAGCAGCGTCGTGGCACGGCGCTTTTTATCGGCAACGCGCTCAACGATCCTCTCGGTTATCAGTGGGCGACGAAGCGGTTCGAGCGACGCGTCGGCATCGGCTTGCACATCGTCCGGTCCCTTTGGCACGATCACGGACATGCGCGGGGCGACCTCGGGCTCGAGGAGGCCCTTGCGGTCTGCGGGCAGCGGTCGGCGGAGTCGCGTCTGCACTACCGGACCGAGCACGGGCGCCGGGCCGTCACGCGCCGGGCCGTGAATCTGCTGAATGATCTCGGTTCAGATGCGTAAAGAAGGCGGTCATGTACCTCACGATCTGCAGCCCCGACAGGGCCCCAATGCTAATCTGTGTCCGGTCTCTGCATCGAGGTCGGCAATGGCATATCATTTGCTTTCCCTGCCCTTCTGCACTGTATCATTCTCGATCCACATACCCACATAAGTGGGAAGGTGGGCAGCATGTGGGTTTGTACAAAAGTGGGTTACTGCTTTCCCACGAATCTTGTAATGTGGGTCCATGATTATAGCCTTCCTGAACCAAAAAGGCGGCGTTGGCAAAACCACGCTCGCCATCAACGTCGCCGCCAGCTTAGCCGCGCGCGGCCACAAGGTGCTGCTGATTGACGCCGACAAGCAAGGCTCCGCTAGTACCTGGGCCGCGCTGCGCGATGAACCCGCCTTCCAGGTTGTCAGCATGGCGCGCGAGAACATGGCGAAGGAAGCCCTGAAGCTCTCCGTCGATTTCGAATACACGGTTATCGACGGACCACCGCACGCAGAGCAGATTGCGCGCTCGTGCATCATCGCTGCCGACTTCGTGGCGCTGCCGATCGAGCCATCCGGCCTTTCGACCTGGGCATCCGATCTCACTGTCCGTCAGGTGCGCGAGGCGCAGGAATACAAAGAAACCCTAAAATGTGGGTTTGTGGTTTCCCGCAAAATAGGGAATACCGTGATAGGCCGCGATGTGCGGTCGATGGCCGCGGAAACTGGCATTCGGATCCTTGATGCCGATGTCGAGCAACGCGTGTCGTTCGCCGAAAGCATGACCATGGGCAAGACCATCCTAGAATGGGTTCCCCGCAGTCCGGCCGCTAGGGAGATCAATAACCTAACCGATGAAATTTTGAGCCATGTCTAAGAAGACGTTCGCGACCGCACCGAAGCCAAAGCCGCTTTCCACTGAAGCTATCGAGGCCTTCGAAAAGGGTGGGGCAGGGCATGACAGGAGGCCTAGGCCGTTGGCGGCTCCAGAGCCGAAGCGGCCTGCCGAGCCGACAAAGCGATTGAGCCTCGATCTACCCGCCAGTACCCATATGCGCTTCAAGACGGCCTGCAGCGCAGCCGGGCGCACGATGGTCACTGAGATCCAGGAGTTTATCGACCGTCGCACGGCCGAGCTGGAAAGCGAGGCGGGCATCACCCGCAAATGATCAAACGCTTAAATGTGGGTTTGTGGTTTTTAGGGTGAACCGCGACGCTCCTGCCAACTCTGGCAAAACCGCACGAAGTGCCGCGCCGGGTTTTTCGGCTCGATCTCGTTTTCGCCGAGCCAGTTGCGCCATTCTCGCTCCAGATAATGAATATCCCAGCCTGGCGCAGCCAGACGGGCATCGTGATAGGCATCGCCATCAAACGCGCCTTCCCAGCTTACCGCAGGCAGGGAAGGGCTCATCGAGCCGCGATTGCGGAAGCTGACCACATCCGTTTCGGCATCAAAAGACACGCTGTAATCCGGCAAATGGTCGTGCTCGGCCAGGTGGCGGACCATCTGCCGAAAGCGCTTCTCCGGGCTCTGCGAGCCCGTCTTCTTTAGCAGAAGCGCAAGGCCGACTTTCCAGCTATCCTGCTGGCCGCAATGTTTGCGGGCGATCTCATAGATGCGCCGCTCAATTGGTTTGCGTAGCCTGAAATAGTCCCGGTGCAGGGTCAGTACCTCCTGGGCACGGATCGCGTTGAAGACCCAGTCCGAGAGCTTGACCTCGCACCATAAAAGGCGGCCGTCAAAGCCGTGCTTGCGGCGAAGCGAGGCGGCGTCGATCAGTCCGAAATTCTCGTACTGCTCTTCATCGGCCGTTTTGATGTTGGTGCTGATCCGCGTGCCCGCTAGCCGATCGAGCGCTTCGATAAGCGCCTCATAATCTTTTCCGGCCGTGCCGCGGTTCGTAAAAATCAGCAGATCGCGCGAACTGATCCGCACGCGCTGCGAAACCTTCTCGCCGTTCTTAAGTTTCGCCATAAGCTGCGAAATACAGTAAATCAGAATGTCTTTGTCGTAGATCGTTGCTAGGCCCTTGACGCTTGGCGTTATCTCTAGCCAGTTGCCGTTATGCTCATAACGTCGTATCTTAGTTTCCGGCTTTTTTGACAGTGAATAGAAGGGATGCTCCATTTGCGCCATCACATCCTTGAGCACCGCATCGGCTACATCGCAAATGAACAGATCATGCTGCGGATGTCGATCCGGGAGCAGGGGTGTGAGCGCATTCGGGGTTTCCGTTACCATGGCCCCATCTTCGGGGTTTCAGTTACCTGATGTCAAGCTTCGGGGTTTCAGTTACCCACGAGGCGATTCGGGGTTTCAGTTACCAGCCCGCGATTCGGGGTTTCAGTTACCTCGATTCGGGGTTTCAGTTACCTCGATTCGGGGTTTCAGTTACCTCGATTCGGGGTTTCAGTTACCTGTCGATCTGAATTCCCATGTTGAAACAGTGAGTTGCCGAAGCTTATCCACAGCTTAACACTCTAATAACACAAATTTAACACTCTCAGTCGAGCGCCTTCGCTGTTCTTCGAAAAACAAACAGGCGAGGGATGGTAGACATAAATGCCTAAAAACACCTGTAAGGATGTTCCGCCATCCGAAAAATGAACCAGACCAGGAGCGACTCAGACTGCCTGTGGGATGTCAACAAGGCCGATACACTGATCAGCTAAACGAGAATCTTGCTGGCAACCCCGAAACCATCAAGGTTCTTGAAGCGCAGCAGCCCTTCAGCCGCCAGGAGGAGGCCCCGCCGGCTTTTCAGAGCTCCGACGCCAGGCCAAGGAGCAACGTGGCTACCGGCTGATAGGGCAGGGGAGGGGAGGGGAGGAAAGGAGATTTTGTATCTCAACAGTTCGCTGAGCGCCAGGAAAGGCCATCAAGAGCAATGACGCATAGCGATCACCGTATGCCACAAATTGCCGGCGGCACAATTGCTCGGCAGAGTCTCAGGGCATCCCACGTCGCCACCTCAACAAAAAGCCAAGTGTCGCAATCCTTACCATGCCGCATGCCCTGACGACACTGAAGCGGCATTGGACTATGCGCATGCGCGCCGACTACGATGCACCGACAATAACCGGCCTGACGACCGATCGCGTTGTGGCCTATCTCGGCCACAACGCGATCGCGGCCGCTGACGTCGGCCGGCTCATCACCACGGTCGCCCAGGAGCTGAACGGTCTCGGCCATGCGCCCGCGCCGCCGGCCGGGCCCGAGCCTGCCGTGCCGGTGCGGCAGTCGGTGAAACGCGATCACCTCGTCTTTTTGGCCTGCGAACTCCGATAACGGGACAGTCTGCCAATCAGGTGAGAATGGCGTCCGGCCGGTGTGCTTCCCCGTTGGCGAGACTTCACATATAGCGCCTTATCGCGCCAAGCGCAGATGCCGCCCCGACTTTAACGCCTTGACGTGCCCATGACCGTGAGTGACGGCTGAACCCGCCTAAACATTTTCATTCCACGTCGGCAGGCATCGGCGGTCAACTTGACGTCGACGTGTTGCACCCATAACCTGTTTGACAGGTTTTAGGCGAACTTGGCCCCGAGCCCGGGTGAATGGAGAGCAACTGGTGGGTGGCGAGGCACGAAGGGACGATCGCCCGGGCGTCACGTTGCAGCCGATCCGGCCGAAGCGGCTCTACCAGCAGATCGCCGAGCAGATCTCAGAGATGGTGCGTGCCGAGGCGCTGCAGCCCGGTGATCGGTTGCCGGCCGAATTGGACTTGGCCCGACGGTTCGGGGTCAGCCGTCCGTCCGTGCGTGAAGCGCTGATCGTCCTCGAGATGGCGGGGCTGGTCGAGGTGCGGACCGGCAGTGGCGCATATCTCCGCGAGCCGTCGGCAGGTGGCTGGCCGTCGCTGCCTCTGGCACTCGGGCCCGGACCGCTCGAGCAGTTCAAGGCGCGCATGCTGCTCGAGCCGGAACTCGCCTCGGAAGCGGCGCGCCACGCGACCCCAGACGAGATCGAAGCACTGGGCGCGATCGTCGAGCGCACGGCGGTCAGGATTGCCGCGGAGCCCCGGGTCTCCCGTGATCATTTTCTGTTCCACGAAAAGCTTGCCCTGGCCTCCGGCAACACCGTGCTCGCCACTTTCGTCCGCGATCTTATCGCGTTGATGCAGGGGCCGGTCTGGCAGACGACGCGCCAGCGGATCGACAACGCCGAGGAACTCGGCAAGGGCTTGGCCGCGCGCCGGCAGATCGTCGCCTGCCTGGAGCGGCGCGACGCGCGCGGCGCCAAAGCGGCGATGCGCGCCCATCTGCGACGCATCGGCCGACTGTACTTCGGTGAAGCCGTCTGCTGAAGGCGGTTGAACAACAAGAAAACAGGGGAGGCACAAAGAATGGGTAGGCTAGAGCAGATCATCGGGAGTCTGGTTTTGACGGCCGTCCTGGCGGCGGCCGGCATCGCCCATGCGGCGACCACCTTGCGGGTCGGCGTCGGCACGGCGCCGTTGTCGTCGGAGACGCTGGCGCTGCAGGAGATGGCGAGGCTGGTCGCCGAGCGGAGTGGCGGCGAGCTGACAGTCGACGTCTTCGATTCCGACAAGCTCGGCTCGTCGGTGGCGCAGATCGAGAACCTGCAGCTCGGCACGCAGGACATGCATTCCAACGTCGCGGACTGGTACCAGCATCTCGATCCGGCCTGGTCGGCGCTCGCCATGCCGTTCCTGTTCGGCGGTGTCGAGCATGTCCAACGCTTCCAGGCCAGCGATACCTACGCGGCCTGGACGCAAAGCATGATCGACGATCATGGCGTCCGCATGCTGGCCGACAACTGGTATCGGCTGCCGCGGGTGCTGATCACCCGCACACCGGTGCTCAAGGTCGAGGACCTTGACGGCATGAAGCTGCGCATGCCCAATCTCGACACCTATATCGAGACGTGGTCGGCGCTCGGCGCCAAGCCGACAGTGATCGCCTATGCCGAGGCGTTCCTCGCCATGCGGACCGGCACGGTCAACGGCATGGAGGCGCCGCTCTCGGGCATCTTCCCGCAGAAGTTCTACCAGGCGGCACCCTTCGTGACCCTGACCCGGCACCAGATCGCACCCTACACGGTGATCATCTCGGAGCAGGTGTGGAGCAGTCTGCCGGCCGACCAGCAGGCGATCCTGCAGCAGGCGGCAGTGGACGCTGGTGACTACTACTATGGCCTGATCCTGGATTCCTTCGACGAGCAGAAGCGCCAGATGCTGAGCGAAGGGACCACGTTCATCGAGGTCGACACCGAGCCGTTCGCCACCAGGGTGGAGCCAGTGATTCGCCAGTTCGAGGCGGACGGTAAGCTGCCCGAAGGCCTGGTACAGGAAATCCGCGACCTCGCCGGCTGATCAACGGGCTCTGAGCTCGCCCGACACATTGCGGGCGGGCCGCAGGGGATCGCGACCATGCGTCGCTTAGTCGACCTTCTCGTCCGCGTGGACCAACTGCTCGGTCGCTTCGAGTGGCTGGTCGCCGGCCTGTGCATGATGACAATCGTCGTCAGTACGGCGCTCGGCGTCCTCTTTCGCGACCTGCTCGACGCGCCGCTCGCCTGGGCCAACGATCTCGGTGTGCTCGCCCTCTTGTGGCTGACCTTCATCGGCGCCAGCGCTCTCTACAAGGAGCAGGGGCACATCGCCGTCGATGCGCTCGCGCAACTGTTGCCGGACCGGGGCCGGCAGATCGTTGGTAGCGGCCTCTTGGTCATGATGGGGCTCGTGATCGCGGTCACCGGCTTCGAGATGCTGGTCCTCGTCGAGCTGCAGGCGACCAAGCGGATTCCGTCGCTCGGTATTTCGCGCAGCGCCAACGGCATCCCCGTGCTCTGGATGTCGGCGTCCATGAGCCTGGCCTCGCTCTGCCAGCTGCTCCGACCCGACGCCCGGCGAGCTACCTTCCAGGCAGTGGGCTGAACAATGGCCTTGGCGCTTTTTGGTCTGGCCTTCGTGGCGCTCCTCGTGCTCGGCGCACCGGTGGCCTTCGTATTCCTCGCCCCGAGCCTGCTCTACATGGTGGTGACCGGCACATCGTTGATTATGGTCGGCCAGACCATGCTGCAGCAATTCACCAACTTCGTGCTGCTGGCCATTCCCTTGTTCATTCTCGCCGGCGAGCTGATGAACACGGCCGGCATCACGGCGCGGATCTTTGCCTTCGCCAGCACCGCCGTCGGCCACATCCGGGGCGGCCTCGGCCACGTCAACGTGCTGGCGAGCCTGATCTTCTCGGGCATGTCCGGCTCCTCGGCCGCCGATGCTGCCGGGCTCGGCCGGGTCGAGATCAAGGCCATGGTGGAGAAGGGCTACCGGGCGCCCTTCGCGGCTGCCATCACCGCCGCCTCATCGACCGTCGGGCCCATTATCCCGCCCTCGATCGGGCTCGTCCTCTATGGCGCCATCGCCGAGGTCGGGGTCGACTGGCTGTTCATGGCCGGGCTGCTGCCCGGCATCTTGCTCGGCCTGGCGCTGATGGGATCGATCTATCTTGAGGTGCTGACCGGGCGGGAGCGCTGCCCGACAGAGCCTTTTCCGGGCGTGCGGGCCCTGGCGCGCACGTTCTCGGGCGCGCTGCTGCCGCTGCTGCTGCCGTTCGTCATCGTCGGCGGCATCGTCACCGGCACGCTGACCCCGACGGAGGCTGGTTGTGCGGCCGTTCTTCTGGCACTCGTCGTCGGGCTCGTGCATGGCGAGCTGCGCCCGTCGGAGCTGCTACCGGCGTTGATGCGCGCCGTTCGGGCGACGTCCGGCATCATGTTCATTCTGGCCACGGTCGGGCTTTTCGCCTGGGTGCTGACCGTCGAGCACGTGCCCGATCTGGTAGCCGCGGCGATGTTCTCGCTGACCGAGGAGCGCTGGATCCTGATGCTCCTGATCCTCGCGACGCTCTTGTTTCTCGGCTGCTTCGAAACCGCCTCGGCCAATCTCCTGATCGTCACACCGATCCTCGTCCCGATCGCGCCGGAACTCGGAATCGACCTCGTCCATCTTGGGGTGATGCTGATATTCGCGCTGGCAATCGGCCAGATCACACCACCGGTCGGCATCACGCTCTTTATCGTCACCGAGATCGCCCGTGTCCCGATGGGCCAGATCATTCGCGCCACGACGCCCTATCTGATTGCCATGGCGCTGGCGCTGCTGGTCGTCGCCTATTGGCCCGATCTCACGCTCTGGCTGCCGCGCCAATTCGGGTATGACGGCTGAGGCGGTGCCTCGCCGCCGCCTTCCTCTTCCCGCCTTGGACCGGCTCTCAGGCGGCGATCCGCTCCTCGCTCAGCCGGTCGACCATCATGCCACGAAGCATGATCCGCTTCTCGCCAGCCGGCGTGCCGCGGCCGGCGCGGTGCAGGAGGCAGCGCTGGTCCCAGAAGAGAATGTCGCCGACCCGCCAGGGGTGGGCGTATCGGAACTGTTCCTGGGTTGCGTGCGCCACGAGCTCATCGAGCAGCGCGTCGCTCTCGGCCCGGTCCATGCCCACAATCTGCACGCAGTGGCTGGGATTGATGTAGAGCGCCCGGCGGCCGCTGTGCGGGTGGGTGATGACAACCGGATGCTCGGCGCCGTCGAAATCGCCGGACGCCTTCTGCTCCTCGGTCAGCGGCGGCGGCGGCGATTCGCAGCGCCAGCCTTCGCCGCGCTTGTGAAAGGCCCGCAAGCCATCGATGCGCTGCCGCATCGTGTCGGGCAGGGCTTCATAGGCCGCGTACATGTTGCAGAACTCGGTGGCACCTCCGGAGGACGGTGCCGCGATGGAGTAGAGAAAGGCCACCGAATCCGGTTGCGCCTTGAACGATCCGTCGGAATGCCAGTCGGTCGCGCGCTTGTTCTGGCCGAAGCTGTCGACATTGCCGTCCTTGTCGACATTGGTGATGTAGGAGAGCTCGGCGTGCTCGGGATGGCGGTAGTGCAGGATCGAGTGTGGCTCGATCCGGCCAAACACGCGGCCGATCTCGACCAGCCGCTCGGGGGACAGCTGCTGACCGCGCAGCGTCAGCACGGGATTGGCCCAAAAGGCCCGACGCAACACTTCCGCCCGCTCCGGCGTCAGTGGTACCGAGAGATCGAAACCGACGAGCTCGGCCCCAAGACAGTCGCCCAGCGGCCTGATTTCTGCCTTGCTCCCTGACATGGCTATCTTCTTCCTGCTATTGCTGCGGCAGCCGCAAAGCTGCCTGACAGCTTTACCGTTACCCCTTGGCGGCGGGCCCTGTCAATGCCGCTCACGGCCAACGCTGGCAAAGCCATCGGGCCTGCGACAATCCGAAAGCGGAAAGAGCGCGCAACAGTCCCAATTTTAACCGGTAATGGGACAGTTTTTAGCTGCACCACTGAACTGCCTCGGGCTCGCTCTCGGCCCGCATCTCCTTGACGATTGTCCCGTTCACCGTCAGACTCGCCCTGCAGGGCGAGTCTGACAATTTAGAGATACAAGTCCTTATTGCCGGACGCGAAGTTTGACCCACAAATCTCCACGGACACGAGCATGACGCGACGGCGATTGCTGCTCTTTCTGGCGTTGGTTTTGCTTCTCCAAAGCGCCGTTTGTCTGCGCGCCTCGCCAGCCTCGGCTTGGGTGAAAGAGCCAGTCAACCCGGGCGCACAAGCGATATTTATTTCGGAGCGGGGCGGTGCGATCTTCATGGGCACCAGTGACGGTGTCTGGCGTCTGGCGACGGCGGATGCGGCGCCCGAGCCTCTCGCCGATGTCTCGGGCTGGGCCCAGTTCGTCGAGGAGCGGGGTGGTGCGATCTTCGTGGGCACGGATCAAGGTGTCTGGCGTCTGGCGACGGCGGATGCGGCGCCCGAGCCTCTCGCCGATGTCT
>CAZXWR010000060.1:11840-15584 GCA_964644325.1 uncultured bacterium
CGCCCGAGCCTCTCGCCGATGTCTCGGGCTGGGCCCAGTTCGTCGAGGAGCGGGGCGGTGCGATCTTCATGGGCACCAGTGACGGTGTCTGGCGTCTGGCGACGGCGGATGCGGCGCCCGAGCCTCTCGCCGATGTCTCGGGCTGGGCCCAGTTCGTCGAGGAGCGGGGTGGTGCGATCTTCGTGGGCACGGATCAAGGTGTCTGGCGTCTGGCGACGGCGGATGCGGCGCCCGAGCCTCTCGCCGAGGGAGGTGCCTCGTTCGTCGAGGAGCGGGGCGGTCTTCGTGGGCACTGGTCGCGGTTTGTATCGTTTGTTCGACGCGCACCCGGTGGTGACGGATCTTCGCAGCGGACAGGAGGCAGCTTGGTGGGAGCAGGCGCTCTCGTGGCTGCTCCCCAACACGGTCATCGGCACTTCGTCAATCGGCCGAGTTTCCTACGAGGGCCCCGGCGCCGGGCTGATCACCGTTCCGCCGCACCATTTCCGGGTCATCCTCGACGCCGATCGCACCCTTTTCGACGAACGGAAGGAACGCGACGACTTCGTTTCTCCCGAGTTGGCGCAGCCCGTGCCGGTCGGCTTTCCGACCACCGTCCACATTGCAATCCGCGACCGGTGGGGTAACGAGTACGAGCACACGCTCGAGCAGTTCGTCCTGCCGAGCGCGGGAACTCTCGGCATTCTGGTCGTGGCGATCCCGCCGCTGCTCATGCTCACCGCACTCTTCGGGGCTCCCTTTTCGAGCTTCTGCCATACCACGATCATGAATCCCTATTTGCGCGGGATGGGGTCGTTCGGAATGGTGCCGCTCGTCCTGACGCTGGTGCCGCCGGCGCGCCGGCACGTGCTCAAGCGCTATCGCCGGGCGCTCCTGGCGAGCGACGACATTCGCGGCTGGGAGGATCGCTTCGTGGCGCCCGAGGAGCGCTTCACGGCGCGGACCTTCAGCGAGCGGATGCAAGAGCAGAGGCGGCTCCTGATCGTCGGCGTTTCCGGCGTAGGCAAGACGGCGTTCCTGCGGCATCTGACGGCCTATCTGGCACTCGGCAAGATCCCCCTCGGCCGCCACTGCCCCCTGCCTGTCTATCTGCCGCTCGGCCGGTATGGTGCCGTGGCTTCCGTCGAGGCGATGGTCAAGGGCCAGCTCGCGAATTTCGGCGGGCTCACCGACGACGATATGGCCGGCTGGCTAATCCGCCACGACGCCTTCGTCTTCCTCTTCGACGGGCTGAACGAGGTCGGAAAGGAGCGGCGCGACCAGATCGTTGTCTTCGTCGACCAGCACCAGAGCCGCAACTGGGTGGTCGCAGCGTCACAGGATGCCCATGCGCAGCAGCTCGGGCACTGGGGAGCCGTCGAGACCATGCCACGGCTCACCCGCGCCGGCATCTCAGAGCTCTTGGGCCGGCATCTCGGCGAGGTCCGGGCGGCGGCGCTTATCGGCAGTCTCGACGAGGCGCAGAGCGAACTCCTGTCACTGCCGCAGAACCTGGAGCTGGCGCTGGAGCTCGCCGCCGATGGGGAGCAGACGAAGCTGCCGCAATCGGAGGAAGCGCTGTTTCGAGCGGTATTCGAGCGGCAGTTCGCGGCCTGGCGCGAGGCGGGCAACGGCGACTTCGTCGCGGTGCTCTGCGCCCAGGCCTATGCCATGCTGCGCGACCGGGTACCGACCGACCTGCCGAGCGAGATCACCGCCCCGCTGCTCGCGCGCAAGCTGCTGCGGCAGCTCGGCGACGCCGTCTATTTTCGCCACGACACGCTGCGCGGCTATGCGGCCTCCCTGCATTTCGCGGATCACTGGGCAGAGCTGCTCGAGGCGGACGGCCGCCGCATCGACACCAACTGGGACGCGATGCTGCGTTTCGCGGTGGCCCGGCTGTTCGAGCAGGATGCGGCCGGCGGTCAGGTGCAGGCGTTCTTGTTGGCCCTGGTCGCTGCGGCGCCGCAGCGGGCGGCGATCCTGTTCACGTCGCTCGAGCAGCCGCACGCCGAGTTCGCGAGGCGATTCCGCGGCGAGTTCGATCGTGCGTTGGGCGAGGCGACACGCGGGCAGCTGGCGACGGCGGCCTGAGACGCGGCATCTCCAGACCGTGTTGCTTCACGAGGCTGTCGTCACAGCAATCACCAGGCCGAAGGAGTGGAGGGGCCCGGGTGGCCGATGACGTTCTCTTGCCGGACAGGCATCGTCAGCGTCCTTCGCCGAGCAGCCGACTGTCCCGTTTTTGCCTGAAAATCGGACAGCCGTCTCCGGCCGTGCTACCTTTCAGCCATAAAAACCAAAGGATCGCCAAGGGCAGGGGAGGGGATGCCGAGCATTGAAAACGGGACAGTGCCGCCACGGCGAATGACGAACGAGGAAAGGCTCTCACGCGAGCAACTCTGACCCCCAGGCACATCCAGTTGCTCCTCGAGATAGACAAGCGGCGGGCGCCGACGATCCCGAGGTCTTCGTCAAGATCCAAACCCGAGGCTGGCGCAGCAAGGTGGGCAAGACCGTGCTGGCACTGCTCGAGCCTTATCCGTTTCGTCGAACAGGTGGCTCTTCAAAGACCGGCAGATCAACCCCGAGGCCTGGCGCGTCATGCGGATCGAGAACATGGTTCTCGTCAACAGCGCCCGGCACCAACCGAGCCTGCCCGGCATCTTCGTTCCCTTCGAGATCGTGTCCCACCGCGTGGTGTAGCTGCTGTCGCCAGCATGCTCTCCGGCTTCTGTCGGTGTTTGGTCAACTGGCCATGTCGGTGAGGCTGACGGCAGCGTCATCGCCGGTGTGGGCGATGAGCTTATGGCGGGAAAGAGCGTTCTCCGGGAGGAGCGATCGGTGCCGATGGGATCCCACAAAAGCCGAATTAAGACACGATTTCAACGGCTTGTAGCTAATCTTCCACGGGTTCTGCTTCGATGCTGAAACATAGGCAGACGGGTTGTTCGAATCACGGAACCGCAACGTTCGAACGACTCCATATCAGGGTTATCCAGGCGCCGGCTCGTCCGGACTGGAGCGTTGCCCCCTTAACCTCTTGGAGCTTCTCCATGCCTTTTGCTTCGACCATCCAAGCCGACGCCGGCCTTGGCGTCAATCATATGAGCGTATGTCTCAAGAAGGGAAATGATCGATGCAAATAATCGTCGATGGAAAGCGCTACGACACGGAAACCGCTGAGTTTCTCTGTCAGCTTTTTTGCCATTTTCAGCATGGTGATTTTAAATGGCATGACACTGGTCTCTACGTGACCAAGAAGGGTGCCTTTTTTCTCGCCGGCGAAGGCGGCCCCAGTAGCATGTGGGCCATTCCCAGCGGTGCGCATGGTCACCGTGAAGGGTACGGTATGAAGGTGCTTTCAAAATCGGAGGCCCGCAAAATTCTCGAAGAGAACAATAGGATTGAAGAGTTGGAGCGGTTGTTCGCCATCGAGGATGCCTGAACTGATGAGCGACAACCTCGCTGATCGGTAGCAACAGCCATGTCGGCCGGTGGACCCTGATTGAGGGTAGGCGTAGCCCGCCCGGCGGTAGGGTCCACTGGCGGCGCTCTGGGGACAAGATCTGCTGTCGACCCTCGAGCGCGCGCGGTTCAGGCAGTGACGCGTCTGCGTCATTTGCAACTGCCTGGTTACACCACGTCGCGGGACACGATCCTCTTCAACGGTATGGCCCTGATCGCCAAGCGGCTTGAACTGACCGAGGAGGTCAAGTCCCAGAACTGCTGGAAATTCGGGTCTGAGGATCGGCGGCTGAGTTT
>CAZXWR010000061.1:0-15552 GCA_964644325.1 uncultured bacterium
AGCTCGGGCAATTTGGCATGACGCCCCAGCAAATGTTTGATCAGATGCACCAAACCCTAGAGCGCATGAAGCAAGAAGCCGAAAAGCTGCACTAGCGTCAAGTTGTGGTTTGTGTATTCCCCATCCTGAAACATTGCGGATGGCTTCATGCTGGGCAAGTTGGGCATCGGACAAAAGCTCAACCAGTTTGAGTGAGCGGCGGTTGACGATGAGTTCCAATAAAATATTTTTCTAAAATGCGGTAGCCTGTTTCGCGAGGCACCTTTAAGATGCGACTATCTTAAGTCCAGCCTCAGATGGGAAAACCCATAGGGCATTGCATTTCGCAGCAGGGAACAGAAATGCCGCTACTGACCAACTTAAACGGCACGATCGCCCATGAGGCGCAGGTTTCAGTTTTAGATCGGGGTTTTTTGTACGGGGACAGTATTTACGAGGTCGTACGCACCTTTCACGGACGTCCCTTTGGCTTAGAAGATCACCTGGTGCGGTTGCGAAATTCCGCTGCTGCGCTGTACATGACAGTACCCTGGAGCAATGCCCACATCATTGCAGCAGTAGCCGATACCTTGGCCCAGGCTGATTGGCAAGAATCTTACATTCGGATTGTCGTGACCCGTGGCGTAGAAGCCAAAATTAGCCTGCAACCTGGGGCCAATCTCGTGCCCAATCTGTTAATCATGATCTCGCCCATTGATGATCGGCCCCGGCTGAACGAAGCTGGACATCACCTGGTCATCCCAGCGCGACAGCGCAATGCAAAAGCAGCACTCAACCCAGCGGCAAAAACGGGTAACTACCTCAACAACATCCTGGCCCTGCTAGAAGCCCAGCAGATGGGGGCTGATGATGCCCTGCTTTTGAACGCCCAAGGGGAAGTGACGGAAGCCACCACCAGTAATCTATGGGTCGTCCGAGAGGGTGTAGTGCAAACGCCCCCGACGGAGGTGGGAATTTTGCCAGGGATCACCCGCGATTTCCTCCTGGATATTTTGCGGCAGCGCCAAATTCCCCATCAAGAAGTAGTGCTGGGGGCTAGCGACCTCGGTACCGCAACGGAGGGATTTCTCAGCTCTTCGGTACGCTTGCTCATGCCAATTCGCCAGATTAATAATTGTCAATTGCCCCATTGTCCGGGACCGCTGACCCAGTTGCTTTGGGATGCGCTGCTCGAGCGGATGGCGGCTGGGGGCTAAGTTCTGGGATAGGCGGACGGGGCGATCGCCCCCAACGTCTCGGTGCATGTCCCGTCAGCAGGCCCGGTTTAATTCCGACCGGGTTTCCTAGCACTGGGCAATGCCTTCCTCGCGGGCGGCTTGCTCGACGGCTGCGGCCACCGCAGGCGCCACCCGTTCATCAAAAACGGAGGGGATGATATGCTCTGGGTCTAGATCCTGGGGACTGACAAGGGTGGCGATCGCGTAGGCAGCCTGGAGATACATCCGGGTGGTGATGGCGCAGGCGCGGCAGTGCAGTGCCCCCTTAAAGATCCCAGGAAAGGCCAGCACATTATTGATTTGATTGGGGTAATCGCTGCGCCCGGTGGCCATCACCGCCACCAGACCCTGCACCAGTTCGGGCTGGATTTCGGGAATGGGGTTTGCCATGGCAAAGACAATGGCGTCGGTGGCCATCGTTTTGACCATCTCTGGCGTGACCACCCCTGGCGCACTGACGCCCAGAAAAATATCCGCCCCCTGCATGGCATCGGCCAGGGTACCCGCTTCATCAACGGCAAATTCCTGCTTCTCTGGCGTGAGATTAATGCGATCGCCGCTGACAATGCCCGTGCGATCGCACAGATAAATGCGAGTTGCTCCGGCTTTTTGCAAGAGCCGCCCGATCGCCACCCCGGCTGCCCCAGCCCCATTAATGACGATTTTGACCTGGTCTAGGGTTTTATGAACCAGCTTGAGCGCATTGATTAAAGCCGCCAGCACCACAATGGCCGTGCCATGCTGATCATCATGGAACACCGGAATATTCAGCTCCCGGCGCAGGCGCGCTTCAACTTCAAAGCAGCGGGGGGCACTGATGTCTTCTAAATTAACGCCGCCGAATACGGGGGCCAGACGCTTCACCGTCTCGACGATTTCATCGACATCCTGGGTGGCTAAGCAAACCGGAAAGGCATTGAGCTGGGCAAACTCCCGAAACAGCAGTGCTTTCCCTTCCATCACCGGCAGGGCTGCTTCAGGGCCAATATTCCCCAGCCCGAGTACCGCACTGCCGTCGGTGACTACCGCAACGGTGTTGCTTTTGATCGTGAGTTCAAAGACACGATGGGGTTCGGTGGCGATCGCGGTACAGATCCGGCCCACCCCCGGCGTATAGGCCATCGCCAGGTCGTCTTGACTTCGCAGCGGGAGTTTGCTGACCGTACTGAGCTTGCCGCCCTGGTGCAGCTCAATGGTGCGATCCGTCACCGTCAGCACGGTGATTTCTGGATGTTGTTGAATCGCCTGTACAATCTGTTCCGCGTGGGCTTGACTCGACGCGTCAATCGTAAATTCCCGAATCAGGGACTTGCGATCGCGCTCTAAAACATCAATGTGCCCGATACTGCCCCCTGCCTCGCCAATGGACTGCACCACGCGGGCTAGCATCCCCACATAGTTGGGAATCCGCAGCTGAACGGTGATGCTGTAGCTAGGGTTGGGGGTCAACTGAACCATAGTGCTTTTGTCCTGAAAGGCGCGTGAATAAAGGTGTGACTTGAATGAGACACTGGCTAGTGTCTCATTGTAGAAGGCATTTTTCCATGAGACCGTATCAAAGAGTCCCTTTCTGGGAGTCTCTGGGTCTGCGGCGGGGCGGCGGTCTCCCCAGACGGTAGAGCTAGTCATCCTCCTTGAAAAAATCATCCTCCCAGTCATCGGGCGCGGGCGGCGGTCGCAAGGGCGGCGAAATAACCCGGTAGTCGGCATCTACGACCCGCTCGGGTTCTCTGCCGTCGGCATCAGGGTCAAAATCTGCGTCAAACAGTTCGTCTAGGCTGTCATTGTCATAGCCTGCCTCTGGTCGAAAGGGCTCGGTTTCGGCAGCGTCATGGGAGACATAGCCTTCCGCTGACGGTCGAGCTGTCCAGTCGGTGGCAGGGGGGCTATACCAGTCTGAAATGGGGTGGTCGGGCGGCGGAGCAACCCAGCGATCGCCCGCCTTAGACTTTTTTCGCGGCGACCTCTGGGCGGTGAAGCCTTGGGTAAACCGTGAGGCTCCCTGCCCTTTGGCGCGGGGCCGCGGCGCTCCCGCTGAAGCACCCATCAGCTGCATCAAGAGGCTGCCGGTCAGCAGCCCTAGCCCAACCGCAATCAAAATCCAAAAGCCCAGGGCCAGGGACTGGGACTGAAAGCCCAAAAAAGATAGGGTTATTGCTGGCAGCCGATTTTGCAGCAGAATGATGCCTGCTGAGAGCAAGCAAACCAATAAAATCGAAACCCGAGCAACGATCATGACAATGTCTCGCTTACTGCTTCAGGATACCAACCCTGTCTACGCAGTGGCGGAATTAAGCCTGAGCGCTGGCCGGAAGGACAGCGGGCTGCGCAGGTTGCGCCGCAGTGAGCGCAGTCCACAGGTCAACCAGAATGGTGTTGGAAAACAAAAAACCCTCGGGGTCGCTCAAGGCAACTTGCTGCCCGGTAACGGTTGCCCAACCCGCTGCAATCGGGCTTTGTAAGGCATCGACCAAGGCGGTTTTGGCGGCTAGGCCATAGGTGGTTTCAATCGCGGCCAAGTTGACGCCTGCTGCCCGCCGCAGCCCCAGCATCAGACTTTCAAACAGGCGATCGCCCTTGGTTGTTGCGGGGCAATCAATCTGACCCCCAGTGGCGCAGTAGGTCTCCAGCCACGCGTGATACGCTTGCCGCGTGCGGGGTCTAGAAAATCGCTGCTGATTGAGGTAGCTGGCGGCACCCATCCCAAAGCCGTAGTAGGGTTCATTGGCCCAATACACGCTGTTATGGCGGCAGTGATAGCCCGGTTGACTATAGTTCGAGATCTCATAGTGGCGGTAGCCTACGTCCCGGAGCGTCTCCGAGGCCAGACGGTACATGGTGGCTGTTAGGGTATCACTAGGGAGCGGCCCTTCCCCAGGTTCATAGCGTTTGCCAAACACCGTCGTGGGTTCCAATACCAGGTCATAGGCCGAAAGATGCGGGGGACTCAGGGCGATCGCCTGGTTCAGAGAGTCCTGCCAGTCGACCAAGGTTTGCTGCGGCAGTCCGGAAATCAAGTCCAGGCTCCAGTTTGTGACCCCGGCCCGCTGCAGTAAATCCACCGCTGCATAGGCATCCGCCACCCGATGGGTGCGCCCGCAGAGCGTGAGCAGCGGATCTTGGAACGCCTGTATGCCCAAACTAATCCGGTTAATCCCAGCGCTGCAGTAGCTGGAAACCTGAGCCAGATCAAACGTCCCTGGATCCATCTCAATCGAGACCTCTGGTGCAGATGCCAGACCAAATTGTTGCTCCAGGGCGCTTAGAATTTGCTCAACCTGTGATGCTGCCAGCAGCGAAGGGGTGCCACCGCCCAAAAAAATAGTTTGTAAGGCTTCCCCCTGCACAGGAGTTGCCGCAATTTCCGCACAGATCCAGGCGACATACTGTTGAATACTGCCCGAAGTTTCGCCGCGCGGCTGGTGCCCACCGGTCGTTCGGGGGCCATCGCCCACCACAGAGATCGGAAAATCACAGTAGTAACAGCGACGGCGACAAAATGGAATATGCACATAGGCCGCAGTCGGCCCCCTATCCCCGACTTGAGTCTGTTTCATGGGTACCCTCAGGATAGTCAGTGGCATGCAGGGCATGGGGTCGCGCCACAGCGCCCTTAATCCAGAATAGATAAATGCTGCGTTCTTCTGGCGTTAGCAAGCAGAAAACGACAGAAAACAGAAGCCCCAAAGTCTAGACAGTATAATAGATGCAATTCAAAGAAGTTCACATTCTTTGAAGTTGTATGGCCTGACCGTGCGTCGTCTGATTCAGAACGCAGATAACAATGTTGGATGTCATCATCATATTGACCCTTATTCTGGTCAGCGCAACCATCGGGTTCCATGGCGTCGAGCTACTGCCCGCCCCTGTCCTGTCTCAAGTCGAAAACTTAGACGGCCTTCGCTGGGTGACCACTGGGTTTAGCTGTTTGATTGGCTTAGGCATTGGGCTGGCGGTGCAGACCACCTATCGCCGCGTCGAATCAGAGGTTAAACGGCTACCCACCGATGTTCTCATTAGTCGGGCAGTGGGTTTGGTTTTAGGGTTGGTGGTGGCCAACCTGATGTTAGCCCCAATCTTCTTACTGCCGATTCCGGGTGAAATCTCTTTTCTCAAGCCAATCACGGCCATCTTTGGCAGCATCATCTTTGCCTATTCGGGGCTGAGTTTAGCCGACACCCACGGGCGGACTTTTCTGCGGCTCATTAACCCCAACTCCCTGGAAACCATCATGCTGTCTGAGGGAACGCTCAAGCCTTCCCCTGCCAAAATCCTAGACACCAGCAGCATTATCGATGGTCGCATTGAAGCCTTGATTGACACTGGCTTTCTGGAGGGGCAAATTTTAGTTCCTCAGTTTGTGCTGCAAGAACTCCAGACGGTTGCCGATGCCGCGAACGATCAGAAGCGCGTGCGCGGACGGCGTGGGCTCGACATCCTCAACGAGATGAAAGAGAACTATCCGCAGCGAATTGTGATCCACCCTGCCGACTATGAAGATGTAGCAACGGTTGATGCCAAGCTGGTTCGTCTGGCACAGGATATTAACGGCTGCTTGATCACAACGGACTACAACCTGAACAAGGTTGCCAGCTTCCAGAAGGTTGTGGTGCTCAATGTGAACGACCTGGCCCAAGCGCTCCGGCCAACTTATTTGCCAGGGGACAGCTTGGATCTCAAAATTCTGAAAGAGGGGAAAGAACCCGCTCAGGGCATTGGCTATTTAGAGGACGGCACGATGGTCGTCGTAGAAGAGGGGGAGAGTTACATTGGTGCAGAACTCCCAGTTGTGGTGACTAGCGCGCTCCAAACCTCGGCGGGCCGCATGATTTTTGCCCGACCCAACGCATCCACACCTGCCTAACGCTTGGCGCAATCCTGATTTCCCAGACACTGATTTACCTTTACTCAATTGGAGCGGATTCACCTCAGTGGCCTCAATGAAAATGCAGCTATGCATAGGGGCTAGGATCTTAGGGTCTAGAACCCTGCTTGTGACCAAGGAGGTCAGGTATCATCCCGAATGAGAGGGAACGGCTCCCCCCTTGTTTGGCTCAAGACCGATTTGCGAGTTGATGCACTCGTTCATCCTGGTCAGGGGTAGGGTCAGAATACGCTACGCTAGTACAGCAGCATTAGCGCGATCGCTGACTTTTTGCATGCCTTATTTTGCCGTTTGACTGTAACCCACTCCTATGTTTGACGCCCTCTCAGATCGCCTCGAATCCGCCTGGAAAAAGCTGCGGGGCCAGGACAAAATTTCTGAGTCTAATATCCAGGATGCCCTGCGAGAAGTGCGGCGCGCCCTCCTGGAAGCCGATGCCAACTTCCAGGTCGTCAAAGACTTTGTGGAGGAAGTGCGGCAGAAGGCAATGGGCGCTGATGTGCTCACGGGCGTGAAACCTCAAGAACAGTTCGTCAAGATTGTGCATGATGAACTGGTGCATGTGATGGGGGAGAGCAATGTGCCCTTGGCCGAGGCGGATACTGCACCCACGGTTGTCCTCATGGCTGGCTTACAGGGGACGGGTAAAACAACGGCATCGGCAAAGCTTGCCCTGCACCTGCGTAAAGAAAATCGTTCCGCGTTACTAGTGGCAACAGACGTTTACCGTCCAGCCGCCATTGACCAGCTCGTGACGCTGGGTAAACAAATCAAAGTCCCGGTTTTTGAACTGGGAACTGATGTGAATCCCGTGGAGATTGCTCGCCAGGGGATTGAAGCGGCCAAAGCCCAGGGCGTCGATACTGTCATCATTGATACCGCTGGACGCCTTCAGGTAGATCCAGAGATGATGGCCGAGCTGGCCCAAATCAAAGCAGTTGTCCAGCCCCACGACACCCTGCTGGTGGTGGATTCCATGACGGGGCAGGAAGCGGCAAACCTGACCCGCACCTTCCACGAAGAGATTGGCATTACCGGGGCAATCCTGACGAAGCTAGACGGCGATACTCGCGGCGGTGCTGCCCTATCCATCCGGCAAATCTCGGGTCAGCCCATCAAATTTGTGGGGGTGGGTGAAAAAGTTGAGGCGCTTCAGCCTTTCTACCCCGACCGAATGGCGTCCCGGATTTTGGGCATGGGCGATATTCTGACCCTGGTGGAAAAAGCCCAGGAAGAGTTCGACATCGCCGATGCCGAACAAATGCAGCAAAAGATTTTAGAAGCCCAGTTTGACTTCACCGACTTCTTGAAGCAAACCCGACTGCTCAAGAACATGGGATCCTTGGGAGGCGTTCTGAAGCTGATACCGGGGATGAATAAGCTCTCTGGCGAACAGCTCCAGCAGGGGGAAACCCAGCTCAAGCGGGTGGAGTCAATGATTAACTCCATGACCCAGGAAGAGCGCCGCAACCCAGAGCTGCTGTCGAGTTCTCCGAATCGTCGCCGCCGCATTGCCAAGGGAGCTGGCTACAAACCTGAGGATGTGAATAAGCTGGTTCAAGACTTTCAGCGCATGCGGTCCATGATGCAGATGATGGGCAAAGGTCAGTTCCCTGGCATGGCGGGTGGGGGTGCGCCCTTCCCAGGTATGGGCGGGCAACCGGATGCCAGTCCCGGCTGGCGCGGCTACAGCCAGGGCGCGGGCAAGAAAAAAAAGGTGAAAAAGAAGAAGGGCTTTGGTACACTTTAGGCATGGGCATCGGCCCAGTAAATTGGCCTCTTGTCAAGATGGCCTTTTTTGTGTCTTCAGCTACCCGCAATAGATAGGAGAGAGCATCCCACAGCATGATCAAACTTCGACTTAAGCGTTTTGGTAAGAAACGCGCTGCCTGCTACCGTATTGTCGCGATGAATAGCCGCGATCGCCGGGATGGTCGGCCCTTAGAAGAACTCGGCAACTACAACCCCATGACCGATGAAGTCAACTTGAATGTTGAGGGGATTACCAAGCGCCTCCAGGACGGTGCCCAACCGTCTGAGACCGTGCGCCGCTTGCTGGAAAAGGCAAACATTTTGGAACCCGTCAAAGCCAAGGCTTAATCTTTGAGTTTGTTGCGATGTCTTCTTCTCCGGTGGTTCAGCCTGACTATGTTGCCCTAGTCCGCTTTTTAATTGCGCCATTTTTAGAGGTGCCTGAATCGCTGGCCATTGACTGTGAAACCTATGCTAGAGACAAGAATCGCGTGTGGGTTCGCGTCGCTTTTTCGGGTACGGACAAGGGTCGGGTCTTCGGTCGTAACGGACGCACCCTGCAGGCGGTTAGAAAAGTTGTTGAAACTGCCGGAAAATTAGCGGGTCAGTCAGTTTCTCTGGAGGTACATGGTGAGCGAGAGGCGGCTAGCAGTCCTAAGCCCTCCTCTAGGGGAGGACGTCCCCGCCCCCGTCGCCCTTAATCTTAGGTTGGTGGAGACGGGGGTTGCTGCATCGCCAGGTTGATGACAGCGCTCGTGGCCTTATTCATACGCAATTTGAAAGGAGGTGAATTCCGCAGTGGCCGAGATCCGTCTAGGTGAGAATGAGACGATTGAGTCTGCACTTCGACGCTTTAAGAAAAAAATTCAGAAAGCTGGTATTTTGTCGGAAGTTAAACGTCGCGAACGCTACGAAAAGCCGAGCCTCCGTCGCAAGCGCAAGGCAGAAGCGTCCCGAAAACGCCGCCATTAAGTGAGTTCTGGGGTGGCATTGCTCGGTGGAAGACTGTTGTTGCCACGCTGTATTGCTTAGGAAAGGTGCTGTTCTTCATGGGGGACAGCACCTTTTATGTCGGTGCAGTCTGGAGCAGGTCTATCGCGCTCGGACGCGGGTTGAAACGTTGGTAGGTAGGTATGGCCCAGGGAACCACGATTGCTGCGATCGCCACTGCCATTGTGCCGCAGCAGGGCAGCATCGGTATTGTGCGGTTGTCTGGCCCAGAGGCGATCGCCATTGCCCGACAGCTGTTTCGGGTACCAGGGCGGCAGGTCTGGGAGAGTCATCGCGTCCTTTACGGCTATATCCACGACCCGGCATCCCAGGCCCTGTTGGATGAGGCCCTACTGTTGCTGATGTTTGGGCCGCGCTCCTATACCCGTGAAGACATTGTGGAGTTTCATTGCCACGGTGGCATGATGCCTGTGCAGCAGGTGTTGCAGGCTTGTTTGGCACTGGGGGCAAGGCTGGCGCAGCCGGGAGAGTTTACGCTGCGGGCCTTTTTGAATGGACGCCTAGACTTAACCCAAGCGGAGGGAATTGCGGAGCTGGTCGGGGCGCGATCGCCCCAGGCTGCCCAAACTGCCCTTGCTGGCCTCCAGGGAAAGTTGGCCCACCCGATTCGGCAACTGCGGCACCAGTGTTTAGACTGCTTGGCCGAAATTGAGGCGCGGATTGATTTTGCCGATGATTTGCCGCCCTTGGATGAAGCAGCGGTGGTGAGCCAAATCCAGGCGATCGCTGCGGTGATTCAAGCGTTATTAACGACTCGCGATCGCGGTGAGCTGCTGCGGACGGGGTTAAAGGTGGCGATTGTCGGACGGCCCAATGTGGGGAAATCGAGTTTGTTAAATGCCTGGAGCCGGAGCGATCGCGCGATTGTGACCGAGCTGCCCGGTACCACGCGGGATGTGGTGGAGTCCAGCTTGGTGGTGCAGGGGATTCCGGTGCAGGTCCTAGATACAGCGGGTATCCGTGAAACCGCCGACCCGGTGGAGCAAATCGGTGTGGCGCGATCGCAGCAGGCAGCGCAGCAGGCGGATCTGGTTTTGCTGACGGTGGAAGCCCCTTCAGGTTGGACTGATGCGGATCAGGTGCTCTATGAGGCGATGGGTCATCTGGGGCGAGAGGGTACCCCCCTCAAGCCACTCATCTTGATTATCAATAAAGTTGACCTAGCCTCACCCCAGCAAGTGGCTTATCCCCAGGCGATTCAACAGGTTGTCCATACTGCCGCTGCCCAACAGCAGGGGATTGACCAATTAGAGATGGCGATCGCCCAGCTGGCCTTATCCGGTTCGATTCAGGCCGCAAATGTTGACCTGGCGATCAACCAGCGACAGGCCGAAGCCTTGGGGCGCGCTCACCAAGCCCTAGATCATGTGGTGACCTCGATTGCGGCACAGATGCCCCTGGACTTTTGGAGCATTGACCTACGAGGTGCCATTCAAGCCCTGGGGGAAGTTACAGGAGAAGAGGTCACAGAATCAGTGCTAGACCGAATATTTAGCCGATTTTGCATTGGGAAATGAGGTTGACTCGCGCGCCTATGACGCTTTCAGGTTTGGCCTCAAGGGTATATGGGTCGAGAGCTATAGCATGGGAGCCGGGTGTCAGGACAACCGGAAGGGTTCAGTCAGTCTTCATTTCTAAAACGATCGCGTTCTTCCCGACCAAGAAGCTGCACTAAGAAGCTGCCAAGGAGCGATCGCCCTTTGGGTGGGGCCGAGAACAGGTGGCCATCACTCACCCGTAGTAACGCAATAACACTGTCCATCAATGGTGAACGTAGACACCAGGCACACCGATGCATCACACTGAGCGATGCTTGCATCAGTGCTTTCCATGTCTTTCGATAACACCTGTAAATTTCTGGCAGAAAACTTCTCCTCTGATATTGCCACTTGGCTATTGGGAGAATCTGTTTCCCTGACCAAGCTAGAACCCTCTGAATTGGTGGCTGACCCGATTCGGGCCGATACGATGATTTTTCTGGAGTCGGCTGATTTGTTACTCCACATCGAGTTCCAGACAGCCCCAGACCCAGATATGGGGTCAAGAATGGCCGATTACAGGCTGAGGGGATTCCGTCGCTATCCCCAGAAGCAAATGCGACAGATTGTGGTGTATTTGAGACCGACCCAATCCCAGCGTGTCTATCAAACCACCTTTGAAATACCGGGTTTACGGGGTGAATTTGAGGTGGTGCGACTGTGGGAGCAGCCGACGGAGCTATTTTGGTCTGCACCAGGGCTATGGCCTTTTGCCGTTTTGAGTCAGACGATAAACCAGGTCGAGGTGCTCCGGGAGATCGCACGGCGAGTAGATACCATCCCAGATCGAACACTCCAGAGTGATGTGTTAGCAGCAAGTGGGATTTTAGCTGGCCTATTATTGGAGAAGGAGACGGTTCATCGGATATTGCGGAGAGATGTCATGCGCGAGTCGGTCATCTATCAGGAGATTGAGTCAGAAGCTGAGGCCAGAGGCGAGGCCAGAGGCGAGGCCAGAGGTGAGGCCAGAGGCGAGGCCAGAGGCAAGCTTGAAGGAGAACGCTCGCTAGTTCTTCGTTTACTCAACCGTCGGGTTGGAACAATTGCTCCTGCCCAAGAAACGACCATCGGTAATCTCTCGCTGGAACAACTGGAGGCGTTGGGTGAGGCACTCTTGGACTTCACGACTGCCTCAGACCTCGAAGACTGGCTTCAAAGCCATTCGTAGCGCGATCGCCGTTTAGTTGGTGGGTAACGACGGTCGAGGCGATCGCACCCAGCTTGCTGCTCGCTGAACCAACTGGCTACAGCAACAGGGCTGAGCGAAGCTAGCTGTATCATCGCGGTTCTGGCAAGGAAAGAAAGCCTGCACAATAGCCATACCCGCTGCTTTTATGAACCTGAAACCAAAGCGGGTAGAAATAACACAAGTCCCCAAAAAATAAAGCCCGCGATCGCCCAGTAGCGTTGATGCCGCTTAAATTCAGCAATGCTATGCCACGATCGCGCTTTCCAGGCATATTCATTGCCGCTGATGCCAAACACGAGGGCGTAGATAAATCCGGCAATCCCATTAATGCCGGGGATAAACATCAAGATCCACAGCCACACACCGCCCCAGACCTTATTAGACATAAACCAGAAAGCAGGGAGTAAAAAAGCACCCCAGTTCCAGCCCTTAATCTCTGCTGGGACAACGCTGTTGTGCCCTCTCCCAGACATTGAGCTGGTATCCTGAGCTGGACTCTGTCCCCTAGAGACTGATTCGGTCGGCTGACGCGCTAGCGGACTGCCTTCCTGTAAATTCCGAAAAGTCTGCTTTAGTTCAGCCTTAGCCTTTATCGCTGCTTGCTTGGCAGTATTTTTAACTTCATTGAAGGTGACATTCGATGGATTGACTGCTGGACTAGACTTCGACGATCGCTGGGCCTTTTTAGGCGGGCGCTGCGGCGATCGCGGTTTGACCTGGGTTGCATACTGGTTCAGGTCATCTTCTGCTGGGACTGTGGGTGCAGTTTCAGGTGCTGCTGGTGTTGCCTCTGCTGGGCGCTGCTTACCCTCGGCGATCGCCCCAACGGAATCGGGGCTAAATCCGATGGGGAACTGGGTTTGGTCATCGTAGATTGCACCATCCAGCAATGCCCCTGCCAAATTCGCCCCCTGTAAATTACAGCCCCGCAGGTTCACATCGCTGAGGTCTGCTCGGCTCAGGTCTGCAAAGCTCAGGTTGGTGGCGCCGCTTAAATTGGCTTCCCGCAGGTTGGCCCCACTCAAGTTCGATAGGCTTAGGTCGGCATCTCGTAAATCAACCCCTGGCAACTCAAACCAGGCTAAGTTGGCATTGGTTAAAACCAGGCGCTGGAAATTGCGATCGCCCTGTTTATAGCGCTGCTGTAGTTCGGTGCTGTCCATACTGCGCGATGCCCTAAGGAGTACTGAGTTCGGCTAAACTCCCCACCCAACGAGGAGAGCCGACTTCCCCGCTGCCTACATTTTGGGCCAGAAATGCGGCAAAGGCCGTGGCGCGATCGCGGTCGATAAACGATGCCACTTGCACCGTCTGCTGTCCTGTTTCTTGCCGCTGCATCGCGTAGGCATCCCGGCAGTAGCGCGCTTGGATGATGGCAACATTTTCAGGGGAATAGTCAGCATAAACGGGGTAGAAGGTCACGGGGTAATCGCTCGGATCGGTTGGAGCTGGGTCGCCACAGGCTGACTGGGGAAAGGCGGCGGTGGTAAAGGGGTTGCGATCGCCTGTTGGTGCGGAACGGTTTGACTCGGGTGATTGTGCCAACTGCCAGAAGAAATAGCCCCCGAAGCAAAGTAAGGCTAAGCTCCCCACCCCGCCAATCAACGGAGCGATATCATTGCTGCGGGTACGGGAGGACGAGGATAAGGTCGATTGTTGAAGGGCTGCTGTTTCTGTGAGGTAGCTCGCAATCGGGTTGGATTCAGATGAGCTGGGTTCAGACGGGTTGGGTTCAGGCGCTGGTTGCGTTTCGAGGGGGGCTGCATTGGCTGGGTTTGGGGGAAGTGCGGTGGCAGGTGCAGGGGTCGGGTGGGCCGTTGCTACTGGGTTCGCAGGGGCGATCGCGTTTTGCTGGGCTTGCTGAGCTGCGGCTTGTTCTTGCTCTTGAACCTGGCGGTGTTTCATGCCAGCAACAATGGCATCAAACCCAATGGGGAAATGAGTTTCGTCGTCGTAGAGGGCATCGGTTAGTTGCACATCTCCTAAACTCGCGCCTTCGAGGTTGGCACCACAGAGGTTGCTATGGGCTAGGTCTGCGCCATCTAGGCGGGCAAAGGATAGGTTGGCATGACTGAAGTTGGTGCGGGTGAGCTGGGCTGACCGGAATTGAGCCGCATATAAATCGGCTCCGGTAAAGTTTGCCTCGCTGAGGTTAAGCCAGCTGAGGTCGGCTCCGCTGAGGTCAGCCCCCACAAACTGGCGATCGCCCGCTTCATAGCGCTTGCTGAGCTGATTCCCATCCATAGAATATGATGAGGTCAAAATCTAGGCTAAAAGGTAGTCATTTGTTGAGACAACAGCCAACAATACGCCCTGTAATACCGACGTTCAGACCTATTAAAATAAATCTTGAGTAGATGAAATAAAATAAGACCAAGGGCTGAAGGAATAGACCCAATAGGTGTTAGGGGTACAGTTAGAGGCGATCGCAAGGCTTGAGTCTTTCTTGCAAGTCAACGGCATTAAAGTTAAAGCAATATGGGCGGAGCCAGTTGTTGGAACTGCTGATGCTTATTATATCTTGACTGCGATCTTTAGAGACACGATTGTTGTGTACTGTGTTGATTCCTCTGGGCGAGTATAACCTTCCATAAATGAGCTGTATGAAAAACTTTGATGTAATGACTGCGGAAGAAGTTTACGTCTTTATCGAGCAGCGTATCCAGGAGGGAAAATACTATTTAAATGATGCAGAGTTTCAACGTGCGTCTGCTGCCCTGAGAAAAAAAGGTAATGTCTTAAGCCTCAAGAAGGTCACGGAGCTTTTAGAGCGCTAGCTAAAATATTAGACCTATTTTTTTGTCGCGTATCGAGTTGATTGATCGCCAGACTCATAGTGCTTGCTGAGCTGATTCTCATCCGTCATGGTTGTTTACGACCGCGCCACTAAAAAGATTTGAGCTGCCTCAGGAGAGGCAATATAACGCCAGTGCCAGGGTTCAAAGCTCACGTTTTGGCGATTATTTTTGGGGAAGGACAGTTCAAAGCCGTAAGTTTTAGCATGGGTGAGCAACCAGCTATAGGCTCGGGTTTGCTCAAAGGCATACTTGAGATCAACTTCGGGGTTTTGAGCTTCAGTGATGTCAATGGCATAGCCTGTATGGTGCTCACTATGACCTGGTGGTGCGCTGACCTGAGCCGCAGCTTCCCTACTGCCTTTGCGTTCAATTTGACGATCAAAAATATCGCGCTGACTGGCAACGGACCGAAAACCAGATATCGGCATGAGCTGCACACCATCGCGCTGGGCATCAGCCTGCATCTTTAAGAAACTGGCAGCAGCGTCAGTCTGCAAGTATTCAGTACGCACGTAGTTTTCCCGCACAAAATCACCGACGCTAACCATCTGGGCAGGTGAAGCTTCTTCATACGCTAAATGCCCCAGATCATTCGGCGCTTGGGCTACAGTTGGCGATGGTGTTTGGGCTGAAAAGAGATCTTTGTTGGCGGTCACAGGGGCGATCGCTACGGGTGAGGGTGCGGGGCTGGACTGCGGGGCTGGGGATGCAACACTCTCTTTCTTTTTGATGGTGGTGATGCCGTTGATCTCTAGCTTTTCCAAGGACGGATCAAGGGGTGTTACGGTTGATTGGGGTTGCTCAGCTCGGAAATCCACGGGATTTGGCAGCAGCCCGCTGATTCCCAAACTGATGCTTACAAGCAAGCCAATACCGACGGCCAAAGCCGTGAAGAAACGGCGGTTTGGGAAGGGTCTAGATTTAGGTCTGGGTTTCATGGGGTATTGCGGAGGAGACGATCTGCCTTGTGCATAGATGTCTTGGGCATACTAATGATGCAGCCACTAATCGGGGTTGATGAGCTGAGCGGCAATCCAGCCTTTGGCTCCGGTCTGGGGGACGTAAACTTCATACCAAACATAGCCCCCCCGGTCAGATCCCTGATTCAATATTTGTACGCGATCGCCCACTGTTACCGTTGCAATTACCCCATAGATTGTCC
>CAZXWR010000062.1:0-15548 GCA_964644325.1 uncultured bacterium
TTGATAGATTGCACCTGAAACCCTAATTTCTTCGTCAACCCCTGAACGGTTACGTGATATGGATGGCCAACAAGTTGAACTTTATAATGATGTTTCATTAGGTACTGAATGGTTTCAGTGTCCTGTAAGCGAAGCATATCAAGTGACCTATGAGCTGAATCGAAGTATTACTGATAATGTTGACTTTAGACAGCTACAACTTCAATCTTAATTTTTACGCTCACTTTGATTGCCCTTCTAAATGGCAGCTCGTAGCACCTGTTTTACCGTCAGTTTAAATGCTGGAAAGCTAGGAGAAATCATATTATCTTTTCCTTGGAACCGTTGCTGCTGATAGGTATCTCCCTGAAGCGACAAAATCAAAACAACCTGACGCAATCTAATTTACAGTCTCTTACAATCCCCAAAATAGCATTAAAGATTGAGTCTATCGGACATCATCTGTTGCTCGTCTCCCCATATACTGCATGCAGGCGGAACGGAGCGTTACGCTATCTTCTCGCTTATTTTGCATCGCCGTCCGCTGATGCAGAGGCCGTTAGGCGACGCGATCCATGATGAAGATCGCGCAGGGAGCTCCAGCAGTTGTTCGCACTGATTTGCCTGACGGGCTTGAAGCCAAACGCTTAAGACTTGGGCAAAAAAGGGATGCGGCCTTTAATCCGATTCATAAACATATCCACCTCGGGTAATTTAAGCTGAAGCGCTAGCGCCACAAATACGGCTAGGCCACCGATCGAAGCAATTCCGCTATCCACCAGTAACAACAAAAAGCCCTGACTGCCCCACAGGGCTTCGGTGCCATGCCAGAGTCCCCAAGCCACCAGCCCTGTGATGACACTGGCCCCGGTGAGTCCCACGATGGGCTGCACCCAGGAACGTAACCCCAGTCCCCCAAGGCGACGATTTAATATCCAGAGCATGATGCCCATCGATAGGGTGTTCACGCCTACCGTTGCCAGAACCAGGCCCGGTGCCCCAAACGGCCCGACCAGTAAAAAGTCCAGAACGCCATTCACCAAAATATTCACCAGGCTAATGCGGAAAGGGGTATCCCCATCCCCGAGGGAGTAAAACACCCGCACCAGAACATCGCGTCCCAGGTAGACAAACATGCCGACGCTGTAGGCTACCAGAACCGCTGCGGTAATTTGCGAAGCCGCTGCATCAAAGGCAACCCGCTCATAAATTAGGCGCACCGCAGGCAGGGCCAGGGCAATCATCAAGGCTCCTAGGGGCAGCATGGCAACTGCGGTGATAATCATGCCCTGACGGATGCGGCCTTTAAGCTCATCCCAGTGTTCGGGGGCGGCCAGCCGGGAAAAGACGGGCAGAAGGGGCACCAAAATCATATTGGAGAGAATGCCCAGGGGGGTTTGCACCAGTAGGCTGGCATAGCCCATCGCCGAAACCGCAGCGGCGGCTTGGGGAATAAACGAGGCAAAAAATAGGTCAGTCCAGACGTTGATTTGCAGCATCCCCGAGGAGAAGGTGGCGGGGCCTAGCACTTTGAGCACCTCACGCACTTCGGGACGGTTGAAGTTAAAGCGCGGTCTGAGCCCGCCTAGACCTGCCCGCCACTGTACCGGAAGCTGCACGAGCCACTGTAAAATTGCCCCACCCAGCGTCGCCCAGGCCAAAACCGCACCCCCCAACATGGCGTATTCAGGGGTGAGGAGTTTGGGGCCAATCTGCCAAGCCAATGCCCCCAACCCCAGAAGAACTGTAACGCTGGAAAATAGGGGACTAATCGAGGGGAGCCAGTACAGGTCGGCGGCGTTGAGGGTACCGAAGCCGATGCCAATCAGTCCGGCAAAGACGGCCATGGGTGCCATAATCTGAAATTGCTCAATGGCGATCGCCTTGGTTTGGACTAAGTCTTGATAGGCGGCGGCACTCATCCCCTTGGCGGCAGCTTGGGCAGGAGACAGGTACAGACCCGGAGCCACCAGGTTCATCAACGGGTCAGCAAATACGATCAGGGCAATGGTGACCAGGAGCAATAGGCCCACCACCAGGGTGGTCACCGACTCAACAATCGGGGCAACCTCTTCCCGCTTCTTCTTGGCTAGTACGCTGACAATGGCACTATGGAACGGGCCATTGATCCCCCCCAGCAAAATCAGCAAGAAGCCGGGTATCACATAGGCGAAGGTATAGGCACCTGCCGCTGGCCCGACGCCAAAGGCGGCGGCAATGGCTTGCTGACGCAGCAGGCCAGCAATCTTGCTGATGAGCGTGGCGATCGCCACAATGGTGGCAATACTTGCCAGGGAGCGACGGGGAGATTTAGAAGTTTCAGTCACAGAGGGTTTTATAGAAGGGCAGTCCGCACAAACATTTCCCTATTTAAGCTTGAAGGCGGACTTTATTGTATGACTGGGATGACCGACCTCGGAAACGCATCATTAAATTGACCAATCCGGCGGAGATTCTGGTCAGGTGCCTGAGCCGATTTGCACGGTATCGCTAGTATCGCTGTGCGGTGAATGTGTGGTGAGTGCTTCAAGGGCTAGGGCGATCGCCCGTTCCTTTTGGGGGTCTTGCCCTTGGGCATATTCCAGGGGAAAGGGCACCACCACATCCGGCGTGATGCCAACCCCTTCCAGACGCACCGTGGTATCGACGTAAACATCGGCCACCGCGACATACAGCAAGCTGAGATCGGGCATCAGGAAAGGACGCCCTGCCACCACAGCACCCGGCGTCGGGCTACCCACGACCGGGCCAATGTCATAGTGCTGAAAGGCATAGGCCAGAATCTCCTTAGCACTGCGGCTCCCTTCGTTGACCAGCATGATCACTGGTTTTTGCCATTGACCGGAGTGGGTCGCCGCTTTCCCCTCTCGGTCAATATTGGTGATGCTAGGACCGCGGGCGGTAAAGGGGTGGAGCGCCGTCAGCGGTGACCCGCCCCAGCCCTCTCGCAAATCCAGCACTAGGGCATCGGTGTCCTTCAGACGACCGTAAATCAGTTCTTCCTCCAGCTGCTGCTGATACTGATCGCCCGCATAGGACCACACATGAATGTAGCCAATCTGCTGTCCCGATCGGTTCAGCATCTGCACACTTTTGTCCATGGCCTCCAGGAACATGGTGCCACTGTCGTATAGCTTGGGCGTTACCGATACCGCTTGCCGACTGCTGCGATCCGGGGTCTTTTGGACGAGGAGTGTCATGGATTGATTGGCCTGACCGCGAAACAACGGCACCGGATCGTAGGGCAGACCCGCGGCATTTAGAATTTGATCGCCCACCTGGATGCCAGAGGTAGCGGCTGGGCTTCCCTCCAGGACAGCTTTAGCAAAGGTTTTCCCCTGACTTTGACGGGTGACCAGACCAATATCTGCGTAGCGCACCTTACCCTCAGGGAAGGTCTCTCGTAATCGCTGCCGCAGTGATGAGAGGCGCGGATAAAAGATGCCGAGGAGCTGATAGTAGGCAGGTTCGTCGGCGGTGTAGAGATGGGTGTGGGAGGTGTTGAGCTGCCCCAACATTTCATTGATCAGGGCCATCTTTGCCCCACGGGATGGGGCCTGTACCACTTGCTGACGATACTGCTGGCCTAGTTTATCCCAGTCCCTGCCGTTGAAGTTCGGATCGTAAAAATGTTCATTGACCGTTTGCCAAACCGCATCAAACAGGTCAGGCGGTGCCGATGGGGTGGGGGAGAGCAGTCCCTGTCCCAGCCAGCATGTGAGACCCAGTAACGCGATAATCAAGTACCGACGGAGCAGTCTTTGGAGTCGCTGAAGCTTTAGCAAGTCAGGGAAAGGCATGCTTTTTGGTTCTCAGGCAGCCGACCACCACTGACGCGGTGAACCCGGCCAGAATTTCTGGGGGTTAGATTCCATGTTAGAAGCGCCGCCCCCATCAATGGGAGGGTGACATCACCCCACGGGTTGCGGAGTTGACTCTTTATTTTTACCGAAACTTTGGTGGGCAGGGCAGTGTAGCACCATTCCACACCGTCGTAACTTTACTATTCTCAAGACCGTGAGGGAATCAATTTGGTCTAGAGTGAACTTAACGCTTGTCTCACTTCTAGGCAGATGTTCTCGCTGCAACCATGGGATTGTTTCCCAGCTGACCTTGGGAGCCCCCTTCTGCCTGAGTCAGGCTTGATTCTGTTCCTTTATATCGGTCTGTTGGCCCCCTTTCTTCATGACTGCTAATCCTGAACATATCGCTGCCGCCCTTGAATCAACGGATTTGGGCGATCGCCTGCGGGCCGTGAATCAGTTACGTGAGCTGGCTCCCGATATTGCCTATGGATTCTTGAAGCGGGCGATCGCCGACAGTAATTCACGGGTGCGCTATGCCGCAGTGAGTCAGCTGACTTCCCTCGGAACTCAAAACCAGGAAGAAGCCAAGGGCATCTTACTGGATCGGCTTTATCACGACTCAGAAATGGATGTGCAATCGGCAGCGGCAGATGCCATCGGCGCGCTGAAGCTCACAGAAGCCTTTCCCGATTTAGAAAAACGCTACCACGATTGCCAGGACTGGCTGCTGCGCATGAGCATTGTCGCCACCCTCGGCGAACTCGGCGATCCGCGCAGCTTAGACCTACTGCAAGAGGCACTGGGTGCTGCGGAGGTACTCATTCAGGCAGCAGCGATTAGTTCCCTAGGGGAGCTAAAGGAGCCAAAGACAGTGGCGTGGATTTTGCCTTTTGTGGGGGATGAAGACTGGCAGGTTCGTTTTCGAGTGGCCCAAGCTCTAGCGAACATTGGTGGCCCCGACGCACAGGCTGCCCTGGAAACCCTCGCACAAGATGAATTTGACCAAGTTGCAGAGGCTGCCAAGCAAGGGCTGTAGCCGACGGCGACAGGAGGATAAACTCGACCGTGAACGCTGGCCTCTAGGTCATGCAATCGTCTGGCTAGAGATTGGGTTCAGCGCTAAAACTGATCCTTCATGCCTCGCAACCGAGCAAAACACTGGGTCGGGTTTTCGGCGCGGGTGGCGGCCATCAGTGCGGCATCATCCCACCGCAAAAAAGGGTTCGTTTGTTTCTCGGCACCGATGGTAGAGGGCACCGTTGCCTCTAGGCGCTGGCGTGCTTTTTCGACCTCGGCAAAGCGCTGCAGGAGGCTGGCATTCTGGCCGTCTACCGTTAGGGCAAACTTCAGGTTGTTGAGGGTGTATTCGTGAGCGCACCAAACCCGCGTCTGGTCAGGCAGCTGCCGCAGTTTAGCCAGGGAGTCTACCATTTGGGCCGGGGTGCCTTCAAATAACCGACCGCAGCCCCCGGCAAAGAGCGTATCGCCGCAGAACAGATCGCCTGGGTCGGTGCCGTTGCTGGGGAAAAAGTAAGCAATGTGCGCCCTGGTATGTCCCGGCACAAAGAAGACCGTTCCCGTGCGATCGCCAAAGGTCACGCGATCGCCCTCCTGTAGAAAAACCTGCTGTCCGGGAATCCGGCCCCGATCTGCGGCACCGCCATACACCACGGCGGCGGGGAACTGGCGTAACAAAGCGGCGTTGCCCCCCACATGGTCAGAATGGTGGTGGGTGTTAAAGATAGCCACCAGGGTTGCCTTGAGTTCAGCAAGCTTAGCCAGCACCGGAGGCGCAACCGCCGGGTCAACCACCGCAGCGGTGCCATCTGTCGGGTTATGCAGCAAGAAAATGTAGTTATCCCGGAGGACAGGCAAACGATAAACCTCCATCGTGTTCACTCCAGCTAGGATTTTCGAGCCTTCGACTTCTCGGGTTGGTTGCGGGGTGGATGCTCTCGTCCCTGGTAGAAGCGGCGCTTTAGCTGCCCCAGACTGGCCCAGCTCCCCAAAAGCACCAGCGCTACACCGCTGGCAACCCCACCCGTCCAACTGGGTAAGGAACCCACCGTGAGGAGTAAGGGAATGATGGCCCAGGCGATCGCCGCCGCAATGAGCAGCCCACCGCGAATGCGATTGAGATTGGCCAGAGCGCCCCGACAGCTCGCGCAGTTGACGGTATGAGAATGATAGCGATCGAGCAACTCCTCCTTCGAGCGGGCCGGGGGTAAGGTCTGTCCTGGGAAGGGATCCGCCTGGTACTGACTCAGCCATTTATGGAGCTGGGCCACAAACAGGTCTGCCTGGGTGGGCAAGTAGAAGGCCTTGGCATAGCGATCGCTGCCGCCAGCCTCAGCTAAATAGCGCTCCTGATAATGGAGAAAAATCTGATCGTCTTCCAGGATGGCATTCTGGTTGATGTGGGAGTACCACTCGGGCGTTAGGCCAATAAAGCGGCGGGGCCAAGGGGAGGCAAACTTAAAGGGAAAGCGGGCAAACAGCCGACATTCCCCTTTGCGAATGGGGACGGCATACACCACCGTCAACGTGCGGCCAAACTGCTTCGAGGTCAGGTCATGCCACATTAGGTTGGGGGCAATAAAGCGCGTATCCTGGCGACCCAGAGTCCCTCGCCGCGGGCCTTCTTGCCAAACCCCAGTGAAGCCCTGCTTACTCTCAGCCACCAACTCCAGGTTCACCGGAGACACGCTGGCCCGATTGCCCACCGTGCGATGGTGGGTAAAGGGCACGTGGCTTGGATCCAGGACATTCTCTAGGAGCGTTAGCGCATCGTAGGGCAGTTCGCGCACCGTATTAATGCAGATCCAATCTGGGTCGCCATCGGTCATGGGTTCAATGATGGGAACGGGGGTGCGCGCCGCATTCTCAGCCTTACCGGGGTAGGCAAACAGCAGCCCCTGATGCACCGCAGTCGGCAGCGATCGCACACAGGCGCGGGGCGACGCTAGGCCACTGGATCCTTCTGGTAACTGAGGGATCGCCTCACACTGGCCCGACCCAGAAAAAGCCCAGCCATGGTACGGGCATTCGAGCTGTCCAGCCTCCGAGATGCGGCCCTCTGACAGCCGCGCTAATCGATGGGGGCAGCGATCGGCAAAGACACGCCAGGTTTGGGCCGCAGGCTCCCACCAAATCACGAGGTCTTCCCCCAACATAGTGATGGGGGTGGGCTTATCGGTTGCCAGATCCGATAGATAGCTGACGGGGTGCCAGGCTTCTGCCCAGTCAAATCGTTGGGGATCTGGGCCACCCGCTGCTAAGGGCTCAACTGGATGGGCGGACGCTGGAGCGAAGGGGTTCTGTGCTGAGTTCGCGATCGGAGCGCCCTCGACCACGCCTGTTCGTTCAGGGGCACTGACTTCAGCAACCGTCGCCGCATTCCTCGCAAGTTCGTTGGTTAACCCTTCCATTGACAAAGCCCGACAAGTATTTACATTTCCTTACAAACTAGTGTGACAGTTTTTTATCAAAATGTCAGAAGGGTTCGTAGGGGCTATCATTGAACGATTTTTCCGGAGATCAAAGCGAGAATCATCCCATGTCGGGGAGTGGGGCGAAACATGGCCTTTAATCGCGATCGCTTTCAAGCGTTGGCGACCACCACCTGGGTGGGTCAACCGCTGCATGTGCTCGATCAGGTGGACTCGACCAATGCCCATCTCTGGCAACTCCAACACAGGGGTGCCCGACCGGGAACCGCTGTTCTCGCACTCACGCAAGCAGCAGGCAGAGGTCAATGGGGGCGTACCTGGGTATCTGCGCCGGGGGGGCTATATCTATCTGTACTGGTTAGACCCCAGATTCCGACTGAGGAGAGTGCCCAGCTCACCGTCTGCATTGCCCTAGGGTTAGCGATCGCCCTTCGTAACCAAGGCATCCCGGTCGACCTCAAATGGCCGAACGACCTACTGCTACACCACAAAAAACTCGGGGGAATTCTCACCGAGACGGTCATCCAGTCGGGACAGATTCAATGGGCGGTCATTGGCATCGGTATCAACTGGTGCAATCCAACCCCGGACACGGGTATTTCCCTGGTCTCCCCAGCAAATCAGGACAATGGGGCTTCTCGTTCGATTGCTTCGCTGGAAGCCTTAACGGCGATCGCCCTCCAAGGGATAGAACAAGGGTACGAACGCTGGCAGCAGGAGGGGATTGCGGGCATCTTGCCGGATTACCTGCGTTACCTCAAGGTGGTCACGCCGAGCCCCGTCACCGTGAAATTTAGCCAGACGCTCACCCTCCAGCTCACGGGGGCTTAAACAGACGGTTTAGGCGCAGCAGCTCCGAACAAATCCCCCAGAATTGCAGCTGCCTTGCATAATGGGAAGAGAGAAAGCGAATGCTCTGGTCGCAGCCCGTGCTTTTTCAGCTATCACAGGGCGGATTCAACTCATTTAAGGCGGATTCAACCATGAACCAACAGCATACTCAACGGCACACCTTCAGGCGGCATCAGGTGCGGCCGCTTCTGGCACTGGGTCTGTGGCTCGGGATTTTGGGCAGCCTGATTCCAGGCCCCATTAAGGTGGCGGTGGCCGAAGATCTGCTGATTTCCCCAGACGCCGCCCCCGAAGCGGCAAGTTCAAATGAACCGTTCCTGGAAGACTTAGAGCCGCTCGCCGCCCCCGCCCCATTAGACCCAGCACCAGCGCCTGATGTGTATGGAGAGACAGCGCCCTTACCCCTAGAACCAGCGCCTTATTCTGAAGTTCCAATCGCGGCTCCGGAGTCTCCTGCCCCTCCCCTGCCAACCGTTGTAGATGAACCCTACATCGACACCCAGGACTACAGTGTTGGAGCTACCGAACCCTATGCCCCACCCGAAACCGTCGTGGTCAATGAACGCGGGTCAGGCTGTCAGGCTGTGTTAGCAGCGGGTCAGGCGATCGCCGCTAGCCTTTGTGCCCCTCCCCCGGCCAAGCAGCTGTATGCAGCGCCCCCAGAACCGACCCAAGCGCCCCCTGTCTGGGCAGAGCGCTGGGCCTCTCGTGGCATTGAACCGACTTGGCAGACGGTCAGTGCGGGGCCAAGCCCCAGCAATAGTGCCGCCAGTATTCGGAACACCCTCAAATCTTTCACCGTTGCCCCCCCGCCCCGGATGTCCCTCAAGCCTATTACAGGCGCTAACCCGCTGAAATGGGTGATGCCCAACGGGGAGCAAATGATTTTCCCCCTCCCCATTCCCGTGGATATCACCTCCGTTTTTGGCTGGCGCACCCACCCCATTACAGGCGGACTGCGCTTCCACTCAGGGATTGACTTAGCCGCAGAAACCGGGACACCCGTCCTGGCTGCCTTCTCTGGCAAAGTAACCTTAGCCGATTTATTAGGCGGGTACGGACTTTTAGTGCTGTTGGAGCATAATGAAGGTCAGCAGGAAACTCGCTACGGCCATCTCTCTGAAATTTTCGTGAAGCCGGGGCAGTGGGTGCCCCAGGGAACCGTCATCGGGTTAGTGGGCAGCACGGGCCAGTCTACCGGCCCCCATCTACACTTTGAAACCCTTCAGGCCACTCCATCGGGCATGGTTGCCGTTGATCCTCAGCAAGATCTTCAGCTTGCCCTGACTCGACTGGCCCAAGCCCTCCAGACTGCGCGGCTAACCGCAGCAGAACTCTCTGGTACAAGCGCTACTGCAACGCCTGAATCAACGCCTGAATCAACGGCTCAATCCTCGGTGCAGCCCGCACCTACCCTTCAATCTGACGGCTAACCCCCGTACAACGGTTGTTTGGGTTAATCGGCGGCGATGCGTTGATAAACGATGCGCTTCTGATCCAGTGTCGGATGACTCTGAGACTGAAAGGTTTGCTGACTAACTTCTGTGAGTTGCTGGGTTTGAAACTGAAGCAAGTCCTGGTGGGAAAGGGGCCAGGGCGGGCCATCTTCAGCCCCTGGCGCTTCTTGGTAGCGCGTAATCACACAGAGCTGGCCCCCTGGTTTCACGAGCTGGGCGATCGCCTGAATTGCGGACTGGCGGACTGTTACGGGCAATGCCTGAAGGGTGCGGCACTCAAACACCAGGTCAAAGTGGTGATGCCACTGGGTGGGCAGGTCAAAGAGGTCGGTCACTTCGTAGGCGACCGATGAATGGGGAAAGCGCTGCTGACACCAGGCGATCGCCGTCGGGGAAATATCAAAAGCCGTCACCTTGAGGCCGGAGGCTTGTAAAAACTCGGCATCATCTCCCAACCCGCAGCCCACCACCACGGCTGACTCTCCGGCCCAGGACTGGGGGGCTTGTGCAAACCATTCAACCAGCTGAGGGTGAGGTTGCCCATAGGCCCAGGGAACTTGTTCATCGTTGCCGTGGGCCGCAGCATAAAGCGGCTCAAACCAGGCCGTGGGCTGATTGGCTTGCAGGGCGGCCTGCGCCAGCTGCTGCACTGACGGCTGGGAAGAAGGAGAGGCTGAGTCTGGCATCGGATGGCCGTCACGGTAATGTTTGCTAAAAACGGTAGCCCGTTGAAAATGGGCTACCGTGCATTCTAAGGTTGGAACAGAGCTGTGCCGAGGTGGCTAGGAGGCTGACGTCACGGCTTGGTCTTTAGCTAAAAACTTTTCGAGTTCCGTGAGGGCATCAGCATCGACCTTGGTCTGCATGGGGCAGAACTTAGGGCCGCACATAGAGCAAAACTCCGCCGTTTTGTAAATGTCGGCGGGTAGGGTCTCATCGTGGTATTCCTTGGCTCGCTCGGGGTCGAGAGAAAGCTCAAACTGACGATTCCAGTCAAAGTTGTACCGCGCCTGGGATAGCTCATCATCGCGATCGCGCGCCCCCGGACGATGGCGGGCAATGTCGGCAGCATGGGCCGCAATCTTATAGGCAATCAGGCCATTGCGCACATCTTCAGCATTGGGCAGCCCCAGGTGTTCTTTGGGGGTCACGTAGCAGAGCATGGCAGTCCCGTACCAGCCCGCCATCGCGGCACCAATGGCAGAGGTAATATGGTCGTAGCCCGGTGCAATGTCCGTCACCAGCGGCCCGAGTACGTAGAACGGCGCTTCCGAGCATTCTTCCATTTGCTTGCGCACGTTAAACTCAATCTGATCCATGGGTACATGGCCGGGGCCTTCCACCATCACCTGGACATCGTGCTCCCAGGCGCGACGGGTCAGCTGCCCCAAAGTTTTTAGTTCAGCCAGCTGAGCATCGTCGGAGGCATCATGCTGGCAGCCGGGCCGCAGCGAGTCCCCCAAGCTGAAAGAGACATCATATTTTTTGAAGATCTCAATGATGTCGTCGAAGTGGGTATAGAGCGGGTTTTGCTTGTGGTGATGCAGCATCCAGCGGGCAATAATACCGCCCCCCCGCGAGACAATTCCTGTGATCCGGTTTCTGACCAGGGGTAGGTGCTCAATCAGAATACCCGCGTGAATCGTCATGTAGTCCACGCCCTGCTGGGCATGTTTTTCAATGATGTGCAGGAAATCCGCAGCGGTCAGCTTTTCAATGCTGCCGTGGACACTTTCGAGGGCTTGGTAAATGGGTACAGTCCCGATGGGAACCGGTGAAGCATTGATAATTGCCGTGCGAATTTCATCTAGATTGCCACCTCCGGTGGACAGATCCATCACCGTATCGGCCCCATATTTAACGGCCAGATGGAGCTTGTCTAGCTCTTCGTTGATATCGGAGGAGTTGGGTGAAGCACCAATATTGGCATTCACCTTACACGTTGAGGCAATGCCGATCGCCATTGGCTCTAGGTTCGTGTGGTTGATGTTGGCGGGGATAATCAGCCGCCCCCGAGCCACTTCATCGCGAATCAGCTCTGGCGAAAGATTCTCTCGCCGCGCCACGTACTGCATCTCTTCCGTGATTTGGCCTTGTCGGGCGTAGTGCATCTGCGACACATTCGCCTGACCACGACGGCTTGCAACCCATTCGGTGCGCATATTCAATTCTCCAAAGAAACAGCTTCCCTGCGCCGGTATTAACCGGTCTCAGGTTCTAAGGGTGTAATCTCAGCCTGACTGTTTCAAGCACCCCTAGCTACTGGAAATCCTAGCACTTCGCCCATCGTTTTCCTACAGAGTCTGGCCGGAAGTTCATTTCAATGCAATTCTCAAGGTAAGTCCTCATCGCAATCTCCGAGCCTCATCATGCCTGATATTTGGTCCGAGATCCCCGACTGGCAGCAAACGGCCATCCTGATGCAGCCCGCCTTGATCCGCGTGATTGACCACTTGCGCCACGCCCTTGAAGCCTCTGATTGGCAGGGCACCTACGACACGTTTCAGTCTTGGCCTGATGAGACTAGCCCAGAGGTACAGGCTACGGTCAATGACCTGATTGCCGAGATGGAGTCGGCAGACGATGCGCGCTATGAGGCGATCGCCCAGCAGCTAGAGCAGCTTCCCCAGCCCATTCAGGTCTATATTCTGCATCTGGAAAGAGAGAGCCAGAAGGCATCCATCAATGTTTGGGAGCTGTGCTATCAAATTAGTCTGGCTGAGTACCAGCCACAATTGGCCCGCCCCGATTTTGTAGAGCTGCCGCTGGCCACCCTGGTACCGGACAAAACGCTGCTCGCTGACAATGGGGAAGTGGATTGGACATTGTTGGATCAAAAAGCGGCCAAAGTCGTCGCCCTAGCCTTTCAAAGCATCGCTGGCTAAGGACATCGCTGGCTAGATGCAAGCGCTTGCCAGAAAGACGACCCAAGCCTCTCTGGGTTTGGGCGTTGATCTCTAAGTTAGCCGTTACAGCAACATGGCCGACCGTTCCGCCAGCAGGGAACGCTCGCCCTGGTGCAGCAAAATGTGCCCAGCGATCGCCTCATGTTTGAAGCGTTCTGCGACATAGGTGAGACCATTGCTGGAGGCATCCACGTAGGGGTTGTCGATCTGGTCTGGATCACCAGTCAGGACAATTTTGGTGCCTTCCCCCGCGCGGGTGAGGATTGTTTTCACTTCGTGGGGGGTCAGGTTTTGGGCCTCATCTACCACTAAGAACTGCTTGGGAATGGTGCGGCCTCGGATATAGGTGAGGGGTTCAATCTGCAAGAAGCCCTGCTCCATGAGTTCTTCATGGCCCCGTCGCCAATGTCCCGGTCGGCCTTGGCTTTCTTGGGTGCCAAAAATGAGGTCAAAGTTGTCATAGAGGGGCTGCATCCAGGGGGTCAATTTTTCCTGGATATCGCCCGGTAAGTAGCCAATGTCCCGACCCATGGGCACCACCGGGCGGGCAATCAGGAGACGACTGTACTGATGTTCGTCGGCAACTTTCTGGAGACCAGCGGCGATCGCCAGCAGGGTTTTGCCTGTCCCGGCACGGCCCACCAGCGTTACCAGGGCAACTGAATCCCGCAGCAATAAGTCTAAGGCAAACTGCTGTTCGCGGTTGCGGGGTGAAATACGGGAGACACCGCTGTGGGGAATTTTAGCGAGGGGCACCAGCTTCCCGGCGGCATCCACCACAATTGCGAGGGCGGTATGGGAAGGATTTTCACGATCGATGAGGGTGATGGCCTGGTTAGGTAAAACAGGCTGATCGAGAAGCAGCATCCCCTGCTTGAACAGCTGGTCAATATCCTCGGCGCTCACGTAATGCTCAGCGGTGCCCGTGTAGAGGTCGCCAATATCGACCTTATCGGTTTCGTAATCTTCGGCAGCCAGACCTAAAACGTCGGCCTTGATGCGCAGGTTGGTATCCTTGCTGACCAGCACCACTTCACAGTCGCACTGGCGCTTTAGCTCCAGTGCGACGGCCAGAATATTATTGTCACCGCGATCGCCTTCTAGCTCAACGGGCAGCTCCCGGAGGGTTTCTTGATGACACAGGGAAACTCGGAGCTTCCCGCCTTTCTTGAGGGGAATCCCCTCTATCAAAGACCCCTGCTGCCGCAGATCGTCTAGGGTCCGCGAGACTTGGCGGGCATTGCGTCCAGTCATTTCCGTGAGCTTTTTGAAGCGATCTAGCTCTTCAATGATGGTGATCGGTAAAACAATTTCATTGTCCTCAAAGCGAAACAGTGCAGCGGGGTCGTGGAGAAGAACGTTCGTGTCGAGGACAAAGACTTTTTGCATCGGTTATGGTTTTGTGCTGGAGGATGGTCTGGAGAGAGCTTGCAAGACTTGTCAGGAAGTGCGACTTCACTGGCTGGTCTCCTGACCATAATAAGTCGGACTAGAGACTCAAATATAGGCGACCCACTAGAAACTACCGGCAGGATTGATCGACAAGACACAGCGTTCGACGACCCAGCAGGATCAGTCACCCGTTCTCGACCCCAGCTCCAGCCCCTGATACACAGACAATCAAATCGTTGAGCAATTAACCAATTTGGTAAAGAAATATACAAATTACCTTCGTATCATTGCTTAATATTTAGAAACAATAAATTCAGTTTCTAATTCAGTAAAGCTTTTTGATTGCCATAGCTTAAAAATAATAAATTAATAAACTTAATGCTTTCAAACTTGCAAGGAGCATTCAAAAACTGTAACTGTCCCTGGCATCTGACGAAGATTGGTTGTTTCAGCCATTTCAGGTCTAAAGACCGCTCAAAGTAGAAGCTGAAACCCTATTAAACTCGTTGAACACTAAGCTCAATATGAGTTCCAGGGACGGTTACCAAAAACTTAGGATCAATTTTATTGATCATTTCACTATTGTTTGACGTAGATTTAAGTGAAATGATCACCAGTGCAGGTTAAATTTCATGCCTGACCGCGAAGGTTGGCAAATACTGTTCATCGTTTCATCGTTCAGTTCTGGGAGTTTATCAGAGATTGACCGTTGGCGACTTAACAGTGGAGAGTAAAGTCTCTCCGCAGAGTGAAAAGAATGTAAGTCCGCCCTTCACATAATCTAGAAACACAAGAAAACCATCATAAATTCATTTCTTTGGAGTTCAACTATGTCTTACCACGGTGATATTTCATCCAGCAATGATGCGGTAGGTGTAGCGGTCGTAAACTATAAGATGCCTCGACTGCACACCAAGGAGGAGGTAATTGAAAATTGCCAGAAAATTGCCACGATGATCGATGGGATGAAAGTCGGACTACCGGGCATGGATTTAGTCATTTTCCCTGAGTACTCGACCCATGGAATTATGTACGACCATCAGGAAATGATGGATACCGCCTCAGATATCCCAGGCCCAGAAACCGAGATTTTTGCTGAGGCCTGTATTAGAAACAAGACCTGGGGCGTATTTTCCTTGACGGGTGAAAAGCATGAAGCCCATCCCCACAAGGTTCCCTATAACACCCTCATCCTGATGAGCGACCAGGGAGAAATCGTTCAGAAGTACCGCAAAATTATGCCTTGGTGCCCTATTGAAGGCTGGTATCCAGGCGGATGCACCTACGTTTCTGAAGGGCCGAAGGGGTTAAAAATTAGTTTAATTATTTGTGACGATGGGAACTACCCGGAAATCTGGCGCGATTGTGCCATGAAAGGGGCTGAGTTGATTGTGCGGTGCCAGGGCTACATGTACCCGGCAAAAGAGCAGCAGATTATGGTTTCTAAGGCAATGGCCTGGATGAATAACACGTACGTTGCGGTTGCGAATGCCGCTGGATTTGATGGGGTGTATAGCTACTTCGGACATTCGGCCATTGTTGGCTTTGACGGTCGGACATTGGGTGAGTGCGGTGAGGAAGAAAATGGGGTGCAGTATGCGGCGCTCTCTAAGTTTGCTATCCGCGATTTCCGCAAAAATGCTCAGTCTCAGAACCATCTGTTTAAGCTGCTTCACCGCGGCTACACTGGCATGATTATGTCAGATG